>NZ_JBQKGW010000007.1:0-143050 GCF_052118625.1 Porcincola sp. LCP21S3_C12 | reverse complement strand
TGACTGATCTCTTTGCAAGCCGGGATGCAACCTCCCGGCAGGTATTTGATTAGTAACCATTATGGCCTCAGGCCAGAACGAGAGGGGTTGCATCTCGTTTTACAGTTGAGGGCAAATATTAACGTCCGAATTGATCCTGAATTCAAATCCGAGGTTGAGAATCTTTATAGCAAGTTCGGTATGTCTGTCACCGATGCCATCAACATCTTCCTTCATGTATCTCTCATGGAAGGCGGTCTTCCTTTTGATGTACGTCAGCCACGATATAACGCAGAGACAGAAGCCGCTATGAAGGAAGCTCGTGCAATTGCAAAGGGTGAGATCCCTGCAAAGAGATATTCCTCTGCTAAAAAAATGATCGACGATGTTTTAGCGGAGGACTCTGTGAATGCTTGAACTCATTCTCACAGCATCCAGAACAGGAAGCCATTCTGAATTGTTCTGACTATTTACGCCGTGGCATC
The DNA here is from genome assembly GCF_052118625.1 of Porcincola sp. LCP21S3_C12. NCBI lineage: Bacteria > Bacillati > Bacillota > Clostridia > Lachnospirales > Lachnospiraceae > Porcincola > Porcincola sp. LCP21S3_C12. Next base: position 142,586 of record NZ_JBQKGW010000007.1, on the reverse strand, counting down.
TCTTGCAGAGTGCCTGTCAGTACGATTTGTCCCAGAAGAGCTTCCGATCTTTTGTTATTTCCGGGTTCTTTGTCTTCTGGCGCATGGGTTTCGCGGCTTTCACTTCTTTGACAGCAGCATCCTTTTCCCGAAGAGCCGACACGACCGACGGCTTACGGTCTTTCCACTCGGTAGGGAACTCGTAAGTCCTCCGGATATCGTGGGAGACATTTCCATCTGCGATGATCTTTTTCGTGTCATCATCCATGGTGTCGCCATAGATGTTGACCGTCAGGTGCAGCTCTTTTCCAGTTTTTGTAAACAGGACATGAAAAAAGACCGACGTTCTTCTCTACGAAAAACAATCGGTCTCTGGTTATTAGCATCTGTTATGCCGACCACATCATTTGTTTATGTGCTCTTCGCCGGAAATCCGGCCATTAAAAAACCGGAAGCGCAATTTAACAGCGGATTCCGGCTGGCAATTACTATTCATTTACTTAAAACTCCTCACCTGTAAAACGAGATACAGCCCCTCTCGTTTTACAGGTGAGGAGCAATTTTACAATAAACATCGAATCGGTGTCGTTCTCCATGCTCATCAAAGACATACGTCATCTTTTCCTCCAATCTGCATGCGAACAAGAAAATTGATTTCATACAAATCTTGTGTCAGCGGTTTGATACCAAAAACTTATGAAACCTGATGCTTAGCAAATACGCAGCGAGAGAAAACGGCGCCAACTCCCAAAAAGATCAGTGCTGCCGGGATGGCCCATATCGCATACAGCATACCGTTATTCATTTGCTCCACCGACAGAAGCGAAATGGCCAGTACTTGATAGATTGGAAGAAGACCAACCAATCGGAACAATGGATTTACTTCGGAGATCGGCAGTAAAACAGGAAAAAGAAAAATTGCCATCGATGCAACCAAAGATACAATCTGATTTTTACAGATTGCAGACAGAAACAGTGTAATTCCAGTAACGCTAAGCGTACAGGTAAACGCCAGCAGAATTTGATATTTGAGCAGCGTACCGCAGGTGATATTAAAAGGGATAAACGCTTCCACAAAGTCGCTGGGGGCAAATAGAATACTGCAATTCAGTCCTTCCGTTCCATAAAAGATAAGAGCCAAAAACAGGTTAAATGCTGCAACCAGTGTGGTAGTAAGAATGGCGGTGAGAATACCTGCAACCACCTTTGCAGTAGCGCATTTGGTTTTGCCGTATTTGCTTGTCAATATGATATTGTCAACGCCTTCATACTCGCCGGAGAAAATCGGAGCAAGCATGATGATAACCGCAAGAGCAAGCGCGATAAAAACCCGCACCATGTTTTTACTTGTTGAAAGCCAACCATCTACATAGCCAATTTTGATTTCTTCATTACCGAACACATCCGAAACACTTAATCCGTTCCAATTTCCCTCTTTATCAGCAAATCGGGAAAAGGTGGCGGATTGTGTAGCGTTTTGATACAGGTACATCGCATTGAGGCCATGCAGATCATGAGTCGGTGCAAAATCATTCATCATTTGCTGTACTTTTTCGTCGGTCAATATCCCTTCGTATTTCGCAGCAATTCCCTTGTCGATTTCTACTGCCGTTTTACCTGTACCTTCCGCACTTATACCGTCAAAAGCATATTTGTTTTGATAGGTAGAAAAGGAAATCAAGACAGAAAACAGAAGTATCCCGAACAGAGCAATCAAAGATAAACGCTTTGAAAATACTTTCCGCAGCTCAAAAAGAATTAGTTTTCGCATCCTTCACAACCCCCTTTGAAATAGAACAGGTACAAATCTTCCAAAGTAGGCCGCACCCTTACCGCATTTTCCATAGCCGGACGATCTCCAATAATCCGTAAGATCGTCTGGTTACCGCTGATGTTCCGCAGATTGCTTGTATTGTAGGCAGCCGCGTATTTTTCCGCATAGGCAGTCGGAACCGTACATTCCCATACTTGACCGTCGATTTCAGAAGTAATCTCCTGCGGATTTCCAAAATGAATGATTTGCCCGGATTTCATCATAATGATTTCCTCTGCGATAAACTCCACATCGGAAACAATATGCGTAGACAGGATTACAATGCGGTCTTTTGAAAAGGCGCTAATCAAATTGCGGAAACGGACGCGCTCTTTTGGGTCAAGGCCAGCCGTCGGCTCGTCTAAAATCAAAATATGGGGGTCATTGAGCATGGCCTGTGCAATTCCCAAACGCTGTTTCATGCCCCCGGAAAAGGTTTTGATTTTGTGCTTGCTTTCCCTCGATAAGTCAACTGCTTCCAGCAGCTCCTTTGACTTCTTCTGCGCCGCTTTCTCATCCAACCCTTTTAGAGCGGAAACATAGAGCAAAAAGTCTAACGCTGAAAAATCCGGGTAATATCCGAAGTGCTGGGGCAAGTAGCCCAAAAGATTGCGATAGCATTCACCCAGCCCCACAATGTTTTTTCCGTTCAGCAGAATTTTCCCGGAAGTAGGATTTTGGATATTACAGAGCAGACGCATAAGCGTTGTTTTCCCTGCGCCATTTGCGCCCAGCAAGCCATAAACGCCATTTGTTAAGGTAAAATTCAAATTGTCCACAGCGGTTTTGGAACCGAACTTTTTTGTCAGCCCAATTGTCTTTAATTCCATACAAAAAGCTCCTTTCTCCATAGGGAGCAATAAAAATACTCTCCATGTGTTTTCATGGAGAGTATAGATTGGAAATATCTACTTTTTATCTACAAGGCAGGAGATTTGAAGTAGGCGGATACCTTTGCCCCGGTTGCAGTATTTTCGATCTTCAAATAGCCGTTGTGGTGTTCACAAAGCAGCTTGCAAATATATAGCCCAAGTCCAAAATGCTCGGAATGGTTGCTTTCTTCTGTGTAATATGGACTGGTGGCTTTTTGCAGACCGCTTTTGCCAAACCCCTTTCCATCATCTGCTACAGAAAGCAGCAGACCGTTGTCACGCAAGGCGAAAGAGATTGTCACCGCAGTCTGGGCATACCGAACTGCATTAGAGATAAAGTTATTAAGCACTTGTGAAACAAAGACCACATCAAGGGATAACTGCGAAACAGGTATGTCATTATGAAAAATCAATTCTTTTCCGTTTTTCTCACATACGATTTTTGCACTGTCATACAAAGAAGATGCCACTGTCTGCAAGTCTATCAACTTATACTCCGGCTGCGTATCTTCCATACGCCTAAGATTGCTCATGCTGCTCACATAGCTTTCCATACGGGAGATATGTTTGCCCATTGTGGCTGCAATTTCCTGTGTTTGGGGATTTTCGCTGGCTTGCAGCATTTCATTATAGCCTTTTAGTACCGTTAGTGGCGTACGCAAATCATGAGCAAAAGCGGCATTGAGTGCTTTTCGTTCTTCAACTTGCCGCCACATTTTAGAGAAATTATCCGCAAGGGTTGCCCGCATGATTTCAAAGGACGCGCAAAGCTGCCCCAATTCATCGTTACTGTCATAACCGATTGAAAAGTTCAAGTCATTGTTCGCTATTTTTTCAGAAGCCATCCGCAGTTCGGCAAGCGGTTTTTTCAGCCTGTTTCTGTAAAATAGCAGCACAGCGGCAATAATGCAGAAAGCAGAATAAACGGGAGTCGCAACAATAGGCAGCTTCTCCAGCAGCGCAATGGTACACTCGTCCTCTTTTGACATCGGGACAGGTACTGTCCCGATGTAAGCGCCATTGCCCAATTGCTCCCCCTGCTCATTCGTCAAATAATATTTTTCGCCTGACGGGGGATAAGATGCACTGATGTTCTCGGACGCGGTGTCACAGATCGAAAAAGTCACGCCGGATAGAATGACTGCAAGTAGAACGAAAGCAACTACATAGCGAATCAGGCTTTTTCGGAGAGACAGATGAAGCCTATGACAATTCATTTGACCCATTTGTACCCACACCCCCAAACCGTTTCTATATATGTGCGGTCAGTGTATGCCGCAATTTTTGATCGGATTCTTCGGATATGCTCTGCCACAACGCTGCCATCTCCTTCGCTGTCATAGCCCCAAATGCGCTCATAAATCCGCTCTTTATCAAAGACCTGTCCCGGATTTTGAGAAAGCAGTTCCACAATATCAAATTCCTTTTTCGCAAGGCCAACACGCTTCTCGCCAAAGAACAAACAGCGTTCTGAGTAATCAATCGTCAAATTGCCGGCGAACTTGATATGCGCTTCAAAGTTATGCCGCGTTTCCCGGCGCAGGTGTGCGCGTACCCGCGCTTCAAGCTCTACCAGAGAAAATGGCTTCACAATGTAATCATCACCGCCAACGGCAAAGCCTTTTACCTTATCTGCATCTTCAATCCGAGCTGTAAGAAAAAGAATTGGGCAGGATACATGATCACGAATACGCTGACAAACTTCCAAACCGTCTGTTCCAGGCATATTGATATCAAGTAAAATAATATCCGGCTGCTTTTCTACTTGTTTTAGGGCTTCTGCGCCATTGAGAGCGGGCAGGACACGGAAACCTTTGCTTTCAAAAAAGCTTTCAAGCATGGAAACAATATCACTTTCATCGTCAGCAATCAGTATCTTTGCATTCATCACACTCACTTCCTAACAGCAAATATAGCAATCATTTTTCAATTATTTACCTATCTTTCGAACGTACCTTAAAAATAAAACAGGTCAAGTTACAATCCCGTCCCTTTCGTCATAAATCATTGACAGGTGTACATCTCGGCCAATGAGATAAATATCATATTTTCATCCGGCTTCATATCAAATCCAGAGCGAGATATAAACCCATATTTATAGCAATTCATGCCAGTTGCTTTCACCTGCTCAATCTCATGCCGGATGATAGACTCATGAAGCGGATTCTTTCTAAACTTCGCCTCATAAAACACATATCCATTTTCATCTTCTGTCACGATATCAAATCCGCCATTTGTGCGATTAACCGGATCATCGTAATAGTATTTGCCAATTCTTTCAAATATCGGTTCAATCCTTCCCTGTCTGTTTTCTCTGATCAGATACTGTGTGCATAGTCTTTCAAACTGGTATGGAACATATTTTTCTTCAAAATCTTTTTCAATATATTTCTGATAAAATACTTCCGGATCCATTATACTCATCTGTGATAAGTGTCTGTAAATATACCGATAATAAAACAATGACAGGTTGTCACTTATATAATATCCTGTTTTGCGTTTGTTCGACGGATCATTGATTGGAGATTCTTTTGCAACTACATCCATACGTATCAGCTTTTCTAATGTATCTGCCAGTGTTGGGGAACTGCTTACATGAGACTGCGATAAGATATCTGCATATCTGGAATACCCTTTCGCCAATGCTTCGAATACTTCATTTGCATTTATAAGCTTTGATATCTCTGCTTTTAAATACATAATGACTTCATTTTCCAAACGCGCTCCCGGTGAAGCAATCAACTCTATGATGTTTTCTTTTGCAGACAGCTTCGAATCAATCAGTCTGTTGTAATATGGAATACCGCCAAAAACACTGTAAAGTCTCACCTTATCTTCATCCGAAAATGAGGGATAAAAAGAGGCAGACTCATAATAATCCATTGGTTTTAACTCAATTGTAAGGTCCACACGTCCATATAATGGATTTGCTTCTATCAGCAAAGATTTCATAACATCCACATATGAACCACACAGGATCAGCTTGATCTTTGAACTGTCTTTGTATCGGTCAATTAATGACTGCATGATACTGTCCAGTCCCTTTACGGTTTCTCTCAGGTACGGATATTCGTCAAGCACAAGAATCAACGGCTCTTTCTCTGCTTCTCTGAACAGATAATCCATCAGTTCCTCAATTCCTCTGAATGCTGGTTTTGGAATCTGAAACAGTTCAGCTATCAACGTACAAAGGCTTTCAACATTATTAGGTTCGGTCGTCTGTTTACATTCAAAATAAATGCTGCGCAAGTCTGTCTCCCTGATGCTCTGCTTAATCAGCTCACTTTTTCCAACCCTGCGTCTTCCAAACAGCAGTGCTACTTGCTGTTCATTTTTTTTATATATACGAGCAAATCTTTTTCTTTGTTCATCACGTCCATGGAACTGCATATTTTAACGCCCTTTCACTCGGTATTATCCGACTCGATTTATACCGAGTTTATTTTAACGTAAAAAGATAATGGTGTGCAATATTACTCGGGAATTTCCGACTCGGTATAATTCGAGCATATTTCGACTTTTCTCTTTGCCGCAAACCAAAAAAACAGGACTGGCTTGTACATTCATACAAGCCAGTCCTGTTTTATGAAGATATGATTCTTTCGTTCTTTCTTACCAATAAGCAGGCTCTGAACAAATTTTCATCTTTTTATTACCGCAGATGCTTTCATTCAGGCGTTTATGGACAGTTCAATTTGCGAAATAGTATCCGACACCCCACTTGGTGTGGACATACTTCGGGTCGGAAGGATTCTCCTCAATCTTCTCACGCAGCCGTCTGATATGGACATCGACTGTACGGACATCCCCCGGATAATCATAGCCCCAGACAAGATTCAGCAGATTCTCACGGCTGTAGACCTTGTTCGGGTTCAGAACCAGCAGCTCAAGAACATCGAATTCCTTTGCCGTCAGATTGATATCCTTGCCCTTGATCGACACCCTGCGCGCATCACAGTCCATGACAAGGTCTCCGGCCTGGACGACCTTCTCCTTCTGTTCCTGCGCGGCCTTTGTCTGCGTTCTGCGCATGATCGCCTTGATCCGGGCTTTGACCTCAAGAATATTGAACGGCTTCGTGATATAGTCATCCGCACCGTACTCCAGACCAAGGATCTTGTCCATATCCTCGCCCTTGGCAGTCAGCATGATAATCGGTACATCCGAGAACTCGCGGATCTGCTGGCAGACCTGCAGTCCATCCAGCTTCGGAAGCATGAGATCCAGAAGAACAATGTCATACTGGTTCTCCCGTGCCTTCTGAACGGCTTCCTCTCCGTCATAGGCGCAGTCCACCTCCATATCGTCCTGCTCCAGACTGAAGCGAATTCCCTTCACGATCAGCTTTTCATCATCAACAACAAGAACCTTCTTCGCCATGCTCTCTGCCTCTGCCTTCACTTTTGTCAAACTGTAATCCGATCCTGGATCTTCGTATACACCGCCGATTTGATTCCGCTGATGTTCATGATCTCTTCCGGGGACGTGAACGCACCGTGCTCTTCCCTGTACCGTATAATTGAATCCGCCTTGGATTCCCCGATGCCCGGAAGCGTCATCAACTCTTCCCTCTGCGCAGTATTCAGGTTCACACGCGCCTCTCCACCACTTCCGCTCCCGGTGGGCGGCGAACTGCCAGGTCCGTTCTTATCAGGTACCTGCCCGGAAGCGGCGGAACCGGAATTTCCCTGACGGATGCCGATTGCCGTCCCCTGACTGTCTGTGAGTCCGCTGCTCCCGGAAATGAGCGCTCCACTGCCGTCCGTTTGCCCGGCTTGCCTGAGAATCGCGGTTTCTTCTCTTGTCGGAACCGTGAGCATCGCACCGTCAAAGAGCGGCTGCGCCTGGTTGAGCCATTCGGCATCCGCATCTGCGCGAAAACCGCCGGCGGCCTCAACCGCCCGAAATATCCGGGCATCCTCCTCAAGCTGATAGACACCAGGCTGGTTCACTGCACCGCGCACGTAGACAATGATCCTCGCTGCGGTCATCTGCACAGTTTCCGGCGCTGCGCTGTCAGGCGCGGAAGATTTGCCTGCGGCTGCTTCCACACTGTCTGCTGCCGCTGTCGCACTGTCTGCTTCCGCTGCCGTTGCTGTTTTTCCTGCGGCTGCCACACTGTTTTCCGCTGCTGCAGCACTGTTTTCCGCCGCTCCAGCACCTTCTGCAGCAGCCTCTTCTGCTGCAGCCTCGTGCTCCGTACCCCGGACAGAACTGACCGGCAGATCCCGGATTCCGGTCACCTCGACCATCTGTCCGCTTCCGCATCCAGCTGTCAGTCCTGAAAGCAGAAGGGCGAAGAGAAATCCGCACCTGCCTGTTGTCCCTTTCTTACATATCTGTTTCAATCCGCACAACCTCCCGGACCAGGAATCCGGTTTTCCCCGCCATGCGTGTCATCAGTTTAACAAAATATTCACAATTTGTGAAGTCTTGCTTCATGCTCTGTAGTCCGCCCACGCGAGCGCCGCCGCGACAGCTCTGTGCCAGCCGCCCAGCAGGCGTTCGCGCTCCTCCTCCGTCATGGTGGGCTCAAAAACATGGCCGACTGACCAGTTTTCCCGAAGCTCCGCCTTATCCTTCCAGAACCCTGTACACAGACCGGCCAGAAATGCCGCCCCCATCGCTGTCGTCTCCACGCATGCAGGTCTCGTGACCTCCGTGTTCAGAAGATCAGACTGAAACTTCATCAGAAAATCATTTGCGGAAGCTCCTCCATCCACTTTGAGATTGCAGATCTGAAGCCCTGAATCCTTCTCCATTGCCGTCAGGACATCCGCCGTCTGGTAAGCCAGAGACTCCACCGTTGCACGGACCAGATGGCTTCTGTTTGTCCCCCTTGTCAGGCCGACAATCATTCCCCTCGCCGATGAATTCCAGTACGGAGCCCCGAGACCAGTAAAAGCAGGGACAACATAACAGCCGTCTGTGTCCTCGACATCCCTGCAGTACCGCTCGGATTCCGGTGCCGACGGGATGATTTTCAGCTCGTCCCTGAGCCACTGAAGCGAGGCGCCGGCGACGAACACGGAACCCTCCAGCGCATACTGCACCTTTCCGGGCGCAAGGGAAATGGCGATCGTCGACAGCAGGCCGTGGCTGGAGCTGATGACCTTGTTCCCTGTGTTCATCAGCATAAAACAGCCTGTTCCATACGTATTCTTCACATCTCCTGCATCGAAGCAGCACTGTCCGAATAGTGCGCTCTGCTGGTCACCGGCCGCCCCGCAGATCGGGATGCCGTCACCGATCAGGCAATCCTTCGTCCTGCCATACGGATAACTTGACGGGACGACCTCCGGCAGCATCTGTTCCGGAATCCCCAGCTTCTCCAGGATCTCCTGATCCCAGCAAAGGCTGTGGATATCGAACATCATTGTCCTGGACGCATTCGTATAGTCTGTGACATGGACATCCCCGCCTGTCAGATTCCAGATGAGCCAGCTGTCAACCGTTCCGAACAGCAGCCGTCCCTTTCGAGCAAGCTCCCGGCTTCCAGGGACTTGGTCCAGAATCCATTTCAGCTTTGTGGCAGAAAAATAAGGGTCCGGAATCAGTCCGGTCTTCTCCCGGATTCTGTCTCCAAACCCATCCTGAGCCAGCTCCTCCACGATCGGCGCTGTCCGCCTGCACTGCCAGACAATCGCATTGTAGATCGGTTTTCCTGTATACCGGTCCCAAACAATCGTTGTCTCACGCTGGTTTGTGATGCCGATCGCTGCAATATTCTCCGGTCCTGCCCCGATCCTGCCCATCGCCTCCGCAGCAACACCGATCTGGGTAGACCAGATCTCCATCGGATTCTGCTCGACCCAGCCCGGGTGCGGATAAATCTGCTGAAACTCACGCTGAACGAGCGAGCAGACCTTTCCTTTTCTGTCAAAAAGAATGCAGCGGTTTGATGTCGTCCCCGCATCCAGTGCCATGATATACTGTCCCTGTTCCATAGGTATATCCTCCCATGTCTGTACTCGATGGGTCAATTATACCAAAAACAGGGACATTTGTCCTGAAATACCGGCAGCCTACACAATACCAGGACATTTTAGAGTGCCTTCTCCAGCATCTCCACCATACAGTCGATATCCTGCTTCGTGATGATCAGCGGCGGAACAAAACGGATCACATTGCCTCCTGCTGACATGACGACTAGTCCCAGGTCGAGTGCCCGCCTGACGACCTCCCCGGCCGGATGGTCCGGGGAGAGTTCGAGTCCCTGCATAAAGCCCATCCCACGGCGTTCGACTATGAAGTCATGCCGTGCAGTCACCTCGTCCAGTTTCTTTTCCAGATAAGGCGCCGTCTCGCGGACATGTCCGATGATATCCAGCTTTTCGAACAGGTCGAATACCTCCGATACCGCTGCACAGGCAAGCGGGTTCCCGCCGTAGGTTGTCCCGTGATCTCCCGGCTCCAGCGAATGCGCGGCAGCCTTCTCTCCGAGTACAAAGGCTCCAACCGGAACGCCGCAGCCTAGTGCCTTGGCACATGTCATGATATCCGGCTTTACGCCGTACGCATCGCAGGCAAACCAGTATCCGGTTCTTCCCATACCGCATTGAATCTCGTCCAGAATCAGGAGAATGTCCTTCTCATCGCACATTGTCCTCAGCCCCTTCAGAAAGGCCGGGTCCGCCGGATGAATTCCGCCCTCTCCCTGGACTGTCTCCAGGATGATCGCGCAGGTCTTTTCATTCACGAGCGCACGGACCGAATCGAGGTCGTTGAACTTTGCAAACCGGACACCGCCCATCAGCGGTTTGAACGGCTCCTGATAGTGGGCATTGCCGGTGACGGAAAGGGCGCCGACCGTCCTGCCGTGGAAGGAATGCTCCATCGCAATGATCTCATGGTCTGCATGACCATCCCGAAGGTAGGCGTACTTGCGGGCAGCCTTGATCGCACCCTCAATGGCCTCTGTTCCGGAATTTGTGAAAAACACTTTGGACAGCCCGGTGTGGGCGACCACCTTCTGTGCCGCCTCCAGCAGCGGCCTGTGGTAGAACAGATTGGACGTGTGGATGATCTTGTCGATCTGATCCTTCAGTGCCTGGTTATAGGCTTCGTTTCCATAGCCAAGCGCAAAGACAGCAATTCCGGCTCCGAAGTCGAGATACTCCTTCCCGTCCACATCATAAAGATGCACGCCCTGTCCATGGTCAAATACGACCGGGAAACGATTATATGTATGGAGGACGACCTGTTCGGTCTCGTCCATGATTTTCTTTGATTCTGACATCAGTTCTGTCTCCTCTTCTCCTGATATCCCGGCAGCCGTCGGGTTCAAGCCCCTGCCCGCGGCGACATGTATCCGGAAGCTGCAGGCGGCCCCGCAGACCGCCGCGGATGGTTTTCATCAAAAACGACAGCCGCAGCGCATCCCCAGGGCAGCGCCAGCCGTACCGCTCAGCCTTCCGCCTCGTCTCCGATGATCGCGGTACCGATGCCCTTTGTCGTGAAGAACTCCAGCAGCTGAGAATGCGGAATCCGCCCGTCCAGGATATGGACCCGCGCGACGCCTGCCTCGATGGCATCCACGCAGTTCTGAAGCTTCGGCAGCATCCCGCCACCGGCATGTCCACCCGCCATAAACGAAAGCGTCTGCTCGACCGTCATTTCCGAGATCAATGTTGACGGATCGTCCGGATCGGCATAGACACCCTTGATATCAGACAGAAAGACCAGCTTCTTTGCCTTCATCGCTTTCGCAATTGCGCACGCCGCATCATCCGCGTTGATGTTATAGGAATGGTAATCCGCGTCAAACCCGATCGGGCAGACGACCGGGACGAAGTCATTGTCCAGCAGTGTATCGAGCAGCTCCGTGTTGACATGCTCGATATCCCCGACATAACCGATGTCCTCCCCGTCCGGCGTTTTTCTCGACACCTGGAGAAGGCTTCCGTCCTTGCCGGAGACACCGCAGGCCTTCACCCCGACCTTCTCCATCAGAGAAACCAGGCTCTTGTTGATCCGGTTCAGAACCATCTCGACAACATCCATCGTCTCATCGTCCGTCACGCGGAACCCTGCCTTGAACTCGGATGTCTTTCCGACCTTCCCGAGCATTTTCGTGATGTCCTTCCCGCCGCCATGGACGATGATCGGCCGGAATCCGACCAGCTTCAAAAGCGCCACATCCTGGATGACGTTTCGTTTCAGATTCTCGTCGACCATCGCGCTTCCGCCATACTTGACGACGATCGTCGCGCCCTGAAAATGCTGGATGTAGGGGAGCGCTTCGATCAGCGTTCCGGCCTTGTCCAGGTACATGGACATCTCTTCCTTGCCGAGCGGCTGTTCTGTATGAATCTCTTCCATTGAATCTACCTCTTATGAATGATCCCTCTCCGGGTCCGTCATATGCCGTGATCACGGGGCTTCAGCCCTCAGGACCTGTAATCGGCGTTGATGTTGATGTATTCGTGCGTCAGATCGCATCCCCAGGCCGTTGCCTCACAGGTTCCCTCGTGGATGTCGATAAGCGCTGTAATCTCATCTTCGGACAGAATTTTTGTCGCCAGCTCTTCATCGAAGCCTGTCGTGACGCCATTCTTCGCTATCTGGATTTCCCCTGCGCGGCTTCTGAAGGACAGGTCAACCTTTCCCTCCTCAAATGAAGCGCCGGAATACCCCATCGCGCAGATGATGCGTCCCCAGTTTGCGTCGTGTCCAGCGATGGCAGTCTTCACCAGGCTGGACTCAATGACAGACTTTGCCAGCGTCACTGCCTGCTTCTTGGAAGATGCCCCCTGTACCTTGACCTCAAAGAGCGCGTGCGCTCCCTCTCCGTCCTTCGCCATCGCACGGGCGAGGTGCTTTGTCAACGTGCCGACCGCCTCGCAGAATGTCTGGTAGTCGTCATCCTCCTCCACGATCTCCGGATTGCCGGCAAGTCCATTTGCCATCAGAAGGCAGGTGTCGTTGGTCGACATATCGCCATCCACCGATATCATATTGAAGGAATCCTGGACAGCTGACAGGAGCGCTTTCTGAAGCAGCTTCTGGCTGACTCTGGCGTCCGTTGTCAGGAAGCAGAGCATCGTCCCCATCTTCGGATGGATCATGCCGGCCCCCTTCGTCATCCCGCCGAGCGTCACCTCTCTGCCGCCGAGCTGAAAATGGATGCTGCACTCCTTTCGAACCGTATCGGTGGTCATGATTCCCTCAGCAGCTGCCGAGCCTGCGCCTTCTGAGTCCGACAGAAGCGGCAGCATCAGGTCAATGCCATGCCTGATCTTGTCCATCGGAAGAGAGACGCCGATGACGCCGGTCGAGGCGAGAAGAATCTGATCCGGTGAAAGCCCGAGTCTGGAAGCGGCATAGGCGGCGGTCTCCGCGCAGGTCTCATCGCCTGCCTTTCCCGTGCAGGCATTCGCAACCCCGCTGTTCATGACGACTGCCTGCGCCGTCCCCTTCGTCTGAACGATCGCTCTGTCCCAGATCACCGGTGCAGCCTTGACAAGGTTCGTCGTGAAAGTCCCCGCAAGGTGAAACGGAACCTCCGATACGATCATGGACATGTCTTTTCTGCCCTTCTTGAATCCGGCGCAGACCGATGCTGCACGAAACCCCTTTGCGGATGTAACGCCGCCCTCTTTTATCTCCATGTACTGTTCTTCTCCTTCCTTCTGTCAGGCTGTCTCTGTCCGCTTCCTGCGCGATATCACAGGACGCGCAGCCAGTTCACATTCCATAGCATCCAGCACTCTCCCTGTACACTTCCTGCGCACTGTCACAGGGCGATTCCGACTGCACACATGCCATCTTTCTCACAGGCTCTTTCGGTTCACGGGAATACAGGGACAAGCCTCAGCCCGGTGTCTTCCGGCAGCCCGAACAGAATGTTCATGTTCTGGACAGCCTGTCCCGCGGCCCCTTTGACCAGGTTGTCGAGCGCGCCGACCGCTATCACTCTGCCGGTTCTGGGATCCGCCTTGTATCCGATGTCGATGAAATTGCTGCCCTCCACCCATCTGGTCTCAGGGAACTGGCCTGCTCCGAGCAGGCGGATGAATGTTTCATTACCATAATATTTCTGATATGCCCTTCCAATCATCTCTTCGGTTACGCCTTCCTTCAGATTGGCATAGCAGGTCGCCAGGATTCCCCTGTTCATCGGGACAAGATGCGGCGTGAAGTTAATCAGGATGCTCTCTCCGTCCATGTAGTCAAGCCCGGCCGCATAGGACAGCTGCTCCTCAATCTCTGGTGTATGCCTGTGCGTTGCAACCCCATATGGCTTGATGCTCTCGTTGACCTCACAGAAGAGATTCGGAATCTTCGCTCCTCTGCCCGCGCCTGAAGTTCCGGATTTAGCATCGACAATGATCGATTTCAGGTCGATCAGTCCTTCCCTCACGAGCGGATAAAGCGTCAGGATTGAGGTGGTTGTGTAGCAGCCCGGATTGGCGATGAGACGCGCTCCGGCGATCTTGTCCCGGTTGATCTCGCAAAGCCCGTAGACGGCTTCCTGAATATAGGAGGGTGCTTTATGGGTCAGGTGATACCATTGCTCATAGACATCAACCCGCTTCAGACGAAAGTCAGCGCTCAGATCGATCACCTTCGTGCTTTCCAGTATCCCGTCCCCTATGACCGATGCGCAGAAGCCCTGAGGGGTTGCCGTGAAAATGACATCCGCCTGCTTTGCAAGCTCATCCAGATCATCTCCCAGGCAATCCGCGTCGACAATCTGAAACATATTCCGATATATATCTGCATATTTCTGACCGGTGTAGCTTCTGGACCCGTACCAGACAATCTCTGCTTCCGGATGCTGAAGAAGAAGCCGGACAAGCTCTGCGCCTGCATATCCGGTAGAACCGATGATTCCCGCCTTAATCATATTGAAGTGTCCCTGCTTTCTATAAGAATATCCATTCATAGCTGAACTGTTCCTTATCCTACACCAGCGGCCGGCCTGTGTAAAGGTGCAATCATGTAATAATATTCACTATTTATGCATATTAAGCGCTTGTATCGTGAATAATACATGAATATTTTGATTTAGTGTTGCATATATATTCGGATTGCGGTATAGTACTGCCAACGGCCGGGCAGGCGGAAGCCGAATCTCCCGGCATCATTTGAACAGAAACCAGCAGTCATACATCTATTTTTATGGAGGTTCTACATATGTCGAAGGAAAAAGTTGTTCTTGCTTACTCAGGCGGTCTGGATACCACAGCCATGATTCCGTGGCTGAAGGAGACATTTGACTACGAGGTCATCTGCTGCTGCGTGGACGTCGGTCAGGAAGAGGAACTCGACGGGCTGGAAGAACGCGCGAAAGCCTGCGGAGCCTCCAAGCTTTACATTGAAGACATTGTCGACGACTTCTGCGATAACTTCATTATGCCGTGTGTGGAGGCAGGCGCTGTCTATGAGCACAGCTACCTGCTCGGTACCTCGATGGCGCGTCCGGCAATTGCCAAGAAGCTCGTCGAGATCGCCCGCAAGGAGAACGCCGTCGCCATCTGTCATGGCGCAACCGGCAAGGGCAACGATCAGATCCGGTTCGAGCTCGGCATCAAAGCCCTCGCTCCGGACATCAAGGTGATCGCACCGTGGCGTATGACGGACAAGTGGCAGATGGACAGCCGCGAGGCAGAGATTGAATACTGCAAGGCACACGGCATCAATCTTCCATGGTCGATGGGCAAGGGCTACTCCCGCGACAGGAACCTCTGGCACATTTCCCATGAGGGTCTTGAGCTCGAGGATCCGTCCAAGGCGCCGAACTATTCCAGTCTCCTGGTCCTCTCAGTCACACCGCAGGAAGCGCCAGACAAGGAAACGGAGGTTTCCATTACATTTGAGAAAGGCATCCCGGTCGCGGTCAACGGACAGAAGATGAAGGTCTCCGATGTCATCCGGACGCTGAACAAGCTCGGCGGTGAGAACGGAATCGGAATCGTCGATATTGTTGAGAATCGTGTCGTCGGCATGAAGAGCCGCGGCGTGTATGAGACGCCGGGCGGAACCATCCTGATGGCGGCTCACGACCAGCTCGAGGAGCTCTGCCTTGATCGTGAAACCATGGAGAACAAGAAGAAGCTGGCAAGTCAGCTGGCCCAGACCGTCTACGAGGGCAAGTGGTTCACCCCGCTGCGCGAAGCCATCCAGGCATTCGTCGAGTCCACACAGCAGTTTGTGACCGGCGAAGCAAAGATGAAGCTGTACAAGGGCAACATCATCAAGAACGGCACCACTTCCCCGTACAGCCTTTACAACGAGTCTCTGGCTTCCTTCACGACCGGCGATCTTTACGATCATCATGACGCGGAAGGCTTCATTACCCTGTTCGGTCTGCCGCTGAAGGTGCGTGCAATGAAGCTCCAGGAGGTCGCGAAATCGAACTTCGACAGCAAGATTCAGGGCATGGTCAGCGAGATGCAGAAGAGCGCAAAAAGCGCTGACAAATAATTCCTCTCTGGAAGGAGATACAAAGAAACCGGGGCGCTGATGGCGCCCCGGTTTCTTTTTGACTGTTTTCGAACCGGTGCCGCGTATGCCTGCCCGGTTCGGTTCATTCTGATGTCCGAATCAACCTGTCTCAGTTTGTCTGCAGACTCTGCAGATACGAATCGATGGCCGATGTGTCGATCACATAGCCTGTCGTCTCAGCTGTTGTGTCTGATGAGGATGTCTTCGTCATGTGGACGGCTGAATATCCGATCCACACCACAACGGCTGCACAGACAACACCGCCCAGCAGTTTCATAAGAGCTCTCTCGAGCTTCTCCCTCTTCATGATCTTCTTGCGGTTTTTCTTCTGCTCCTTATAGCGGTCGACTTTTTCCTGGCTCATTGCTTCACACTCTCCTGTCCAGAGGCTGCCTTCCCGCGCCTCATAATATGCGTCTATTATACAACTGCAGGGACTTTGATGACAAGGCACGTTTCACACACAGACGCGTCATATAACAACGATGATGCCGCCCTCGTTCGCGTAGGTCGCAGTCAGTCCGCTGGCAGGAAGAAGGATATAATTTTTCGCCGGCATCCGTTCCTTCAGCGCATCCATCACCATCTGCCCCCGCTCCGGACACTCAACATAGGAGACTGCAATCTCCTTCTGTTCAGTATGTCCGGCTGCCTCTGCCGCCATCTCTACCATCCGGACAAGCGCCTTGTTGATCCCGCGCGCCTGACCGGCCTGCTGAATCGCCCCCTCCGGGGTGGAGGAACAGATCGGCTTGATCTTGAGCGCCGTCGCAAGCGCTGCCTTGAAGTTCGACAGACGGCCGTTCTTCCGGAGCGTATCGAGCGTCTCCAGCACAAACCATGTCACCTGGCTCTCGATATAGGACTCCACGGTCTCGATGGTATGCTCAAAGCTGTATCCTTCCTTCTCACACTCCCAGATCTTCCTGGCAATCAGCGTCTCTCCGATGGAAGCCGACTTTGAGTTGAATACATGAATCTTTCTGTCCGGATGATCTTCTTCCTCCATATCCTGTGCAATCTTTGCACTGTTATAGGAACCGGACAATTCAGCGGAAATGGTCACGATATAGATTCTCTCCGCGTCCGGCGGGAACAACTTCCGGAACCGCTCCGGCGACGGACATGCGGTTCTTGCAACCGTCGGGCTTTCCTTTACAAGCCTCAGAAAACGCTTCATATCAAACCGCTCATTGTCCACAAAATGAGAGCCGGCGATGTCGATCAGAAAAGGAACCGACGCAAAATGCCCGCTTTCCTTCATATCCTCTGTTAATTCCCCGCAACTGTCCATCACTACAAGAAAACTCATCTCGTCTCCGCCTTTCCTGATTGTGATCCAATCTGACAGGTTGTCAGCGCCCTCAGGTTCCCGCAGGGCACGCTGTTTTTGTCTTTATCATAACATATGTGCAAAGGCATGGAAAGAAAACCGGTCTTTTCAAATGAATTTTTCTGTTATATAATGAGCATTGTGTTTCACGAGGTGTGGCCCAGATGGTTAGGGCGCTGGTCTGGGGGACCAGAGGCCGTCAGTTCGAGTCTGATCACCTCGACTAGGTTGTACGAATCCGAACTACTGCCGCTGAATAGCGATGTATTGGGATGAAGTTCAGAGCAAAAACACACTTCAATGAATAAGAGGCAGATGAAAAATGAGCAGTCATTCTTCATCTGCCTCTTTACTTTCTTCTCGTCAGCCCCAGAGTTTTTCCGGATACAGGCCTTCCGCGATCAGCTTTCGGAAACTCTCCTTCACAACCGGGACATCCTCCTGGTAGGTAACGCCGAACCAGCGATCTGATATCGGCAGAACGTCGATCAGCGCCTTCTGCTGCCGGAGAAGCCCTCCGACGATGGTTGGAAGCAGAAACTCCGCTGTCTGCTCATCCTTCGTCCCGGCGTGTTCTCTCAAAAAGACCGGGAAAGCTGCCTTCAGCTCGCCGATGAAATCCGGCTGGAAGCCCCACATGTTCATGGAAACGGGCATATCCGGGTTCAGCACCTTCATCGTTCCGTCCTGGTACAGGACAGCTGCACCTCCCGCGTGACGGATGATGTTCTTTGTCTCGACGATCTGTTCAAGCCGGCCTGCCTCATCGACCTCGCAGAGCCCCCTGGTCACACCGCCGTGCTCAGATAGTGTATTGTTCAGAACAAAGCCCGCCATGCTGATGCGGTATGGCTGGTGAATCCCTGTCCGGAACGGTGTGGCTGTCAGGTATTCATGAATCTTCCTGAAGGAGGTCCTGCCATAGTAATCGTCTGCGTTGATGACGCAGAACGGCTCGTCAATGACATCTCTCGCCGCCAGAACTGCCTGACCGGTCCCCCAGGGCTTGACGCGTCCCACCGGAACGCAAAATCCCTCCGGAAGGTCTCCCATGTCCTGATAGGCATAGGCAACCTCCACCTGCTTTTCAATTCGTCTGCCGATAATCTCCCGGAACTCGTCCGCCAGATCTCTGCGCAGAATGAAGACGACCTTGTCAAATCCCGCTTGAAGCGCATCATAGATGGAATAGTCCATGATGATCTCTCCTGACGGGCCAAAGGATGTCAGCTGCTTGATGCCTTTTCCAAATCTGCTGCCAAGTCCTGCAGCCATGATGACCAGGGATGTTTTTCTGCTGCTCGTTTCCACACTTCACCTCCGAATCGTTTCAGAACACTACACCTTATCTTTTCCGAAAGGACGCCCGCTCCTTCTTCAGCTCCTCCTGCAGCATCTCTCCGTTCCAGTACCTGTTTTCATCCGTCTCGATCGCTTTCAGGGCAATCACCAGCCCCTGCTCTCTCAGCGTGCTCAGAAATGAAGTCAGCAGAGCATCGTCAAATCCTGCCATAATGATCATTTCTTCGTCGATCATCCCTTCATGGAAACCGCGTCTTTCAGCCTCCCGGATGACGCGGACCGGATTCTCCGAGCGGGTCAGAAGGCCGACCGGCACCCTTCCGTCTCCATCACCGACGGTGACAGGCCGGATCTTCATGGCCGCGCAGACTGCCTTCAGTGCCGCCTGCCTCGGCTGCTGCATGTGGTAAATCAGAAGCACAGGGCTCTCCATTCTGGTTCCTCCTATCTGAAAAACACATCTCTGCCTGACTGCTGCGCCTCTCAGGCGAGGAAGCGCTTCAGCACATCCAGGACCGCATCGTCCTCCATCCTTCCAATCACGTGCTTTGCAGCCTTCTTGACCTCTTCGCGGCCGCCCTCCACACAGTAGCTCTCCCCTGCGCAGTTCAGCATCCCGACATCGTTGCCATTGTCCCCAAATGCCACTGTATCCTCCTGGCTGAAGCCAAGCTGCTGCTGGATCTGAGACAAAGCCGTCCCCTTATCCACGCCCAGAGGAACGCAGTCCACCCACCGTTCTCCGGCTGTCATGATATGCGCCTGACTGCCGAAGCGCTGTTTGAAACGTTCCGCCATCGGTGCCGCATCCTTCTCGGTGTACATAGCGCACTTCAGGACGCCGCGGTCATGCAGTCCGTCCGCAGAGGGCTTTGCGTTCACATCGCGAAGCTGACGCAGATCGTCAATCCGCTTCAGGTTGACCCGGTATCCTCCGCTGAGCCTCCTCTGAAACATCTCGCTGTCACTGTCCGTCCACATTGCATCCGGCGTATCGGCACAGGTGAAAATCCCGTTTTTCTTCATTTCCGGAATGATTTCCTCATACAGCCTGTCGGGAAGCGGCCGCACAGCCATCGAGACGCCTCTGCAGGCGACATAGGTCCCGTTTCCGCAAAGAAAGATCACATCCTCCCAGACTGGTTCCAGGAGTTTTCTCATGCTCGAGTAGTGACGGCCGCTGGCAGCCACGAACACATGCCCTTCATCGTGGAGTCTCCGGATCACCTCGTAGTATTCCGGATTGAGATGGAATGTTCCCTCCGGGAGCAGGGTCCCGTCAAGGTCTGTCGCAATCAGTTTTCCCATGCTGTCTTTCTCCTTCCGCACCGCATCATCTGCGTTCAGCCAGAATTTCCGGATGTAACACCCTCATCTTTTGCCTCTGACATCATTCGCGCCCAAAAGGACTCTTCCAGTCGTCCGGACGGCAGTAGGACTTTCCCTCCCGGTAATGCCGGACAATCTCGTGAAACTGTGCCCCGCAGCGCTCCACCTCTGAAAGCACCACATCCGCCTTTTCAGGATCGAGGTACCAGTTGTCCCTGGTTATTCCCCTCGTTGACACCGGGCACACAAAGAACTGCGTCTCCGGAAACTGCTGTCCATAGTACATCAGGCAGCGTCTGGCATGCCAGTTCTGGCAGCACAGGATCGCCTTTCGCACCCTGATATGGAGATCTTCGCACACCCTTCTCGAGAAAATGGCATTCTCCCACGTAAAGGTGGCCTGGCTTTCTTTCAGAATTGCTTCTCCTGGAACCCCTTCCCGGATGAGAATCGACCTGAGAAACTCCCACTCAGTCTGACAATCCGGCGCACCGCCTGTCTCTTCCGCGCGGCTTCCGGACGACAGCGGCGGCTCAAAGTGTCCCTTCAGCCTGCTGTATTTCCCGCTTGGACAGATGAGCGGCGCGTAGCCTTTCCTGTAAAGCTGAGCGGCCCGCTCCGCTGCCTCCGGGTAATTCCCGCCCGGTACAAAGATGATGTCTGCCTTCTCAGGCTGATCCTCCTGAAAGATAAACGAAGTAATCCCGTCAAGATACATCCTGAATGCTCTCTGTGCCTCCTGTTTCCCCTGTCTGATACGCAAAGACCCGGGACATCAGCTGTTCCGGGTCTGACGATTATGCCTTTCCCACTGCCGGCAGTCTGAAGGATGACTTCAGCGGGACGCTCCGGTTGAACACAAGATGATCCGGTGCCGATAGCTTGCTGTCGACGCAGAAAAATCCTGTCCGCACAAACTGGAACGAATCGAGTGCCTTCGCGTCCTTCAGCGCGGGCTCCACATAGCAGTTCTTCAGAATGGTCAGGGAGTTCGGGTTCAGATTCAGCTCTCCCGTCTCCTTGTTGTACACACCCTTCTCTTCATCGACAAGATTCTCAAACAGACGAACCTCGCAGGGCAGCGCCGTCGCGGCATTCACCCAGTGAATCGTCCCTCTGACTTTACGGCCGTCCGGCGCATTGCCGCCCCTTGTTGCCGGGTCATATGTGCAGTGAACAGCCTTGATCTGACCGTTTTCATCCTTCTCTACACCGGTGCATGTGACGAAATATGCGTGCATCAGACGAACTTCATTGCCGGGATACAGTCTTCTATACCCCTTGACCGGTACCTCCATGAAGTCGTCCCGGTTGATGTACAGCTCCCGCCCAAATGGAACCAGGCGCTTTCCAAGTTCCGGATTCTCAAGGTTGTTTTCAACCTCAAGCTTCTCCGTCTGGCCCTCCGGATAGTTGTCAATGATGAGTCTGACCGGATCCAGGACGGCCATGACACGCGGCTTCTTCAGCTTCAGGTCCTCCCTGAGACAGTATTCAAGCATAGCGTAGTCCGAGCAGGAGTTTGCCTTCGACACACCGGAAAGCTCCACGAACATCTGGATGGACTGCGGCGTGAACCCTCTCCTTCTCAGTCCGGATATGGAGACCAGGCGCGGGTCGTCCCAGCCGTCGACAATTCCATTCTCCACCAGCTTCTTGATGTAGCGCTTCCCTGTAACAATGTTCTCGAGGTACATCTTCGCGAACTCAATCTGTCTCGGCGGATGCGGGTATTCCAGCTCCCGGACCACCCAGTCATAGAGTGGTCTGTGATCCTCGAATTCCAGTGTACAAATGGAATGGGACACGCCCTCGATTGCGTCCTCAATCGGATGAGCGAAGTCGTACATCGGGTAGATGCACCAGCGGTCGCCCGTATTCTCATGCGCGATGTGTGCAATCCGGTAAATGACCGGATCCCGCATATTCATATTGGAGGAGGCCATGTCGATCTTTGCCCGAAGCACCTTTTCGCCGTCGGCATACTTTCCGTTCTTCATGTTCTCGAAAAGCTCGAGATTCTCCTCCACGCTGCGGTTCCGATAAGGACTTTCCTTGCCTGGCTCCGTCAGCGTTCCGCGGTACTCGCGGATCTGCTCGGCGGAGAGATCGCAAACAAACGCCTTGCCTTTCCTGATCAGCTTGACAGCGGCCTCGTACATCTGCTCAAAATAGTTGGAGGCGAAAAAACAGCGGTCGCCGTAGTCAGCGCCCAGCCACTTGACATCCTGCTTGATCGCTTCCACGAACTCGCTCTTCTCCTTCGTCGGGTTCGTGTCGTCAAAGCGAAGGTTGAACTTTCCATGATATTCCTGGGCGAGCCCATAGTTCAGAAGGATCGACTTTGCATGGCCGATGTGGAGATAACCGTTCGGCTCTGGCGGGAACCGGGTACATACCTCGGTCGTGCGCCCGTCTGCGATATCCTTGTCGATGATTTCCTCGATGAAATTCCTGCTTTCCTTCTTCTCCCTGACTTCCTCGCTCATCTTCTCCTCCATACCCCGGCGCCATTCGCCGTCTCATCCATCCGCTTCTCCGGATACAGGCTGCTTCCGTCTCCGGGTCAGATAGCCTCCTGTTGTCTGTCAGTTCAGGCTGAACAGCTTCCTCGCAATCTTGTAGCCCCGGACTGTTGTCTTGCGTCCAAGCTGTGTCGGCAGATTCATGCACACCCCAAGGAAGGACATCCGCAGCCTGTAGTACAGCTTGTAGTCTGCGTGCTTCAGATACGCCCAGAGTTCGCCCTTCTTCTTCAGATCCTCACTTGTGCCGCCGACCAGAAGAAAAACAGAAGAGACCGTCATGATCTTGTTCAGGTAGATCATCATGTACTTGCGGACATTCTTGTCCAGTCCTGAAAAATTCTGCCTTGTGAAGATGTCGATCATCAGCTTGTTGACACGCAGCTGCTGATCGATCCGGCTCAGCATGACCTTCTCATTGACGGACTGATCCTCCCGCCCGATAAAGTAATGGTAAAGGTTCAGATCCATATAGTAGAACTTCTCGCAGTACGGCAGCGGCTGGTACGCGTAGATATTATCCACATAGAAGGTGTGAAGCGGCAGCCTGAGCCCCGACTTTACCAGAATATCATGCCGGTAGGTAATGTTGTGCATCAGGATATACTGGGTCTGCCTCATATGTCCCATGTCATCCCAGCTGATGATCCGGTTCGCCGGAAATGCATGATGGAAATTCATGACATGCTTCCCGAAGATGCCCGCCCCCACCTTGTCATAAACAAAGTTCGTCAGCATCATATCAACCGGCGTGCCTTTCTTCTCAAGCGTCTTCAGCCGCGCGATCACCTTCAGAAGCACCCTGGAATCCACCCAGTCATCCGAGTCGACCACACGGAAATAGGTTCCCGATGCATTCTCGATACCGGTATTGACAGCCCCGCCATGTCCCTTGTTTTCCTGGTGAATGGCCCTCACAATTCCGGGATACTGCGCCTCATACCGCTGCGCGATCTCCAGTGTATTGTCTTTCGTCGATCCATCATCAATCACCAGGATCTCAATATCATCCTTGCCCGGCAGAAGCGACCGGATACACTTCTCCATGTACTCCGCCGAATTGTAGCAAGGAATTGCCACCGTCAAGATCTTTCCCATATTTTTATTATTCCTCGGTCATCTGCTTCCGGAACAGCCTTCATACCCGGCTTTCCGAACCGCAGATTCTTTCCGCTCCTTCTGGAGCATTGCCTTTGGCCTGATTCCCGCAACCTTCAGATATGCGGAAAAAGCCGCCGGTATGGCATACTGTCTCTCGGCCTGCTGCACAGTGACCAGTGCCCATGCGCCTGAAGCATCCGAAACCGTCCTTTCTGCAGCATTCTTCGCCGCTTCAGGTTCACGTCCGGCGGGCTTCGTCCCGTCCGTCTTCAGGTCTTCGAGCGTCTCGGCCAGCACCTGCCAGCCTGTCATATCCCACTCAATGTGTGTAAAGATATGGCGTGCAGGCGGAAGCGGTCTGATCCGAAGAGGAGACAAACCCAGTCTCTCCGCATACGACAGTGCTTCCTTCTGCGTGAGCGTGCCTTCCGCATTCGGCAGCTCCCACATTCCAGCCAGCAAGCCCTTCCCGCTTCTCTTCCGGATGACAATCCGTCCGCCGTCCGTGATCAGAAGCACCGTCCGTTTTTCCACCCTGCGCGGCTGTTTTGTCTTGCGGACCGGATAAAGCAGCTCTTTTGCATGAAGGTGTGCAAGGCAGAACGCCGAGAGCGGGCACCGGCTGCAGGCGGGTGTGCCGCCCGGCACGCAGACTGTTGCGCCAATCTCCATCATTGCCTGATTGAAGGTCCCCGGAAACGATTTCTCCTCCGGATGGCTCTCCTGATACTGCCGCATAACCGCTGTCCAGATTTTCTCCCACCGCTTCTTCACCTTCGGTTCATCGATGCAGGCGGAATCCTCCAGAAGCCTCGTGGAAACCCTGAGCACATTGCCATCCACGGCAGCCTCGCATCTGCCGTATGCGATGGATGAAATGGCAGAGGCCGTGTAGCTGCCGATTCCGGGGAGTTTTAAAAGCTCTTCCCTTGCCTCCGGAATATGGCCGCCGTACACCTCCATCACCATGTCTGCGGCCCTCTGGAGATTTCTCGCCCGGCTGTAGTACCCGATTCCCTCCCAGAGCTTCATGAGTTTCTCCGGCGGGCAGCCGGCAAGCGCTCCGACCGTTGGAAGTTCTTTCAGAAACCGCTGGTAGTACGGAATAACGGTCTCCACCCGCGTCTGCTGAAGCATGACCTCCGAAATCCAGACATAATAAGGCAGCGGATGCAGCCGCCACGGAAGATCCCTCCTATGATTCGGGTACCACTCCATCAGCGCCGGAACAATCCGCTGCAGGTATGCAGTTTCAGTTATTTTATCAGAATTCATATCTACATTCAAGACGGCTGCAGCCGCCGGACAGTGTCGCCTTTCACCAGCTCGCCGTCGACCGATATCTTCTCAATCAGGGCAATTTTCGGGTTCTCTATCAGGGAAATGAGTTTCTCAGCGGCGATTTTACCGACCATCGCCGTATCCTGCCTGAGCGTTGTCAGCCTCGGATACATGGCGAAGGCAATCGGGATTCCGTCATACCCGCACACGGAAATATCCTCCGGGATGCGAAGCCCTGCAGAGCGGATCGCATTCATCCCTCCGACCGCCGAAAAGTCGTCCGGAAAAAAGATGCAGGTCGGCAGACTGTCCTGACTGAGCAGCTCCCTCGTCCGCCGTTCCGTCATCCCGACATCCCGGTATCTTGAAGACAGCACCCATTTGTCAGGGACCGTCACACCGTACGCCTCTGCGGTCCGGTAAAAACTTGCAAGCCGTTCCTTCGTGACCGTATTGTCATCCCCGTGGATGTAGGCGATCTCCCTGTGTCCCATCGAGCAGACGTATTCCGTCAGGTCATGCATGCCCTTCTGATTGTTAGAGACAATGGCCGTCCTGCCGTCGTAGACATAGTCGATCGTGACAATCGGAAGCGGAGACTTGACAAGTTCAATGATATCGGGGGATGTAAAGTCAATGTTCGCAATGACCACCCCATCCAGTCCTCTGTAGCGGCAGTGCTCATAGTAGCTCATCTTTCTGCCGCCGACCGGTGACATGGAGGTAAAGGTGATGTCATAGCCGCGCCGCTCCGCTGTCACTTTGATTGCGTCAAGGATCGCCGCAAAGTAGCTGTGTGTCAGCCCGGAATGGAGATTATCCGTGATCAGGATTCCCAGATTCCAGGTCCGGTTTGTCTTCAGCGCACGCGCGGAGGAATTGGGGAAATATCCCATCTCCTCGGCGCACCGCTTGATCTCCTCTCGCTTTTCCTTCCCGATGTCGCTGTATCCATTCAGCGCCTTGCTGACCGTCGCGACCGACACCCCGCATTTTTTGGCAATATCCTTCATTGAGACCATGATGCGTTTCTCCTTTAATGCCCGGCTGAATGACCGGCTGCCTGAGGCAGGTCTTGAAATCGTTTTCGTAACAATATTATAGGAATTTAGCCATTTTCGGACAACTCATTTTCGCGAAAATATATGTCGTCAACATTCGATTTGTATATTACGTTCGATTTCATGTTGTATTTTTGTCTATATTTAACATAATTATGTCGCCATTCTCTCTTGTATTCAGGAATACGTTGCGATATACTGGCCCTGAGAAGTTACTTAATCGTTTTCCTAAATGACCTTTCATCTTTTGTGAGAAGGAGACTCCTATGAAATTTGGTTATTTTGATGACAGGGCCCTCGAGTATGTCATCACGACTCCCCGGACACCGCTTCCCTGGATCAACTATCTTGGCTGCAATGACTTCTTCTCGATCGTATCGAATACCTGCGGCGGATACAGCTTCTACAAGGATGCGAAAATGCTCCGGATCACACGGTACCGCTACAACAGCGTGCCGCTGGACTCTAATGGAAAATATTACTACATTCAGGACGGAGATGTCACGTGGAATCCAGGCTGGCAGCCGACTCAGACGCCGCTCGATTTCTACGAATGCAGACATGGCATCGGCTACTCACGTTTCACTGCGAAGAAGAACGGACTGAAGGCTGACCTTCTGAACTTTGTGCCGCTTCATGATACCTGCGAGCTCAACCGTCTGACACTGACGAACGAGTCTGAATCTCCGAAGTCGTTCAAGGTCTTCTCCTATGTAGAGTTCTGCCTCTGGAATGCTCTGGATGACATGACCAACTTCCAGCGCAACCTCTCCACAGGTGAAGTTGAAATCGACGGTGCCACCATCTATCATAAGACGGAATATCGCGAACGCAGAAACCATTATGCATTTTTCTCCGTCAACGCAAAACCGGATGGTTTCGACACCAGCCGGGATGCCTTCATCGGTACCTACAGCCCTGCCTCCAATCCGGATGCGATCCGAAACGGCGGATGCACCGGCTCTGTCGCCAGCGGCTGGTATCCGGTCGCCGCACATGAGCTCCATGTAACCCTCACCCCGGGTGAATCAAAGACCTTCCTCTTTGTTCTCGGCTATGCAGAAAACCCAAGGGATCAGAAATGGGAGGCCCCGAATGTCATCAACAAGGCACCTGCGCGCAGGCTTCTGGCAAAATACCAGACCACGGAAGGCGCAGATGCAGCATTTGCGGAGCTGAAGGCATACTGGAAGAACCTTCTGGAAGGATACCATGTCGAATCCTGCGATGAAAAGGTCAACCGCATGGTGAACATCTGGAATCAGTACCAGTGCATGGTCACATTCAACATGTCCCGGTCGGCCAGCTACTATGAATCCGGCATCGGACGCGGCATGGGCTTCCGCGACTCCTGTCAGGATCTGTTTGGCTTCGTTCATCTGATTCCAGAAAAGGCCAGGCAGCGGATCATTGACATCGCATCCACGCAGTTTGAGGACGGATCGGCCTATCATCAGTACCAGCCGCTGACCCGCCGCGGGAATGCAGACATCGGTTCCGGCTTCAACGACGATCCGCTGTGGCTCATCGCGGGCACGGCAGCCTATA
Organism: Porcincola sp. LCP21S3_C12; assembly: GCF_052118625.1. NCBI lineage: Bacteria > Bacillati > Bacillota > Clostridia > Lachnospirales > Lachnospiraceae > Porcincola > Porcincola sp. LCP21S3_C12. Next base: position 114,993 of record NZ_JBQKGW010000007.1, on the reverse strand, counting down.
TCCGCGAGACGGGGGACTTCTCGATCCTCGACGAGTCTGTCCCGTTCAACAACGATGAAACAACATGCGTCCCGCTCTTCGAACACCTGACCCGTTCATTCGAGTACACGGTCACCCACAAAGGACCGCACGGGCTTCCTCAGATCGGCCGTGCGGACTGGAACGACTGCCTGAACCTGAACTGCTTCTCCGACACGCCGGGCGAATCCTTCCAGACGACGGGACCCAGCGAAGGTCCGATTGCAGAGTCTGTTTTCATCGGAGGCATGTTTGTCCGATACGGAAAGGATTATGCGCTGCTCTGCACGCACAGAGGTCTCCCGGACAAGGCGGAAGCCGCCATGGCCGAGGTTCGGAGGATGCAGCAGGCTGTCCTTGATGCAGGCTGGGACGGCGAGTGGTTTCTGCGTGCATACGATGCAAAAGGACAGAAGGTCGGATCCCACGAGTGTGAGGAAGGAAAAATCTTCATCGAGCCGCAGGGCTTCTGTGTCCTTGCTGGCATCGGCGTGAAGGAAGGGAAGGCTGAAAAGGCACTCGCTTCCGTTGAGAAGCACCTTGACACAAAATACGGGATCCGGATCCTCGCTCCTTCCTACTCACACTATTACCTGAACCTGGGAGAGATTTCCTCCTATCCGCCGGGATACAAGGAAAATGGCGGTATCTTCTGCCACAACAATCCCTGGGTATCGATCGCGGAGACCGTCCTCGGACACGGGACAAGAGCCTTCGATATCTACAAAAAGACCTGCCCGGCCTACATCGAGGACATCTCGGAGATCCACTGCACGGAGCCCTATGTCTACTCCCAGATGGTCGCCGGCAGCGACGCAAAGTATTTTGGTCAGGGAAAAAACAGCTGGCTGACAGGAACAGCCGCCTGGACATTCGTCAATATTTCGCAGCATATTCTGGGCATCTTCCCGGACTACGACGGGCTTCGGATTGATCCCTGCGTCCCGAAGGACTTCGGACCTTACACAGTCAGCCGCAGATTCCGCGGGGCCATGTACCGCATCCATATCTCCAATCCGGATCATGTGGAGAAGGGCATACGGAAGCTGACAGTCAACGGAAAAGAGGTCAGCGGCAACCTGATTCCGATCACCGAAGGTGTGACAGAGTACGAGGTAGACGCTGTCATGTAAGGCTGACCAGGAAGACAAGTTCCTCTATGGAAAGACCTGCAGCTGAAACGCTGCAGGTCTTTTTACAATGTTTCAATCAATCGTCTGATCTCCTGTGCGACTTCCCGGACACTCTTTCTGTCCGACAGGACCACGTGGCTGCAGGCCTCCTCATAGAGGGCCTCGCGCTCACTCAGAATCCGGGTTATTTTTTCTTCCAGAGGCTCTTCTCCCTGCAGAAGAGGCCGTGTGGTATCCCTTGCCAGCCTTTCAGCCAGTGTCTGAACACTGGCCTTGAGATAGATCACCGTTCCGAGTTTTTTCAGAATCTCCCGGTTTTCGGCTCTCAGCGGAAGGCCTCCCCCGGCAGAGAGGACATATCGTCCCGCTCTGTCCGTCAGACCGCGGACCGCTCTGGTTTCCGCATCCCGGAAATACTCCTGCCCCCTCTGAGCAAAAATCTCCCGGATCGTCATCTTTTCCTGCTCCTCAATCAGTGCATCGGTATCCAGGCAGGGCACTGCAAGCAGGCCGGCAAGCTTTTTGCCCACACTCGACTTTCCGCTTCCCATGAACCCGATCAGGATGACATTTTCATCCGTCTTCTGCATACGATTCTCCATTCTTGTCAGGCCGCCCGTCACCCTTCCGTTCCGGTCGGCATCATGTCAAAGATCGACAGCTGATTCGATTCCGGAAGGCCCGACAGGATGCCGAGCTGCACCAGCTTGTCCGCGATGCCCTTCGGGCATTTCGTCCGTTCCCTGAAGTTATCCAGCGATAAAAACGGCCCGTCCTTGCAGGCATCCACGATCTGCGCCGCGACATTATCCCCGAGTCCGTCGATCTTATTAAGCGACGGCATCAGCTTCCCGTCCACAATGCAGAACTTCGTTGCCCTGCACTTGAAGACGTCGATCTTCGCAAACTCATAGCCGCGTGCATACATCTCCCGGACGACCTTCATCGCCTTGTACTGCTCCTGCTCCTTCTGCTGCTGCTCATTCTTATCCTTGGCTTCAATCTCCTTCATATGCCGTGCCAGCACCTCCGGGCCCTCGCACATAAGCTCGTAGTCGAAGCCGGGCGAACGGATCGAGAAGAAGGCCGCATAGTAGGCGAGCGGCTGATAGATCTTGAACCATGCGATCCGCCAGGCCATCATGACATACGCCGCCGCATGCGCCTTCGGGAACATGTACTTGATCTTTTTGCAGGAGCCGATGTACCAGTCCGGCACCCCATGCTTCTTCATCTCCTCCTCCCACTCTGGCCGGAGGCCTTTGCCCTTGCGGACCTTCTCCATGATCGTGAAGGAAAGCTCCGGATCAAGCCCCTTCGAGATCAGATAGATCATGATATCGTCGCGGCAGCAGATCGCCGTGGAAATGGTGCAGATGCCGTTCATGATCAGATCCTGCGCATTCCCCAGCCAGACGTCCGTCCCGTGCGCCAGACCGGCGATTCTGACCAGATCCGAGAAATACTTCGGTTTTGTATCAACAAGCATCTGGATGGCAAAGTCTGTCCCGAACTCCGGAATGCCAAGCGAACCCAGCGGGCAGCCGCCGATGTCATCCGGTGTGATTCCGAGCGCACTGGTATTCTGGAACAGGCTCATGACTTTTCTGTCGTCCAGCGGAACGTCTGTCGCATGGAGCCCGGTCAGATCCTCCAGCATGCGGATCATAGTCGGATCATCATGTCCGAGAATATCCAGCTTCAGGAGGTTGTGGTCAATCTTATGGTAATCAAAGTGCGTCGTGATCGTGTTCTCATCCTTGGGCGGATGCTGGACCGGCGTAAATGTGTTGATCTCCTCCCCGTATGGCAGAACGATGATGCCGCCCGGGTGCTGCCCGGTCGACTTCCGGACACCGACACAGCCGTCTGCCAGACGCTTGATCTCCGCCGGCCGCTTTTTCTCCCCGTGGTCCTCAAAATACCGGAGCACATAACCGTACGCATTCTTGTCCGCCACACCCGTCACCGTTCCGGCCCGGAACGTCTGACCCGCGCCGAAGATGACTTCCGTGTAGTGGTGCGCCTTTGACTGATACTCTCCGGAGAAGTTCAGGTCGATATCCGGCTCCTTGTTTCCCTTGAAGCCGAGGAAGGTCTCAAACGGAATGTCAAAGCCAAGCTTCTGAAGCTTCGTTCCGCACTTCGGACAGTTTTTATCCGGCATGTCGCAGCCGGCCATGCCATCGTACTTTCGAACCTCAGGAGAATCAAAGTCCACGTAGTGGCATTTCGGGCAGAGGTAATGCGGATGCAGGGAGTTGACCTCCGTGATGCCGGCCATGTTTGCGACAAAGGACGACCCGACAGAGCCTCTCGACCCGACCAGATACCCGTCTGCCACGGACTTCCATACCAGCTTCTGGGCAATGATGTACATGACGGCAAATCCATTCGATATGATGGAATGCAGCTCCTTCTTCAGGCGGTCCTCCACTACCTGCGGAAGGTCATCGCCGTAGATCTCATGTGCCCTGTCATAGCAGATCTTCGTCAGCATTTCATCAGAGTGCGGGATGACAGGCGGACACTTGTCCGGGCGGACCGGCGAGAACTTTTCCACCATGTCAGCGATCCGGTTGGTATTTGTGATAACAACCTCGTTCGCCTTCTCCTCCCCCAGATACTCGAACTCCTTCAGCATCTCCTCCGTCGTGCGCAGATACAGAGGCGGCTGATTGTCCGCCTCCGGATCCTGAAAATTCACATACTGCAGAATCCGCCTGTAGATCTCATCCTCCGGATTCAGAAAATGAACGTCGCAGGTCGCACACACAGGCTTGCCGTACTGCTCTCCGAGCGCGACAATCCGTCGGTTGTAGTTTTTCAGATCCTCGACGGTCTTCGGCTCATTTCTGAGATTTCCATTCTTGTCATATTTCGGAACGGTCAGAAACATGTTGTTGCCGATCGGCTGGATCTCCAGATAATCATAGAAATCTACAATCCGCTTCAGTTCCTCCTCCGAGGCGCCGCGCTCGATTGCCTGGAACAGTTCGCCGGCCTCACAGGCAGACCCGATGATCAGTCCGTCCCTGTGCGCCTCAAGAAAACTCTTCGGCAGGTGCGGCTTCCCGTTCGAGACATACTTCAGATGGGATTCCGACACACAGCGATACAGGTTGACACGGCCTGTCTCATTCTTCGCCAGAAGGATGACATGGTAGGTCGGCATCTTCCGGATCTTGTGCTCGTCCGCCCTGCAGTGCTCATTGACCTCATCAAGGTTATGAAGATCCAGATCCTCGAGCATGCTGACAAACTTCACGAAGATGTGCGCCGTGCACTCCGCGTCGTCGACTGCCCGGTGATGGTGTCCGAGATCGATGTTCAGTGCCTTCGCAACCGTGTCGAGCTTGTATTTCCCGAGATTCGGAAGCAGAACGCGCGCCAGCGACACAGTATCCACGGATGTAAAATCATGATCATATCCCAGACGCCTGCAGTTCTCCTCAATGAAACTGACGTCGAAGGCGGAATTGTGTGCGACCAGCACACAGTCCTTCGAAAATGCGAGAAACCGGGGCAGGATCTCTTCGATTGTGGGTGCATCCGCAACCATCGCGTCGTTGATCGAGGTCAGATTCTCGATCCGCAGCGGAATCGGGACCTGCGGGTTCACAAACTCGGAGAAGCGGTCCACGATCTTTCCGCCGCTGACCTTGACCGCGCCAATCTCGATAATCCGGTTCTCGACAGGAGAAAATCCGGTTGTCTCAAGATCGAAAACCACAAAATCTCCCTCCAGGGACTGGCCCCTCGAGTTGACAGCCGTCTCCACCAGGTCATTCACCAGGTAGCCCTCGCACCCGTAGATGACCTTGAAATCAGAATCCTCCGGAATCGCCTTGTATGCGTCCGGAAGCCCCTGCACAACCCCATGATCCGTGATCGCGATCGCCTTGTGCCCCCAGGAAGCTGCTGCCTTCACCAGATCTCCCGGCTCCGACACGGCATCCATCGCGCTCATCTTGGTGTGGCAATGAAGCTCGACTCTCTTCCTCGGCCAGGTATCGCTCCTCTTCTGACGGAAGTCCGCAATCTTCATGATGCCATAGATGTTTCCGATGGTCAGATCCGAATCGAACTTATCGATCGTCGTGACACCTCTGACCTTGATGAACATTCCTGTTTTCAGCTGATCCGTCAGCTGCGGTGCTTTCTGGGTGTCGAGAAACATCTTGATCCGCATCGTATCGGTGAAATCCGTCAGCGTAATGATCAGGATGGTCAGATCGCTCCCGCGCTTTGTATGGATATCCCGTGTCTCGATCTCTGAAACCTGGCCGCGGATCGTCACATCCCCCATCTCTCCGAGAATCGACTTCATCTCAATCGGCAGGTCTTCAAAATCCCGGCCGTACAGCACATCCGGGTTGCTGCTTCTGACAAGCGACTCATTCCGCTCCGAGTCGCCCCGCAGGCCAAAGGTGCCTCTTCCTCTGCGGCCTCTGACACCCTGGCTGCCCTTTCCGGAAAGCCCGCCCGCTCTGATGCCTGAAGCTGCCTGGGCCGTTCTGCCGCCCGCTGCGCCGCTTTCTCCTGCCGGCGCAGGCTCGCCGTATCCGGCCGCTGCATCTTCTCCGTCCCCCGGAGCCGCGCCAGGCCCTGCGCCCTGCATCTTCTGGAGCAGACCTGCTTCGCGCAGCGTCTCCTCCGCCTTCTGCATCGTCTGGATTGCCCGGAACTGACGGGTCTTCTGAGCGGTGCTGGCTTCCTTATACCCGACTGTCATCCGGAAATCCACGCCGCAGCGATCTGTGAAAATTTTCTCAAGGATCGAGCAAAGCTGCTCCTCATAACGGCGGGCGACGATTGTGTCCTCAAGTACCAGATGGCACAGTCCATCCTCCCCGAAGGTGACGTCTGCATGCCGGAAGAGATTGCCCAGGCACTTGTCGTACTGATCCAGCTCATAGAGAACCGATGCCCGGTAGGCCTTCATCAGGTTCCGGGCATTGTACTGCTGCGACAGACGGAATTTTTCGATGATCTTCGTCTCCATCCCGCTGCCGGAACAGACCTCCTCGTCGATGCGCTTTTCAATCCGGCGGATATCCTTCTTGTCAATCAGACGGTCCGCTTCGACATAGACCTTCAGCATGGTGTGCTGCGCATTGACCGTGACCCTTGTCACATTCAGGTGCGGGTACAGTTCCGACAGTTCCTCATCTCCTGCGCAGACGCCCGGAAATGTATCTTCAAACGACTTCGTCAACCCTTGTATCTCCTTTATCCCAGTTTTCCTGCTCCTGTTTCATCCTTCCCACCAGGCCGGCTCCCGCTTCCGCAAAGGGCAGGAAAACTGTATCTTTCGCCTTCAGCCCTCCCAGTGGTCAAGCTCCCACTTGAGGGCAGGCAGAAACTCCGATTCCGGAATCTTCCGGATGATCTCTCCGTGTTTCATCAGCAGGCCCTCACCCTTTCCGCCGGCAATACCAAGATCCGCCTCGCGGCCTTCGCCGGGGCCGTTCACGATGCATCCCATGACAGCCACCTTGATGTTCAGCGGATAGCACTGCACAAGCTGTTCGACCTGGTTTGCAAGGGAAATCAGATCGATCTGCGTCCGTCCGCAGGTCGGGCAGGATACCACTTCGATTCCGCCTTCTCTCAGCCCCAGCGTCCGAAGGATCAGCTTCGCACTCCGGATCTCCTCGACCGGATCTCCTGAGAGCGACACACGGATGGTATCCCCGATTCCCTTCGAAAGAATCAGCGCCAGCCCGACCGCCGACTTGATATTTCCGGATATAACCGTCCCGGCCTCTGTGATACCGACATGAAGCGGATAATCCGACTGCTGCGCAAATTTCTCATAGGCCTCCGCACACATCAGGACATTCGAGGACTTGATCGAGACAACCAGGTTGCTGTAGTCCATCGATTCAATCCAGTGTACCTTGTCCAGCGCACTTTCGACAAGTCCGTCTGCCGTCACCCCACCGTACTTTTCGATGATCTCTTTCTCCAGCGAGCCGGAGTTGACCCCGACACGAATCGGCACATCCCGCTCTCTTGCCGCGTCGACGACGGCCAGTACCCGCTCCTGCGAGCCGATGTTGCCGGGATTGATACGGATCTTGTCTGCTCCGTTTTCAATCGCCGCGATCGCCAGCCTGTAATCAAAATGAATGTCTGCGATCAGCGGAATCGAAATCTGCCGTTTGATCTCCGCCAGTGCCTTCGCTGCCTCCATCGTCGGAACGGTACAGCGGATCAGCTCGCAGCCGGCTTCCTCCAGCCGGTGGATCTGCGCGACGGTTGCGTCTACATCTTCCGTTCTCGTATTCGTCATGGACTGGATCAGAATCGGATTCCCTCCGCCAATGACGCGGTCTCCAATTCTCACTGTCCTTGTATGTTCTCTTGTTGTCATCTTTTCCCCTCCTGACCTCTGTCCCGGATCTTCTGTCTGTCAGTCTGCCGCCGCAGGCGTGAAGGTTCTCGATGCCATCGGGTCATGAGGGTCTGCCGCTGCCTCGATGGCTTCCTTCATCAGCGTCGCCTGCGCGCCGATGAGCACCTTCCCCCTTCTGTCAACCTTCTCGTAGGTATTGTCCGGCCTCAGCACATGTGCCTTCATCGTATCCGCCAGCTGCACATCCAGGATGTGTTTGGCCGCTCTTGCACTGTCTGCGTCCTCGAGCGGGAACATGATCTCGACTCTCCGGTTCAGGTTTCTCGGCATCCAGTCTGCTGAAGCCATATAGATCTCCTGATGTTCCCCGTTCGCAAACCAGAAAATGCGGGCATGCTCCAGAAAGCGTCCGACAATCGAACGGACCGTGATATTCTCCGATATTCCTGGAATGCCGACCTTCAGGCAGCAGATCCCGCGCACGATCAGCTCGATCTTCACGCCGGCAGCACTCGCCTCATACAGCTTCGCGATGATCCCCGGGTCGCAGAGCGCATTCATCTTCGCGATGATGTGTGCGTTCTCATGTGCCTTTGCGTGGAGAATCTCCCGGTCAATCAGTGCATTCAGCTTAGACCTGAGCCAGATCGGCGCCAGGGAAAGCCGGTTCCAGTGCTTCGGCTCGCTGTATCCGGACAGCATGTTGAAAACGGCCGTCGCATCCTCCCCGTAGGCCGGACTGGCTGTCATGATCCCGCAGTCTGTGTAGAGCTTGGCGGTTGAGTCATTATAGTTTCCGGTCGCCAGATGGACATACCGGCGGATTCCATCCTCCTCCTTCCGGACAACCAGAGCGATCTTGCTGTGGGTCTTCAGGCCGACCAGTCCGTATATAACATGGCAGCCCGCTTTCTCGAGCATTTCCGCCCACTGAATGTTGTTCTCCTCGTCAAAACGCGCCTTCAGCTCAACCAGCGCTGTCACCTGCTTGCCATTCTCGGCAGCTCTTGCCAGCGCCGCTACAATCGGCGAATGGCCGCTCACGCGGTAGAGTGTCATCTTGATCGCCAGGACGTCCGGATCGTCGGCCGCACTGCTGATGAAATTCACGACCGGATCAAAGGTTTCGTACGGATGCGACAGAAAAATATCCTTCTCCCGGATTGCATCGAACAGGTTCGTCCCCTCCGGCAGGTTCATGAGCGCCGGGACCGGCTGCGGGACGTACGGCTTTTCCTTCAGGTTTTCAAAGCCCTTCATCCCGTACAGCTTCATCAGAAAGGTCAGATCCAGCGGTCCGCTGATCTTGTAGATGGCATCCGTTCCAACCCCGAATTCCCTCTTCAGAATCTTGAACAGCTTTTTGTCCATCCCGTCCTCATACTCGAATCGGATGACTTCGCCCCACTGACGCTTCCGGAGCTTTTTCTGGATCTCATCGAGCAGATCGTCCGCATCGTCCTCGTCCAGTGTCATATCTGCATTTCTCGTGATCCGGTACGCGTTCGCACAGACAACATGATAGCCGGAAAACAGCTTTCCCATGTTCCGCTCGATGATCTCCTCGAGCAGGATCCCGGTTCTTGTGCCTTCCATCGTGCAGGGGATCTCGATCACCCTCGGGAGCACGGACGGAACCTGAACGGTTGCGAACATTGTCCCGTCCTTGAGATCAATCTCCTTCCCATCCTTGCTGTCCTTTCCGTTGTCCTTGGCTGCCTTCCGGGCGACCCGCTCCCCGGTTCTGGTCAGGTTCTCCTGTACCATCGCCTCGATGGAGCCCTCCGGCGCTGCCTCGGGCTTTCGGGAAATCAGGGCACCGATGTTCAGTGTCTTGTTGCGCACGAGCGGGAACGGCCTCGAGGAGTCCATCGCCATCGGTGTCAGGACCGGGAAGATCACCTCGTCAAAATAACGGTCGCAGTAGTCCGCCTGCTGCTTTGTCAGGCTCTCGTGGTCGAAAAGGACTTCCATGTTGTTTGACCGAAGTGACGGAACCAGGCTGCGCATCAGCGTTGAGTACTGCCTTTCCATGAACTCATGGCACTTTTTCTGTACCGCTGAGAGCTGCTGATCCGCCGTCATCCCGGCAATGTCATGTCCCGAATAGCCGCCCTCCGACATGTCCTTGAGCGAGGCCACCCGGACCATGAAAAATTCATCCAGATTGGAAGCTGTAATGGAGAGAAACTTCAGCCGCTCAAACAGCGGGTTTTCCTTGTCCCTTGCCTCATCGAGAATTCTGTAGTTGAAGTCCAGCCAGGAAAGCTCCCTGTTCGTATAATAGGCCGGGTTCGTAAAATCAACCGCTTTCGCCGTTCCAGCCGCAGCCTGTGCCTCATTTCTGACCATTTCACACCCTCCTCTTCTGGCGGAGCACCGTCCGTAAGTTGAACACTTCCTCAAACAGGGAATCCTCCATCGCCAGTGTCCCCTGCTCCAGTGTCAGATCCTCATCCGTCAGCGCCGTGATGACCAGGCTGCCGTTCCGGATCGAGACCTTGATGTCCTGAATGCGCTGCCTGTGGCTGCGGTCGAGAGAATTTGCGGTTCTCAAAATCGCCGTCAGCTTTGCGATGACCAGATACTCCTCTACGCTGACAGAGGAATCCTGCACCAGCTCGTCGTAGTACTCAAACGGAGCTGTGTTGAACTTCACGACATTGGCGACAATCTGACGCTCTGCATGGGACAGTCCGATAATCTCCGTCGCCATGATGATGTTGTAGGCGCAGTCTGACACGTCCGTCAGCGAAATGTACTTGCCGCAGTTGTGCAGAATCGCGGAGATCTGCAGAAGCAGCCGTTCCCGTTTTCCCAGCCCATGGACCCGCCTGGTCTGATCGAAGAGCTTCAGACTCAGGCTCTCGACAACCCGGATATGGTCAGAGTTCGACTTGTACCGTTTGGCGATCGACCGCGACGCAGCGATGATATCCTCGTCAAATGAATGCGGGGCCTTCAGCACTCCGTTTTCCGCGGCAAAATCGTACGCCAGACCATCCCCGATCGAGACGTACGGCAGCCAGACAGATTTGGAATCGAAGCGATCGAGCAGTGCGCGGCAGATGACAAGGGAGGTCGTGGCATAGATGGCCGTCTCCATCGAAACACCGATCCGCGCCACAATCTCATCTGCGTTCAGTCCGACAACCTTCTGATACAGTTCCATGAAGGTTTCCCTGGAAATCACGGAGCTTTTCTGTTTTTCGGCAACCGGGCGGAAAATCTCCTGCAGCTCCCGGTTCGTTGCGATCAGCGTCGTGATCTGCCGATCCTTCTGGTAAAGCTTCCCGAATCCGTCCAGCTCATGCTGCATCAGCTCCATCACCAGCCGTTCATAGTGCGCATTGCTCTGAGCAAGCGGATAGAACTGTTCCCTGGTCGAAACCTTTCCAACCTTGATGTTCTGGGTCGTGATCAGCTTATCGTGGTCGAAGACTGAAATCTGGAGGGAGTTGCCGCCGATGTCTACAATCGCCGTCCCCGTCTGAATAATTTCCTCGAAGGAGTCCGTGTCAAGCGCGATAGACTTGTAGTCGAGAAACCGCTGCTCGGAATTGGATAAGATCGTCAGTTTCAGCCCCGTCTGCTTCTCGATGTAGTCCTTCGTGATGAGCGCCGTCTTCAGCTCACGGATCGCCGATGTCGCCACCATCCGGTAGCTGTCCACATGGTAGCCGTCCATCGTCTTTTTAAATGCCTTCAGCGTGCGGACCAGAAACTCTACCTTCTGCGTGGAAAGCGTTCCGCGTGCATAGGCATCCGAACCCAGGTCAATCCGCCTGCTCTGGCAGGACAGCTGTGCCATCCCTCTCCGTGGCGAAAGCTGGAAAAGCTTCATTTCCGTTTCTGTCGATCCGATGAGAATCGACGCAAATAACTTGACTGCCATTCTCTCTGTCCTCACGATTGATTCAACTACAGGAAATCTGTTCCCCGACGGGCTTCTCCTGAATTCCGTCTCCCTCCGGAACCGGACATCCATCCAGGGGCCCGCAGCTGCTTATGTCTCTGCAGACAGCAGGTAATCGATGAACTGCTGCGCGCAGCGTCCCGAACGTCCGCCGTGCGACAGCTCCCAGCTTCCTGCCTTCCGCAGCAGCTCATCCTGCGGCATGTCGATGCCTGCCCTGCGCGCCAGCCCCAGCACAATCCCGTCATACTCTGTCTTGACCGGTGCGCCGAAGTAGATCGTCACACCAAAACGCAGCGAGAGCGACAGCTTCTCCTGGACAGTGTCCGAGGTGTGCATATCCTGACGGATATCGCCCTCCTTGTCTCCGTAGGTTTCCCGCACCAGATGCCGTCTGTTGCTCGTCGCGTAGATCAGGACATTGTCAGGCCGCTTTTCCATGCCGCCCTCGATCACCGCCTTGAGATACTTGTAGTCTGTCTCATTTTCCTCAAAGGAAAGGTCATCCATATAGATGATGAAGCGGTAATTCCGGTTCTTGATCTGTGCGATGATATCGACCAGATCCCTGAACTGATGGCGGTAAACCTCGATGATCCGCAGTCCCCTGTCGTAGTATTCGTTCAGAATCGCACGGATCGAGGAAGACTTTCCGGTCCCTGCGTCCCCGAACAGCAGGCAGTTGTTCGCCTGCCGCCCGTCGAGAAAAGCCTCCGTGTTCTCCCTGAGCTTCTTCTTCTGAATCTCGTACCCCACCAGGTCATCGAGCCGGATGTGGGCGATGTTCGTGATCGGAACAATCTGGCACTGTGTCTCCCCCTCGCGGTGGATCACACGGAATGCCTTGTGAAGTCCGAACTTGCCGCATCCGAAGTCATGGTAGAAGGAATCGAGGTCGGCCTTGAATTCCTCCGGGGTCTCCGCTGCCGAAAGCCGCCCGGACAGCGTCTGGATCCGGTCCCGCACCCTCCTGCTGTACAGTCTCCGGTCATCGTCCGTCTGGACATAGTCCCGGATCAGGCTGTACAGAGAGACGCCAAGCCTCTCCTCGATGTCACTGAAATCATAGCGGAAGTACTCCATCAGGATGCGGACATCATGCAGCGCCGCCTGATTGATGCCGCCGTCCACTGCTCCCCTGATCTCACAGGCTCTTGAATAGGCATTCTCGTTGTAGACCAGAATCCCTGTCAGACAGGCCTGCCAGAGATTGCCTGAAAATCCCCGTTTTTCCGATGTCTCCAGGATATCCCGGATCAAAGCCGTATAGTCTGATACACACTGAAGGCGGAGCCGGCGAAGATCCTTCTGTGTTTCCGCCATCTTCCCCTGAAAGGACGCGTCCGCCCCGCATGCTGCTCTCAGCTGCGCCAGCCGACTTAAAAAACCATTCTCCGTATCTCTGAAAAGGATCAGTTCCCCTGCGTCGTGCATGCATGTCCCCCTGTCACTGTCTTAACATCTGTCCCAAGTCTGTCAGCTGTCTGCATTTCTGTGTTCCTGCGTTTCTGTATTTCCCGGATCTGCCGCCTGACTCAATAGTTCCCGAGAATCTTCATGTTGATGGCTTCCTCCCGGATCCCTCTCAGTGCGTTCTTGACACTCGGCTCCGCCAGGTTCCCCTCAAAATCGATGAAGAACCGGTATTCCCAGCTGCGCTGGGGAATCGGTCTGGACTCAATATGTGTCATGTTGATGTTATTGAAAATAAAATGCGACAGAATATTGTACAGGGTTCCGGATGAGTGCGGCAGTTCAAAACAGATCGAAATCTTCCTCGCATCCTTCCGGAAGATCCGCTGGTTTGTCACAATCATGAAGCGGGTCGCATTGGCCTCCTCATCACTGATGTGCGTCTTCAGGATCTGAAGGCCGAACCGCCTGGCTGCAAATGCGCTTCCGATGGCTGCCTCATCCTTCCGCCCGTCCTGCGCAACCTTTCTGGCAGCGAGCGCTGTGTTTCCAAATGGCTCCGCCTTCCAGTCAGGATGAGTCTGAAACAGGCCTTCACACTGCGCAAGTGCCTGCGGGTGTGAGTAGACTGTGCGGACCGATGACAGCTCGGCGTCCTTCGTCCCCATCAGGACATGCTCAACCGGGATGATCTGCTCAGCCACGATGTAGTTTTCAAAATCGACAAGCAGATCAAAATTATCCGCCACGATTCCTGCCGTGGAGTTCTCGATCGGCAGGACTGCATAGTCTGCACTGCCTTCGGCGATCGCCTCCATCGCGTCGCGGAACCTCGCTACATGAAAGCTGTTGACATCCTCCCCGAAAAATGCTGTCATGGCAGCCTGGCTGTAGGCTCCCTCAACGCCCTGAAAGACCACGCGGATATGATCCGTGTCCAGCCTGTCGACACCGATGAACGGCAGCCGTCCGCCTGCTCCCCGCTTCTCCAGCATTGCGTACTGCTTTTTCCGGCTCATGGACATAAGCTGAGAGAACAGCTCCTCCACTCCATGCTGGTTAAAGTCGCCGTGCGCCAGTCCCTTGACCTCATCCAGCTTCTGCCTCTCCCGCGTTTTATCAAAAACCTTGACCCCATTCTCGATCTTGTAGGCGCCAATCTGCTCCGAGACTTTCATCCGTTCTTCAAAAAGTCTTACGAGCTCTCGGTCGATGCGGTCAATCTCCGCGCGGTATTCCTTCAAATCACCCATTCAATATCCCTTTTCCTGCTGCCTTCCTGTTTCCGCCGCCTGCGCGCAGCGGGAGAACCAGACTGAATCCAGACGCCACGCTCCGCTGCCAGGGCAATCTCAAGTATATCTCAAAACCTGTAAACTTTCTATTGCATGGCAGGGATGAACTGTGTATGATATGTAAGATTCAAACGCAGGAAACTTTACAATGCAACGGAGGTATCAATGAGACACTGCATGAGTCCTTTGGATTTCTCGGTTGAGGAAATTGATCAGCTTCTTGATCTGGCAACTGATATCGAGCATAATCCGGAAAAGTATTCCCATTCCTGTGAAGGAAAGAAAATCGCGACATTATTCTATGAGCCAAGTACCCGCACCCGTCTCAGTTTCGAAACTGCGATGCTTAATTTAGGTGGTAAGGTTCTTGGCTTTTCTTCTGCCTCTTCGAGTTCTGCCTCGAAGGGCGAGAGCGTATCTGACACAATCCGCGTCATCTCCTGTTTCGCGGATATTGCAGCCATTCGTCACCCGAAGGAGGGCGCGCCTTACGTTGCCTCCCTTGTCTCAAAAATCCCGGTCATCAACGCGGGCGACGGCGGTCATCAGCATCCGACCCAGACGCTTACCGACCTGATGACGATCCGCTCCATCAAGGGCAGGCTCAACAACATGACAATCGGCATCTGCGGCGATCTCAAGTTCGGACGCACGGTCCACTCCCTGATCTCCGCCCTTGTCCGGTACACAGGCATCCGTTTTGTCCTGATTTCTCCGGAAGAGCTTCGGATTCCGGATTATGTCCGGGATGATGTTCTGCGGAAGAACAATGTTCCGTTTAAGGAAGTGATCCGCCTGGAGGACGCTCTTCCGGAGCTGGATGTTCTCTACATGACCCGTGTACAGAAGGAGCGCTTCTTCAACGAGGATGACTACATCCGTATGAAGGACTTCTACATTCTTGACCGCGCGAAGCTTCAGCTTGCGAAGCCGGACTGCGCTGTGCTGCATCCGCTTCCGCGTGTCAATGAAATTTCAGTCGATGTGGACAGCGACCCGCGCGCCTGCTACTTCCGCCAGGTTCAGTACGGTGTCTACGTCCGAATGGCATTGATTCTTACATTACTGGGGGTGAAGGTATGTTAAGCGTAGGACAGCTGCAGGAAGGTGTTGTGCTCGACCATATCCCGGCAGGGAAAGCGATGGATATCTACAAGCGTCTGAAACTCGACCGTCTCGACTGCCAGGTTGCCATGATCATGCACGCTCATTCCAATAAGATGGGTCAGAAGGACATCATCAAGGTGGAGGCACCGCTTGAGAAGCTGGACCTTGATGCACTTGGCTTTATCGATCACACGATCACCGTCAACATCATCAGAGACGGCAGGATCGTTGAGAAGCAGAAGCTGAAGCTTCCGAAGAAACTTGTCAACATCATCCACTGCAAGAATCCGAGATGTATCTCGACCATCGAGCAGGGTCTGGATCAGGTCTTCTACCTTGCGGACGAGGAACACGAAATCTACCGCTGCCGCTATTGCGACGAGCAGTACCACTCTTCCAAGAAAAAGGGCGTCTGACTCAGGGGAGATGCCTGCAAGACGATTCGAATGAGAGGACATAAAAAATGCGCCGGGGCTTTTAACCCGGCGCATTTTTCCGTCTGTTCATACATTCGGATTGTTCTTCGAAAACACTGATCTGTCTGCTCAGTACAGATAATTTGCATTGACGTATCCGTACAGGTTCAGCGACGGCGCATACACATACCAGTACTGGCTGTCCGATGCGTCGATGACCTGAACGGTCTCTCCCGTGTACAGCTTTCCGATCTCATTGGAGGCGTCATACGCCTTTGCCGTCCTGAGTGCCAGATACCCGCTCTGAACCGACACCGTCCAGCTTCCGAGCGAATAAGTGTAGAATGTTCCGCCGGTCAGATAATCCTTGTTCACATAGCCTTCCTGTCCGAGCGTCGGTGCATAAACCCACCAGTACCTGGAATCACTTGTATCCTCGATATAGACCGTATCACCGGTATAAAGCTTCCCGATCTCGTTGGAGGCATCGTAGGCCTTCGCCGTGCGAAGTGCCAGATACCCGCTCTGGACTCTTACGGTCATCGCATCGTAGGAAGGAAAACTTCCGTTCACTGCATAGAGATAATGCTGGTTTGTGTATCCGGTCAGCCCCAGCTTCGGAGAGTAGACCGTCCAGTAGTCCGGATCATTCATGTCAATCACATAGACCGTCTCCCCTGTGTACATCTTCCCGATCTCATTCGACGCATCGTAGGCTTTTCCGTTCCGGAGAGCCAGATAGCCGCTGTCAACCCTGACCGTCATCGCAACTCCTGCCACGCTGTACGCAGGACTTCCGTTGACAGCAGTCAGGTACTTGCTGTTCACATAGCCATACTTTCCAAGTCCCGGCGCATACACATACCAGTAGACAGAATCCGATGTATCCGTCACCTGCACCTGATCCCCGGTGTACAGCTTTCCGATCTCATTGCTGTAGTCATAAGCCTTCGCCGTGCGCAGCGCCAGATACCCGCTGTCCACATGGACTGAATAGAGATTGCTCTGCGCCGCCTGTGCGCTGATTCCGCCGAACCCTCTGCCCCGAAGAAGCGCCGGCCCCTCAAGGATCATCAGCACCGTCAGAAGACTCACTGCCAGCGGCAGCAGCAGCTTTTTTTTGCGATCTGTCCTCATATCCTCTCCTCCTGTGTGAAGTCACATCTGAGTGTTACCTGTATCATCGCATATTTAAACAAGGGAGGCAAGCGATCGGAGGCAACCTTAAGAAAACTCACCGTCCGTGACAAACTTTCTTAAAATTGGGCTTTCTCATCCTGTCATTGTGTAGTACCATTACACTGCTCTGACAACCATTTCATCATACAGCGGCCTGATCGCCCGTTTCGAGAGGTACAATTCTTTGATTGCAGTCAAAATTTCTGATAACAGAGCCTTTCTGTCCGCACTCTTCACCCGCCCGGTCTTTGATACATTCATCCTCGGGGAAGCCCAGATTACAACCTACACGACCTTCCGGATTGATGGGACCTGGCACCCGGCTTACTTCAGCGGCCCTCAGGACAAGCCATCTTCATCGGTGCCTCTGTCTGCCGGGCAGGAGCCTGCAGACAGAAAAACGCCCGCTGCCGGGCAGGTATCTGAACACCTGTCTGCCGGCAGCGGGCATCGTATCGAAGCGTCTGAAAACGGCCAGCTGCGCATTCAGGAACCATCCTGGGCGCGAATCCGGCCAATTGTCCGCGCCATCGTCAGCGGAAAGCATTCACCGCTCAGCTTCCGGATCATCCTGAAGATGCCGGACAAAGGCATTCAGAGCATCCTGACCTCCGGCGGTCTCTCCTGGAGTGTGGAGGATGTGAACGGCCTTTTTCTGAACATCACTTATCAGAATGAAGAGATTCTCTGTACAAGCGGTGTTTCACTGAAGCCCTTTACACTCGACAAATCTCTGGACCAGATCTGGGATGACATGATGCTCCGCTTCTTTGCCGCAAGGAACATCGCTGCAGAACCTCAGTGACAAAGTCCTGTATCATCATCTCCATTCGCCGCCATCTGCCGGCGGGGGCCTGTCCTCCGCCGGCAGATGGTATCCAGTCCCACTCTCAGGCCGTTACGCTTCTGCCACAAGCAGCATCATCTCGTTGGATCTCCTGATAAAGTCCGCCATCTCATCCGGCTTCAGAGGGCCATTTGCGATCGCTGCCAGATCATACAGCTGCTTTGCAAACAGGCCGGTGTGCGCTCCGTCCTGATGAGCCAGCAAATACTTCACAATTTTATTGTTTTCGTTCAGCGTCAGGGTCTCATCCGGGGCAAACATATCCGTATCCATGCTGCCGGAGCCGGCACTGTACATCTTCATCATATCCTGCATGCGGCGGCCTTCCTCGGAGAGCGTCAGGACGGAGGATATATTCTCATCCTTCAGCTTCTCCACCCTGACCGTCAGCTTCTCCTTCTTCAGAGCCTCCTTGAACAGTTTCTGAAGCTCCTCGGTCTCCTTTTTCAGGCTGTCGGCGTCACCTTCTTCTTTCAGAGAGCCGGTGACATCGGCATCGATGCGGCGGAAGGAAAGATTTTCATTCTGAGACTCCAGTTTGGAAATGTACGGCGTATCGATGTTCATCTTCATGACAACTGCATCCAGATTCTGTTCCTTGAACAGCCGGATGTACTGTCCCTGCTGAACCTCGTCTGTGACGTAATAAATGACCGTCTTCTCAGGCTTTTCTTTCTCGTCGCCGGACTTGTGTTCCTCTGTCCTGCCTTCTGCCGCCCGGTCAGCCTTCTCCTCATCGCTCTGGCTGTCAGCTTCCTTCTTCAGGTCCTCCGGATTTTCTGTGAAATCGACCGTATCATCGGCCTTCTTTGATTCCGCTGTCTTTGCAGATGTTCCGGCTCCCTCGACCGTTCCCTCCGCCGCTTTTCCAGATGCCTCTGACTGATCCTCAGCAGCCTCCTCCGCTTTCTTCGGCGCAACATGCTCCAGATATTCCTTCAGTGTGAAATACTTCCCGTTGATGTCCTTGAAGAGCATATAATCCTTGATGTGCTCGTCAAACTTCTCGTCCTTCAGGCAGCCATACTTCAGGAACGGATTGATGTCATCCCAGTATTTCTCAAAGTCCTCGCGCTTTGTCTTGCACATGCCGACGAGCTTGTCCGCAACTTTCTTGGCGATGTAGTCGGACATCTTCTTCACGAAACCGTCATTCTGAAGTGCGGAACGGGATACATTCAGCGGGAAGTCCGGGCAGTCCACAACACCCTTGAGCGCAACCATATATTCCGGTACGATCTCCTTGACGTTGTCTGCGACAAAGACCTGATTGCTGTAAAGCTTGATGGTTCCCTCGATCGACTCGTACTCAGTGTTGATCTTCGGGAAGTACAGGATTCCCTTCATGTTGAACGGATAATCCATGTTCAGGTGGATCCAGAACAAGGGCTCACGGTAATCATTGAACACCTTGCGGTAGAAATCCTTATACTCGTCATCGGTGCACTGACTTGGAGTCTTCTGCCAGAGCGGGTGAATGTCAGAGATGGAGACCGGGCGCTTGTTGATCTTGACCATGTCCTTCGCAGGCTCGACCTCGACCGTCTTCTTGCCGCCTTTTCCGTCATCCTCCTCACGTGTCACCGCGTCATGATGAACCGGCCCGACGACAACGTCGTCCTCCTTCACCTCGTCCGGCTTTACTTCCTCGTACTCCTGCGGAGCACCCTCCTTGCTCAGGAAGATCTCAACCGGCATGAAGCTGCAGTACCGCTCCAGCACCTCGCGCATGCGGTATTCATTCGCAAATTCAAGATTGTCCTCATTCAGATGAAGCGTCACGCAGGTACCGACCTGGCTGTAGTCCCCATCGCCGATCGTGTAGGTGTCCCCGCCATCGCACTCCCAGTGAACCGGCTTTGCATCCTTCTGGTAGCTCAGCGTATCGATCGTGACCATATCGGACACCATGAACACAGAATAAAAGCCCAGTCCGAAATGGCCGATGATGTCATCCTTGTTTGCCTTATCCTTGTACTTTTCGAAGAACGCCGTCGCGCCGGAAAATGCAATCTGAGTGATGTACTTCTCCACTTCCTCTGCCGTCATACCAAGACCGGTATCGATGAACTTCACGGTCTTCTTATCTGGATTGACAAGAATCCGGATCGAATCTTTGAACTTGTCCGGATACTGATATTCTCCCATCATCTCCAGCTTGTGCAGCTTGGATATGGCATCACAGCCGTTCGATATAACCTCCCGGACGAAGATGTCCTTGTCACTGTACAGCCACTTCTTGATAATCGGCAGCATGTTCTCGCTGTTGATTGAAACATTACCCGTTCTGGTTTCCATATTGATTTCGCCTCCTGCATTTCATGAATTGGAAAGCGGTCATACCTGACCTTATATGCAGAGATTCTAGTTCTGCATGAGGCAAAAGTCAAGGAAAATTTAGCACTCATTTTTGGTGAGTGCTAGCAATTTGTATCTGCCCGGCATTCCGGCCTGCACAAAAAAGGGTCAGGAATCCGCTCGAAAGGATTCCTGACCTTGCCGTCACAGACGATTCATCCTGTTTTTTAGTTCTGCCCGTCCGTCTGGTTATCGACTGCCTTCTCAGGCTCCGACGGGCTCTTTTCTTCCGCTGCGGTCTCTTCTTCTGTGTGCTCTGCGGGAGTCTCCTCCTCCGTCACCGTCCCGGAAAACTCATCACCCGCGTCTTCTTCCGCTGCGGCAGTCTTCTGTTCCTCAGCCTTTTCCTTCATCTCAGCCTCAGCAGCTGCCTGCGCGGCTTTTGATTCCTCGATGGACCTTTGAATTGACTCGACCTTCCTTCCGGCCGCCTTGATTGACTCAATCTCATCAAGAAGATCCGGATCGGCGTCCTCTCTGTGAAGCTCCATATATCTGCGTCCGAACTTTTCAAACGCAGCGGCCTCTTCCTTTCTTGCGTCTGCCAGCTTGAGTTTCAGGCCGCCGACCTCGGCAGCATTCTTTGCCCTGCCATAAGCAGTCCTTGCACCCATGCTCAAAGCATCCGCGACATTATTTCCAACCTCACTGATCTTGTCCCCCAGATCCGCGTCCTTCAGCTTTCCGGTCAGTTTATTGAGCTTTCCGCCCAGATCATCCAGCAATGACATATCGAGACCTCCTCCCTGTCACTCTATCCTGCATGCTTCCTAATTCCCGGATATGAACGTCATCACGTATGTATCCGGATCAGCTCTCCATGATGATCACCGAAAATCGTCAGCTGTCAGATTCATTGTAGCACCTTCCAACTTCTATTGGAATCTGTACACAAACAAATCACAGTTTCGAATCATCCGGAAAGCTGCCGTTTTCCGCTTTCGCACGCAGCCCCGTCTGCGGGTATCCCCCTTATACGACTGGATTGGATATAACTCCGATTGAGATGTATCCTGCGAGAATGGCTCCGATATCGGTCCCGATCGCTCCTGATGTCCGTTTTACATCCGTTACGGTCACGTATCCATCATGCTCGATATAATAGTCGTGGTACATACACCAGTGATCCGGCACACGGTCATACAGGATTCCCTTCAGCTCGTTCAGACCCACTCTTGGGAAATTGACATTCCAGATCTGGCCAGCAGGGAGCTGTCTGTGAATCAGTTCTCCGGCGATCTGGTCCAGATACCGGTCTGCAGCCTCATCACATCCCGCCTGTTCCTGGGAAAAACAGACAGCCGGGATTCCATAGAGTACTGCTTCCATCGCCGCTCCGACCGTTCCTGAATAAACGATATCATAGCCTGCATTGGCGCCCGCATTGATCCCGGAAAACACAATATCGGGGAAATACGGATTCTGTTTAAAATACGCCTCCGTTCCGGCACCCTTCTCCCCGGCGTCCGGATCCAGCATCCCATGGACAACCGACCTGACGCAGTCCGCCGGCGTTCCGTCAAGACTGTAAGCCTTCACCCCCTTCACGGGAAAATCCGGCCTCTCCTTCAGTTCCATCGGCCGGTTCAATGTAATATGGTGCGACATCCCTGAACACTGGTTTTTCGGTGCTACCACCGTCACTGTCCCCAGTTTTGCCGCACAGGCCGCCAGTTTCACAATGCCCGGAGCGTCGATCCCATCATCATTCGTCACAAGTATTTTCAGCATTTTCGTCTCCGTTCCTTTCCTGGTTGTCCTGTTTTCCGTCATCTGCTCATCAGATGGCCCTGACTCTGCCTTCATAGAAGACACCCTGAATTATATATGCCAGCCCGCTCATATGCAAAGTGCAAATGCTTTTATCTCTGCCGTTCGGACTGCAGCGAAAGACCGGCTGAAATTCAGACGCAGACGCCACCGGCATCTTTTCTTCCAGCTGCATTGGTGATACACTTTTGACTGTTCATTCTGATTTCTGACCGGTCCGAAACGGGCCGGTACTTCGAAAGGATTCCTATGGAGGAACAACGTGTCTCACACAGCCGGCTGATGGCAGGCCTGTCCGGTTCCCGGTATGGCCTGTCTTCCAGCACGCTGAAGCTGTTTGCCTGCATCACGATGCTGATCGACCATACCGGCGGTTCTGTTGTCCTGCAGCTGCTGAATCAGCCCGCCATCCGGGCAAATGCCGCCCGTTACAACCAGATTCTGTCCGTCTATACCGTGATGCGTCAGATCGGGCGGCTTGCGTTTCCCATCTTCTGTTTTCTCATCGTCGAGGGCTACTATCACACGCACGATGTCCGCAAATATATGGAGCGGCTCTTTCTTTTCTCACTGATCTCCGAGATTCCGTTTGACCTGGCCCTCAAGCCCGGCTGGTTCTACCCGCTGAAACAGAATGTTTATTTCACGCTCCTGATCGGACTTTGGACCATCTGGACGATGGACCAGTTCCGTTCCCGGAGAATGCTCCGGCTGGTCATTGCCCTGTGTGGAATGACCTTCGCGAGGGGGCTCATGACCGATTACAGCTTCCGGGGTGTTTTCCTGATCGTTGTCCTGTACTTATTTCATGATGAACGGCTGGTTCAGTGCTTTGCAGGCGCCGCCGCGATCGCCTGGGAAACATATGCCCCGCCTTCGTTTATTCTCTGCTACCTGTACAATGGAAAGCGCGGTCTGCGGCTGAAATACTTTTTCTACCTTTTCTATCCTGTTCATCTGATGATTCTCGGTCTGATCAGATGGCTCTGTATCGCAACTATCACATAAGTCTGAAGTGTCTGTCATTTGCAAAAAAAGGGGATCCGCGGATATCCGCGGATCCCCTTTTTTTGTCACATTATACGCGGGACAAATACTCTCCCGTTCTAGTGTCAATCTTCAGCTTATCACCTGTGTTGACAAACAGCGGCACCTGAATCTGCGCACCTGTCTCGACGGTTGCCGGCTTGGTTGCACCTGTCGCAGTGTTCCCCTTCAGGCCCGGCTCAGTCTCAGTGACTTCGAGCTCAACGAACAGCGGCGGCTCGATTGCGAACACAGATCCGTTGTAGGAAAGGACCTTTACATTCTCGTTCTCCTTGACGAACTTCATGCTGTCGCCGACGATATCGCTGTTGATGGCAATCTGATCGTAGGTCTCAACATTCATGAAATTGTACAGATCGCCGTCCTGGTACAGATACTGCATATCGATGCGGTCAATTCTTGCCTGCGGGAACTTCTCAGTCGGGCGAAACGTTCTCTCGACAACGCCGCCATCGATGACATTCCTGAGCTTGGTACGGACAAATGCCGCTCCCTTGCCCGGCTTGACATGCTGAAACTCCATGACCTGCATAACCTGTCCATCGATCTCCAGTGTAATGCCGTTCCTGAAATCGCCTGCTGATACCATATAAATTCCTCCTTATGTCCTTATCGCATATCCGTAGATCGCATCGCATCTTTTGATTCCGCCATGCATCGCTTTATTTTATGCCATTTCACGGCTCAGTTCAAGGACTTTTCACGGTTCAGCAGGGTTCAACAGCCTTCATCAGCCGTCCGGCGCGCATCTCACCAGACAGGAAACCATACTTCTGCCTTTCCGGCAGCCCATATCAGACTGCCGAAGGCTTTGCTGCGTCAGTTTCCTCTGATCTCCTGCCTCATGAAGCCGACATAGGAAATCTCGAATGAGACAAATGTCAGCGCCAGCAGCCCGACCAGATGCGGCCACACCAGAAGAAGACTCTGCCCCAGGGACAGATATCCACTGATGGCCCCGACCAGCTGCGCATAGGAAACCGCGTTGATGGCTCTCGCCGCAGGGTTCATGATAATCGACGCCGCCTCTGAGTACAGATAGTACGGCGATATGCGATTCAGCCCTGTGTTCAGATTTGCATTCTTCAGTGCATTGGCAGCCTGCTGATACTCCGTGCTGACCGGATACACGCCGTCCGCGATGATCCCTGCCAGCAGGCTCATGAAGATCGCAAAGAACAGCCAGAGGGCGATGGAAGCCAGCGCAGAGGTTGCTGCATGGCGTGTGAAAACCGAAAACAGCATTGACATGGCCAGCCAGAAGCAGATATACACGATCGTATAGATCAGGTAGATCAGCACTCTCGCGATCTGCTCTCCATCCGGTTTGATTCCGGAGAAAAGGAAGCCCGCCGCCCCAACCGCGATACCGGTCGCAAACACCATGACTGTGATCAGCGTTGCCGATGCCAGGAACTTTCCGACGATAATGGAATCCCTGTAGATCGGCTGGGAGACAAGCCGGTTCAGCGTCCCGTTGCTCTTCTCTGAATTGATCGCGTCAAATCCCAGAATCAGCCCGATGAACGGCCCGATCAGTGCGATCAGAGACATATAGGACGGAATGGAATTGCCGGAGGTCGTATACAGTTTCAGGAACATGAAGGTCGTGTCAAAGGAATCGCCCTTCCCAGAAGCCGCCGCATCCATGGCCGATTTAATACCTGTCAGCGCGCCGTACACACTCGCGATCGACAGTGCCGCGACAATTACCAGGATGATGACCAGACGCTTGCTGCAGATATGGTCTGCGAGCTCTTTCCTGTAAAGCGCATCCAGACTGTGATAGCGTACCTGACGCCTCTCCTCGGCAGCTGCTTCCAGCTCAGGATCCTTCTGGGACTCCATTTTCCCGACTACACTGTCAACCTTCTCCCTGACGGCATCGAGCCCTTTTTCCTTCTTCGGCTTCATTCCGAACCAGGCACGATTGTCGGAGGTTTGTCTTTTTGTCCCGGCCTCAGACTTTTTTTCTGCCGCCGTGCTCTTTACCGGACTTGACATGTTTTGCCTCCTCTTTCTCTGCCTGTTCAAAATAAACCCTGTAAATTTCATCCAGGTCTCCGCCCTTCTGACGCAGGTGGAGCAGCGTGTAGTGATTCACGCCCAGGAACTCCGTGATCTGTTTCCGAAGGTCCCTGTCCGACTCGATGATGAAGCGCTCACCTTCCTTCGACACCTTCTTCACGCCGTCCAGCGTTCCGATGAAGCCAAGGAAACGATCATCACAGGGCTCAACTTCTATCTCAAGGACATAATGTCCTTCCGAGACAATCTTCCTGCCCAGCTCGTTAATCTTGCCTGACGCGATCAGATTGCCTCCGACAAAGATCCCGACTCTGTCGCAGATCTGCTGGATCTGGTAGAGCTGATGGGAGGACACCAGTACGGTTCTTCCGTCCTCGACAGACAGCTGCTTGATCAGCTGCAGGAATTCCCGCATGCCTTCCGGGTCCAGTCCGAGGGTCGGTTCGTCCATGATGATGACCTCCGGATCCTTCATCAGAACATCGGCAATCCCGAGCCTCTGCCGCATGCCCTTTGAATAGGTATTCGTTTTCTGGTTACCGGCATACGTCATCCCGACCCGCTCCAGCAGCTGGTCGATCCTGCCATCAATCTCCTTCTCCGGCACTCCATTGAGACGTGCTGTGAAACGGAGGTTCTCCCTTCCGGTCATGTCCCCGTAAAACCCGACATTGTCCGGAAGATACCCTGTGATGCGCTTGACCTGAAACGAGTCTCTCGTGCAGTCATGCCGGTCGATCGCGGCACTGCCAAGTGTCGGCTCCGTCAGTCCGAGCAGCATCAGTATCGTCGTCGTCTTTCCCGCACCATTCGGCCCGAGCAGCCCGAAAATCTCTCCCTTTTTAATGCTGAGGTTGAGATGGTTGACTGCCACCTTGCTGCCGTACGCCTTCGTCAGGTCTTTGGTGCGGATGATTGTATAATCTTCCGACATTTTTTATCTCCTGCCGAACTTGCGGATAATCGCCCAAAGGCTGACAACAAGTGCTGCGATGATGACGATGGCGACAACGCCCCAGCCAGTATGATTCTGGACAGAAACGCGCAGATCCGCCTCTGAGCTTGCGTTATCGTTCTTCGCCGTAATCGCGGTGACATAGTCTCCGATCACTGCATCCTTTGCCGGAGTGATCGTCGCGGTCACCTCCTTGGACGCACCCGGATCAATCGAATCGATGGTGCTGTTGTCGAACTCGACATTCCAGTCCGTCGAGGCCTGGGACATCAGCTGGACATTCTTCAGGGCAACATTCCCGGTATTCTGGACTTCGAGTGTGACCTTCCTGCCTTCCCCGGCATAGGCCTTTGCAGAGAGATTCCCGGACGGAGTCGTCAGGGTCATCCCATATGTACCTGTGATCGTGACGGTCAGCGGAAGCTTCAGAGTCTCATCTCCGGATGTTGCGGTGCAGTCAATCTCATAATCACCCTGCTTGGCATCCTTGGACGGTGTGACTGCAACTGTGATGGAGGAGCTTGATCCTGCGTCAACCGGTACGGAAGCCGACTGTGCAGATGCCCCGGACGGTGTAAAGGTAACGGTCCATCCATCCGGAACGTTGTCTGCTGCCAGCGCATACGTTGCGTTCGCAGACCCATTGTTCTTCAGTGTCGTGGAAAAGCTGAAATTTGTGGAGGAAGCGCCCTGCTGCTCCGGATACTCTGCCGTAAACTCGCCGGCCGCAACACCCTTCTCATTCTTGTCAACTTTGACGGTCAGCGGAAGCTTTGCGTCCGTACTGTCACCCTTGGCTTCCAGCGTCAGATTGTAGGTTCCCTCCTTTGTGTCCTCCGGAATGGAAAGCGCGTAGCTCAGTGTCGGTGAAGCCTCCTTCGTCTGCGCAGCCTCAACATGAACCATCGAAACCTCTGAGGAAGAGCCCTTGAAGCTTCCTGTCCAGCCATCCGGCAGATCTGCGGCGCTCAGCTCAACCGTGTCCTGTTTGTCCCCGTCATTCGTCAGATAGAGGGAAAATGTGGTGGAGTCTCCCGGCTTGACGGACACACCCGGATAATCCGTACTGAACACGACGTCCGTTCCCGATACTGTGGGGGCCGGTGCCTCTGTCTCCGACTGCGAGGTTGTACTGCTGCCGGCAGCATACGCGTTGACCGATGTGAAGGACCATGCCGCAATGGCGCTGCACAGCACTCCTGCCAGGACCACATTTTTCGCAATCCCAGCTCTATTGCTTCTTACCGTTGCCTTTTCCATGACTTTGCTCCTTTAATTTTTGAAGATTTGTGTCGATCAGGCAAAAAAGCGACACACAATTATCAACGTCTAAAGTAAACGCATTGTGTGTCGCTCCTGTTATAGAATTGTGTTCAATTTGTGAACGGAGGTCAGCTCTCTGTCTCCGCTTCCGCCTCTGTATCTGTATTCTGATTCAGCAGGCTGACATTGATCCCGTCCAGAACGGTTGTCCGGTAGAGCTTCTCGTATTCATCCTCGAAGCCGCGCTGAACCACCAGGCCGATTTCATCGTGATTGAAGAAGTAGTACTCACTGTCGGAGACGCCCTCCGGATACAGGCAGCCGCAATACTCGTAGTATCTGCCGTCGTCGACATTGAAGACAAATCTCGAGATGACCATCAGGGATTTGTTTGCGCCGTTCAGCAGCACAACCGACCCGATCGGAAGCCAGTCATCTGCCTTCAGTCCGTTCCCGTCCTTCGCTTCCTTCAGTGCATGAAGGTCGACCGTTGCCTCGATTTCCGATTCTGCCTCAGACTCACTGAATACACCCTCTGTTTCCCCGGGCATCACCTGGCTGCTTTCTGTCTGTTCCTTCTCTGCCTGCAGCTTCACGGTTCCGCTGACGGCACTGCCCGCCTTCTCAGTGGTCTGACCCTGTCCTGCATATGCCGGTGCCGCAGAAAGCATCACGCCTGCGAGCACCGCTGCCAGAATCTGCCGTCCTGTTTTCTTCTCCTGCATCTCAGTCATCATCTGGATTGTTCTCCTTTATCGTCCGTAACTGTTCTTCTTCTCATCCGCCATCCGCTTCATCTCAGCTGCAGTCGCGCGCACCGCATCCGTGATCTGAACGCCTCCAAGGATTCTGGCAAGCTCATCCGTGATCTCTTCTCCTGTCAGCTGCCGGACACCCGTGTGTGTTCTTCCGTCCTCCGAGCGCTTCTCTATCAGGAAATGGACATCCGCCATTGATGCGATCTGAGCCAGGTGCGTAATCGCAATGACCTGTCTGTCCCTGGAGAGCTGCGCCATCTTTTCCGAGACCTTCTGGGCTGTCCGTCCGGAGATTCCCGTGTCAATTTCATCAAAGATCAGGCACTCGATCTCATCCTTCTTCGCCATCACGGTCTTGATACCAAGCATGATTCTGGACAGCTCGCCGCCGGAGGCCACATGCTGAAGCGGCCGGAGCGGAAGGCCCGGATTCATCGAGATCAGGAATGATACCTCGTCCATTCCATTGCCTGACGGCTCCTTCAGCTTCTCAAAATGGATCTCAAACCGGACATCCAGAAAGTTCAGGTCCTTCAGAGAGCGGACAATCTGTTCCGTGAGCTTCTCCGCAGCTGTTTTTCTCTGCGCTGTGATCTCTCTGCAGACCTCCAGAAGCTCCTTCCGGTTCTTCTCCGCTTCCGATTTCAGCCCGCCGACATAGGCATCGAAATTACTCAGCCGGTCCATCTCCTGCTGACGCGCGTCCCGGTAAGACAGGATGTCTTCAATCGTCCTGCCATACTTCATCTTCAGATGGTTGATCAGATCCAGCCGCCCGGAAACCTCCGCAAATTCCTGCTCATCATAACTGAATGCGTCGATGTAGCCGGACAGGGCGCGCGTGAAATCGCTGAGCATGCTCTCCGCATCCGAAAGGGTGCTCTGAAGCTGCGTCAGCTCCTCATCGTAAGGCGCAACGGCGGAGAGCTCGCCCGACGCCCTCGAAATCTGGGAGGACGCATCGGTCTCGCCATCACCGTCCGTCAGCCGCTGGACTGCTGAGAGCGCTTCCATGATTTTCTGGGCGTTCGAGAGAAAACGGAAGCGGTTCTCCAGCTCCTCATCCTCTCCCGGGCGAAGATCTGCATCATCGATCTCCGAGACCTCAAAGCTGATGAAATCCATTTTCTTTGAACGGTCTCCCGCATCCTGCAGCGCTTCCTTCAGTTTCTGCGAAACAGATGCATACGACTGATAGAGCGCCCTGCACCGCTCTTTTTTCTTCTCCAGACTCTCGCCTGCAAAGTCGTCGACCAGCTGCAGGTGGTACTTCGGATACAGAAGCGACTGATGTTCATGCTGACCATGGATATCGATCAGATCGGAGGAAAGTTCCCTGACAAGCCCGATCGGGACGACCTCCCCGTTGATCCGGGAAATGGACCGGCCCTTCCGGAAGGATCTGGATATAATGATCTGTCCGTCCATGTCCGGAAGTTCATGTTCATCGAGCCATGCCTGTACGCTGCCGGACTGGGTCTCGAAGATCAGCTCGACTGAAGCATTGTCCGCATCCTCCGGAACGAAATCCTTGAAAGATCCCGAGCCGAGTGCGACTCCCAGTGAGCCGATCAGGATCGATTTGCCGGCGCCTGTCTCCCCGGTCAGGATATTGAGCCCATCCCCGAACTCAATCTTTTCCTCCTCGATCAGCGCCATATTTTTCACGTGAAGTACTCTCAGCATTCACTTACCCCTGCGCACGCTCTCCCGCGCTTCTTCCCTCTTCTCCATCCCGGCCGGTGCAGATTCCCCGGATCTTGTCCATCACGACCGGTGTGTCGCCCAGTGAGTGGATGGCACAGAAAATCGTGTCGTCTCCGGCGATGCAGCCGGCAATCTGAGGCCAGTTCATGGCATCCAGCGCGGCAGCCACCGCCATCGCCATCCCGGATACCGTCTTGATCACCAGGATGTTCCCGGCGCTGTCCATCGACACGTAGCCTGCCTTCAGGACCCTCAGGTATTTCTCGTCCATCAGGCTGTCCGCTTTCTGCGGCTCAAGTGCCACATAGCGCTGGCGGCCATTTTCGGCAGGAACTTTCGTGAGATGAAGCTGGCGGATATCCCTTGAAATCGTCGCCTGCGTCACCGCAAACCCGTCCTTGTTCAGATAGTCCGCCAGTTCCTCCTGAGTCCCGATCTCGTAGCGGCTGATCAGATCGAGTATTCTTGCATGCCTGTTGATCTTCAAATTCATTTACCTCAGTTTCTGCCGGATGATTTCGACAAAGCTTGTATGGTTGATCTTGATGATATGCGTCTTTTTCTCTGCCTTCGTCACGACCACCCTGCTTCCCGGCGTAAGCGCCACCGATGTGTCGCCGTCGAACATTACCTCCGCAGGTTTCTCCCGTTCCTCCGCCTTTCCTTTTGTGACCTCCACTGTCACGGCCACATTATCCGGGAGGACGATGGAGCGGGAAGTCAGGGTGTGCGGAGCGACAGCTGTCAGCAGCATCAGAGAGGCCTCCGGCTCGACGATCGGTCCTCCTGCTGAGAGGCTGTAACCGGTGGATCCGGTTGGCGTCGACACGATGAAGCCGTCTGCCCGGTAGGAACACAGGAAGATATCATCGACAAACAGGTTGATATCAATGACCCGCATCGCGCGCCTTCCGATGACGATATCATTCAGCGCCATGTCCCGCATCAGCACCCGGTTCTGGTGATAGACCGTTCCGGCAATCATCATGCGGTCCTCGATGGAAAAATCATCCCCCATCAGCCGGTCCAGCGCAACCGGAACATTCTGCAGATCAATCTCCGCCAGATAGCCGAGCGATCCCATATTGATGCCGAGCAGCGGAAGCCCTGTTTCCGCCAGATCCCGGGATGCCTGAATCAGCGTGCCATCCCCTCCGAGAACCAGGACGCCCTCCACATCGGGCGGAATGGCTCCCGCATCCGTGTACCTGTACCTTGAATCCGGCGCGGAGCGTGCCTGCTCCTGTATGTAGCACTTCTTCCCGTGATCCTCCAGATACTTCCGGATAAACTCTGCCTCCCTGCGGCAGGATCCCTTCTGCTGGTTCGCAATGACATAGAATCCGTTCATGCCTCTTCCCCGGTTTTGCCCAGACTCAGGTGCGCGCCGCTTACAACTTCTGTGATCATCCTGTCCGTGACGCTGCCCTCGCTGTCCTTCTGTCCCTTCACAAGATCAATCAGGTATTCAATGTTGCCCTCCGGTCCTCTGATCGGGGAAAATGTCAGTCCATTTGGCGTCAGACCATGCTCCTGTGCATAATCGCGGACCTTCCGGATAACCTCCTCGTGAACAGCCGCGTCCCGCACCACGCCCTTCTTGCCAACCTTCTCCCGTCCAGCCTCAAACTGCGGCTTGATCAGGGCTGCGATGCGGCCATCGTCCGACAAAACGCCGCTGACCGGTTCCAGGATCTTTGTCAGTGAGATGAAGGAAACATCAATCGATGAAAAAGATGGCCTGTCCGGGATATCCTCCGGTGTCAGGAAACGGGCGTTGAACTTCTCCATGCAGACCACACGGCTGTCATTTCTCAGCTTCCAGTCCAGCTGACCATGACCGACGTCGATCGAATAGACTCTGACGGCGCCGTTCTGGAGCATACAGTCCGTAAACCCGCCCGTGGAAGCACCGACATCCATGCAGATCAGTCCGTTCAGCCGGATGCCGAATGTTTCGATCGCCTTTTCCAGCTTCAGGCCGCCACGCGATACATATGGGAGTGGATTGCCCCTGACCTCAATTCTGGAATAGACATCAAACTTTGTCCCTGCCTTGTCTTCCTTCTGCCCGTCCACATAGACCTCACCGGCCATGATGACAGCTTTCGCCTTTTCGCGGGAATCAAAAAAGCCGCCGCGCACGAGAAGGACATCCAAACGTTCTTTCACTTTCCCCTCCGTCAGAGTCCGATAAACCTGGAAACCACTTTTCCGTATATGCTTTCCGCATCGATGCAGCACTCTTTTTTCAGCACATCGACCGAGCCATGCTCGATGTAGGCATCCGGAAGCGCACACACAAGCGTCGGGATACTGCTGCCGATGGCGCAGAGGTACTCCAGAACACGGCTTCCGAAGCCGCCGGAATGGACATTCTCCTCCATCGTGACGAGCAGCTTGTGTTCTGCTGCCATCCGGGTGAGCGTCTCCTCGTCGAGCGGCTTGACAAACCGGCAGTTGACAATCGTGCAGGAATATCCGTTCTGACGGAGGCGCTGCCTGACCTCAAGCGCCGTCTGGACCATGCTCCCGACTGCCAGCAGGCAGATATCGCTCTCATCATAGAGCACCTCCCAGCGGCCCTGCTCGACGGGTGCCCTGAATTCCTGAAAGCTGTCGCACGCACTCCCCCTCGGATACCGGATCGCCACCGGTCCGTCTGCCTTGTGGATGGCCCAGCGGAGCATGTCCGCCAGCTCCCACTTGTTCTTTGGTGCCATGACCGTCATGTTCGGAATCAGTGACAGATACGACAGGTCAAAGATCCCCTGGTGCGTCTCCCCGTCCGCGCCGACCAGCCCTGCCCGGTCGATTGCGAAGACAACATGCAGATTCTGGAGGCAGACATCATGAATCATCTGATCGAACCCGCGCTGAAGAAATGACGAATAGACAGCAAAGACCGGGATCATTCCGCCGACCGCAAGCCCTGCGCAGAACGTCACGGCGTGCTCCTCCGCGATGCCGACATCAAAAAACCGCTCCGGATACATCCCCCGGAACCGCCTCAGGCCGGTACCCTCCGCCATCGCTGCCGTCACGGCGCAGAGGTTCGGAACTTTCGCCCCCTCCTTGCACATGACTGTGGAGAATACATCTGTCCAGTCCGCCTTTGTCTTCTTCGCCTTCGGCAGCCCGGTTTCTATGTCAAACGGCCCGGTTCCGTGAAACCGCTCCGGCATCCTCTCCGCAGGCCCGAAGCCTTTTCCCTTCTTTGTCCGGACATGGACAATGACCGGTCCCTCGACCTTCTTCGCATTCTCGAACAGCCTGACCATCTGATCGATGTTGGCTCCATCCACCGGTCCAAAGTACTTGATGCCGAAATTCTCCAGCAGCGCGCCGCCGGGCATCAGAATTGTCTTGAGGCTGTTCTTTGTCCGCCGGACGCGCTCGACCGCCCAGTCTCCCGCAAGCGGAAGCTGCCTCAGGGCATCTTCCGTGACTTTCTTGAGATCAGTGTACCCTTCGCTTGTCCTCAGGTCAGACAGATACGTGCTCAGGCCGCCCACATTCCTGGATATGGACATCCCGTTGTCATTGAAGACAATGATGAAGTTGGTCTTCAGGTTCGCTGCATTGTTGATCGCCTCGTAGACCATGCCGCCCGTCGCGGATCCATCGCCGATGATCGAAACGACCGAATAATTCTCACCTGCCAGATCCCGCGCGCGGACAATTCCGAGTCCCGCGGAGATCGAGGTGGAGCTGTGTCCGGTGTCAAACACGTCGCAGCAGCTCTCCGACCGCTTCGGAAATCCGGACATACCGCCCAGCTTCCTCAGAGAGGTGAACCCCTCCTTGCGTCCGGTCAGGATCTTGTGCGTGTAGGACTGATGGCCCACATCCCAGATCAGGCGGTCCTTCTCCGGGTCAAAAGCGAGATGAAGGGCCATCGTCAGCTCCACCACGCCAAGATTCGACGCCAGATGTCCGCCCGTTACGGACAGTTTTTCAATCAGAAACTGCCGGATCTCCTCTGCCAGCTGCGGGAGCTGATCGTGCGGGATCTTCCGGATATCGCCCGGCTGATTAATCTTCTCCAATACCATAGGCTCACTTCCTGCGGTCCGTCAGAGAGGCGAGAAGGGCTCTCAGAAACGGGTCCTCCGCCTCCAGATCATCAAACTGTCTGAGCGCGCGCGACGAGAGCCGCCTCACAGTCTCCTCTGCCGCCTCCACGCCATGTATGCCCGCATAGGTCGTCTTTTTGTTCCTCTCATCCGACCCTGCCGGCTTGCCGAGTTCCTCCGTCGTTTCTGTGATGTCAAGGATGTCGTCACGGATCTGAAACGCATTGCCTACATCGGTGCCGATTGTCTCCAGCTTTGTGATCTCCGTATCCGGCGCACCGGCCAGCACGGCACCGATCATCAGCGAAGCCTCGATCAGAGCACCGGTCTTGTGACTGTAGATATAGTCAATTTGTTCTTCTGACAGCGGCTGTCCGTCCAGCTCGACATCGACGGACTGTCCGCCGAGCATTCCGCGGGGTCCTGTCTTTTCAGCAAGAATCTGCAGCGCCCTGGCGACATATGCCGCCTCCTGCCCGCTGCAGCGGGCAAATGCCCCCGCCGCTGTCTCATATCCCAGGCTCAGGAGTCCGTCTCCCGCCAGAATCGCCATCGCCTCTCCGTACACAACATGGGTTGTCTTTTTCCCGCGCCGGTATTCATCGTTATCCATTGCCGGGAGGTCATCATGCACCAGAGAGTGCGTATGGATCATCTCCATGGCAGCCATAAAAGGCTCTGCCAGCTTTTCATCTCCGCCGTACATCCGGCAGGTGCTCTCAATCATCAGCGGGCGAAGACGTTTGCCGCCAGCCCGCACACTGTAGTTCATCGCCGAAAGAAGCGTCTCATCCGCACCCTCCGCCACCGGGAGAAAAGAACAGACGACTTCGTCCGCATGCCTTGTGCGCTTCTTCAGTTCCTCTGCGAAATTCATCCTGGCACGATCCTCCTTCTCTCTGCAGCACGCCGGCTCTGCCTGCCTGCACGGCGCATCATCAAACGTTCAGGATGCTGCCTCATCCAGTTTACTGGAAATCGACCTCCGTCCCGTCATCCTCCAGAGCCCGGACCTGCCTGTCCACAAGACTGATCCGCTTCTCCGCCTCCTTCAGAAGGGTATCTCCCTCCTTATAGAGCGCAAAGGCATCCTCCAGGCCTGTCTCCGGGTTCTCCATTTTTTTAGTGATTTCCTCAAGCCGGCTGAAGATCTGCTCCAGCGTCATCTCATCTGTCGTATCCTGTGTCTGACTCTGGTCCGTCTTCCGGTCTTTTTGTCCCTTCTCCGCCATCGATCCTCCTATATGCATCTTCGCCCGGAACGATCCTTGCACGTCCCTTTTATTCCCCGGACTGAGGCTTTAGCCCTTCCGGCCGGATCTGCTGTACCTTTGCGCCCAGACTTCCGTCCCGGAGCGTAATGTTCAGAAGCTCTCCCCGCACAAGTGAGGATACCGACTGGACAGCCCTTCCTCTGCTGTCGGCAACAAAGGCATAGCCGCGGTTCAGATGGTCCTGTGGGGAAAGCATCTGTACCTTCGCCTCCAGTATCTTGTATCTGCCTTCCGTCCCCTGAAGCCGCTGCCGCATCGCTGTCCTCAGCGGCGGCTCTGTCATCCGGAGCCGG
The DNA here is from genome assembly GCF_052118625.1 of Porcincola sp. LCP21S3_C12. Lineage (NCBI taxonomy): Bacteria > Bacillati > Bacillota > Clostridia > Lachnospirales > Lachnospiraceae > Porcincola > Porcincola sp. LCP21S3_C12. Next base: position 79,779 of record NZ_JBQKGW010000007.1, on the reverse strand, counting down.
TTTTCCGTTTCCCGAATTTTTGCCTTCATCCGAAGATCGAGATTCAGAGCGCGCACAGCCTCCCGTGCACTGTCAACTCGGGCCCGGCAGGCATTCGCCATCCTCTCCTGCAAGTGATCGAGCTGCATCATCCGCTCTCTGAGCCGGCCTGCCGGTCCCTTCGCCTGCAGACGGAACCGGTATCCCTCCGCCTCTCTCCGGACATACGCGCACTTCTGCGTCATCTGATTTCTGAGCCGGATCCTGTCCTGCTCAATGGCAGCCCGAATGGCAGCCATGTCATCTACAGCGAGTTCTGCCGCCGCCGAGGGGGTCGGGGCCCTCAGATCCGCGACATAGTCCGCAATGGTGAAATCCGTCTCATGCCCGACCGCGGAAATGATCGGCGTTGAGGCATTGAAGATCGCCTCTGCGACGACCCGCTCATTGAATGCCCACAGGTCCTCGATGCTGCCGCCGCCGCGGCCAACGATGATGGTGTCAACATGATGGCTGTCGAGCAGCCGGATTCCCCTTGCGATGCTCTGTGCCGCCCCCTCGCCCTGAACAAGTGCCGGATACAGCAGGATCTCGATCCCAGGATTGCGCCGTTTGGACACGTTGATGATGTCCCGGACCGCCGCTCCGGTCGGTGCCGTGACAACGCCGAGCCTTTTGATATAGTGTGGAATCGGCTTCTTGTACATCTGGTCAAACATGCCCATATCCGACAGCTCGTTTTTTAACGCCTCAAAACGCTCGTACAGCGCCCCGATTCCGTCCAGCCGGATCGCCGATGCGTACAGCTGATAGCTTCCGCCCTTCTCGTAGACGCCCATGCTTCCGAAGACGATGACCTTCTGACCATCCTCCAGCCGGAAATTCAGCTTCTTCCGGCTGCCTGCAAACATGATGCAGTTTACCTGTGCCAGCTCGTCCTTCAGAGAGAAATAAATATGCCCGGAGGAATGATACTTGCAGTTCGAGATCTCCCCCTTGACGTAAATTCGTGTCAGGAAGGGATCCGCCGAGAACATCTGATGAATGTAGCTGTTGACCTGGGCGACTGTGTAGACAGATCTCTGCGTGCTCATCCGTTCTTCTGGCGCTGGATCTTTGCGAGGATCCCATTGACAAAGGACGAGGAGTCATCCCCGCCGAACTTCTTTGCAAGCAGCACGGCCTCATTGATCGCCACACCTGCCGGAATATGCTCGTCAAAGAGGAGCTCGTATACCGCGACTCTCAGGATGCAGAGGTCGGTTCTGGCCATACGTCCGGTCTTCCATCCGGTCGAGGTTTCATCCAGAATCCGGTCAATCTCCGGTACCTTCGTGCAGACCTCCAGCGCCCGCTGGCGGACCTCATCCTGGTCCTGCGGCTGCACCTCGCAGGGCGGAAATTCCAGCTCCTCACCACTCTCATGTGTGAAGTACAGGTCAATCTGCTCTGAAACAGCCGCCTCATCCGGCCACATATACGGGGCATCCTGTCTGTGAGACCGCAGAAATTCACAGGCAAACAGAATCCGGAACACATGCTCTCTCAGTTCTCTTCTGGTCATAAAAATCTCCCTGTACAGAAAAAGCCATTGCATGAACACCTCTCCCGACCGGGACCACCAGTATCTCTGCAACAGCCTCTGCTGTGTCTTATGATGATATGAAAGGTACGATAATGATGCTGTTATTCCTTCTCGGCAGACTGCTGGGACTTGCCGACGACAATCGAAGCGACACGGATATTGACCTCTCCCACCGAGAGCCCGGTCATGGTCTCGATCGCGGTCTTGACCCTGTCCTGTACCTTCGCGCAGGTTTCCGGAACATTGTAGCCGTAGCGCACATTCACAGACAGTGTGACATTCGCCTGCCCGTCTGCATCGACGGACAGCTTCACGCCCTTGCCGATGCTCTTGATTCCAAGCTTCGAGATGACGTCCCTCGTGACGTTCCCGCCCAGAGAGGCAACACCCTTCACATCTGACGCCGCAAGCCCTGCAATGATCGCAACCACATCATCCGCGATCTTTACGACACCCTCGCAGCCGTCTGTATGCATCGTTATGGTATTGATATGAGCTGTTTCAGAAGACATGTGACAACCTCCCTGATGATCCTCAGACTTATTTATACCGATTCTATTACAAAGAAGGGTTGTTTGCAACCGCCGCCGCCAAACACCTGCGGATTCGGCGGATTTCGCAAAATGACTGCCGTTACCGGGCGAATTCCGCCAGCTTCAGCTTCGGATTGCGCTCCTCGACCATGCCAACCGACCAGCTGTTCACAAACAGAAGCAGCGGACGTCCCTTCAGATCCACAATCCGCTTCATATCAGAGGTTCCGGTAATCTTCTCCGGCGCAACCTCCTCCGGGTTCTCGATCCAGCGGATATACTCGTACGGCAGATCCTCCATACGGATCTCCACGTTGTACTCATTCTCAAGGCGATACTTCAGGACATCAAACTGCAGCATGCCGACGACGCCGACGATGGTCTCCTCGAGACTGCCGTTCGGCTCCTCGAAGATCTGGATGGCACCCTCCTGGGCGATCTGCGTCATACCCTTGACAAACTGTTTCCGCTTCATGGTATCCATCGGCCTGACACGCGCAAAATGTTCCGGCGCGAAAGTCGGAATTCCTTCATATGTAAACTTATGTCCCGGCGTGCAGACTGTGTCTCCAATCGAGAAGATACCCGGATCGAAAACACCGATGATGTCGCCTGCATATGCCTCGCTGACCACATGTCTGGAGGAGGCCATCATCTGCTGCGGCTGTGACAGCCGCAGCGTGCGCTTTCCCTGCACATGGTAGACTTCCTTGTCAGCCTCGAACTTTCCGGAACAGATGCGCATGAAGGCAATTCTGTCGCGGTGCATCTTGTTCATGTTCGCCTGGATCTTGAATACAAAGGCCGAGAACGGCTCCTTCACCGGGTCAATCGTGCCGCAGTCCGCCACGCGGGCAAGCGGCGGCATCGTCATCTCCAGGAAATAGTTCAGGAAAATCTCAACGCCGAAGTTTGTCAGCGCGGATCCGAAGAATACCGGGCTCAGCTCGCCCCTCGACACCTTCTCCTGGTCGAATGCGGCGGAGGCGCCGTCGAGAAGCTCGATCTCCTCCTCCAGCTTTTCCTGGGCGTCCTGTCCGATAAAACCGGTCAGCTTCGGGTCATCAATCTCATAGATGGTTTCCGTTCCTTCCTTCGTTCCCTTCTCCGTACCGGAATAGGTCACAACATGGCGTCCTCTTCTGTCGTAGACACCCTTGAAATTTTTACCGGACCCGATCGGCCAGTTGACCGGGCAGGTGGCAATTCCAAGCTCCGTCTCGATGTCATCGAGCAGATCGAAGGTATCCCGGGCATCGCGGTCCATCTTGTTGATAAATGTAAAAATGGGAATATGCCTCATGACGCAGACCTTGAACAGCTTCCTTGTCTGCGCCTCGACGCCCTTGGAGGCATCGATGACCATGACCGCCGAGTCTGCCGCCATCAGCGTCCGGTAGGTATCCTCCGAGAAGTCCTGATGTCCCGGCGTATCCAGAATATTAATGCAGAATCCCTTGTACGGAAACTGAAGGACAGAGCTGGTCACCGAGATTCCTCTCTGCTTCTCGATGTCCATCCAGTCGGAAACCGCGTGACGCGCAGTTGCCTTCCCCTTCACGGAGCCGGCAAGGTTGATCGCTCCTCCGTAAAGCAGGAACTTCTCCGTCAGGGTCGTCTTTCCGGCATCCGGATGGGAGATGATTGCAAAGGTTCTTCTTTTCTCAATTTCCGTTCTCAGGTCGCTCACTGTTAACTCCCGGGGCATGGTCTCATCGCCAGCCATCCCTCTCCGGGCAAAGCCGTTCATGATCCCTGCACGGAATGTCCTGGCGCTGGCTGATATCTGCACGAATCCCCACTATTTGTATCATCGTCAATACCATAGCGGATTCTATCAGCAATGCCGGGGGCTGTCAACAAACCTGAAACAAATGAAAAGGGACATCGACAACTTCTCTCGATGTCCCTTTCACTGATGAATCGGTTCAGTTCCCATTGGAGGGTACCTGCCTTTCTCAGACTTCTCCGTCTTTTCGGAGAGCTGTCTCCTGATCGATGGAGACTTTTAAGAAGAACCTCTTTTCTTTTCTTTTCTTCTTGTCTGTATCATATCAGTCTGAACCGATTTTGTCAATATATAATCGAATCATTTTTATTTTATCTGAAATTGTTCATATTGCTTATATTATTTCAGATATTTTCAAGTCCTGCTCTGTATTCCTCATCCATCAAGTGCGCAGGGATTCCAGCTTCATCCTCCTGTGCTGTCCATATGCTTTATTCATACAGAATGCACCCTTCGGCGTCAGAAAGGGAGCCGGTTACTGGATCGTCGTCCCTGCAACGCCCCTGAGCGCCGCCAGCGCTTTCTCCGGCGAAGTGATGATTGCCTTCCTGCCCGTCTTCTGAGACACAAAATTGACACTGGCTTCGATCTTCGGCTGCATACCAGTCTCGCCGAACTCTCCGTCTGCCATGTAAGCTCTGGCCTGTGCCGCCGACAGATGGTCCAGCGGCTCCGGATGACCGCTTCCGTAATGAAGGGAAACCTGATCGACGCCTGTGAGGAACAGCAGGATATCAGCGTCTGTCAGGTCTGCCAGCTTGCCGGCTGTCAGATCCTTCTCCACAATCGCGCTCGCGCTCTTGAGTCTGTGTGGCTGCTTCAGAACCGGAATTCCTCCGCCGCCTCCGGCAATCACGATCTGTCCGGCCTGAACGAGCGCATTGACGGCATCGATCTCGACAATATCGATCGGCTTCGGAGAGGCAACAATCCGGCGGTATCCCCCCTCCGCCTCGACAACATAGTTGCCCTTACTCTCTTCTTCCTGGGCTTCCTCCTTCGTGAGGATACGTCCGATCACCTTGACCGGATGGTAGAATGCCTCGTCGTACGGATCCACGATCACCTGCGTGATCACGGTTGAAACCGTCCGGTATATGCCCCGGTCCATCAGTTCACTGTGCAGCATGTTCTGAATATCATACCCCACAAGCCCCTGGCTCATCGACGAACAGAGAGACATCGGCGCATTGTAGGTCTCATGGTTTTTCGCATACTCATTGAGTGCTGTGTGGATCATGCCTACCTGCGGGGCATTGCTGTGGGTGATCACCAGCTGGCAGCCAGCCTCGATCAGATCGGCCAGCACCTTCACAGATGCATGGACAGCCTTATACTGCTCCGGAAAATTCGTTCCCACTGCGTGATGCCCAAGCGCTGCCACTACTCTCTTTTCCATAGCATCTCCATTTCCGCCGCCTGTCAGGCGGCATGAATCCTTCTGCCTTCTGCAATCGCTTTTTATCTCTTCCGGCGATCAGGCATCCCCTGAAGCTTCTCTGTTCTCCTGTTCTGTAAGTCCCGCAAAAGGCCTGAGTGCGAAATCGGTGATCACCTGCGCCACCCTTCTGATAGGGAGAAGCCGGAAGGCCGCCATCCTCACCAGATCGACAGCCGTGCATTCCAGATACAGGGCTGCTGCCATAACAAGCACCATCAGGCACGCTGCTGCCGGTCCGAGCTTCGCAATGAACTGATACCGTCCTGCCAGCACATACTCCCAGAAGTAAGGCTGAAGCTGCACCAGATATACGGAGAATGCCAGGGGGGAGAAGAACCGGATCAGCCCCCTCAGCACCCGTCCTCTGCATTTCAGCCTGCTGAAAATCATCAGCAGGCAAAAAGCGCAGATGACAATCGTCGGGCTGGCATATGAAAAGAGGAGCCGGCCATATCTTGCCTCCCCGTACACAGATGTCGTCCAGTTCTCGATCAGGATCTTTGAAATCCAGGTCGTCAGGACACAGATTATGTACAGCATAGCATAGAAGGCGCCTGACCGGTGCAGGAAATCCGCGTTTTTCTCTGAAACCTGTCCTTTCACGCCAGCCGCGGCTTCTGTTTCTGTGATGCTTCTTTCCGCACCGCCAGATTCTGAACGCTCCTGCTTCTGTCTCTCCGGATGATTCTGATCTGTAAGTTCCCTGACGCAGGCTCCTATGATATACATGACGGACAGCCACAGAAAACTGTACCCGGCACTGATTCCCAGGAAGTCTTTATTTGCAATGCGCGGCACCATCGTGAAAACAGAACAGAGGAGAAACAAAGTGATCGCAAGCTTCTTCTTGCCGGCGCTGCCCAGCGATTTCACCAGACGGTTCAGATATGGCTCAACCACAAATACGCCCACATAGCTTGAAAAATACCAGTAGGTCTTCCACATGGTCGGAAACAGTGCTTTATAGAGGGTATCAGATTCCACCGGAAGGTGAAACACCGCCACAGCAATCAGCGTTCCCAGCGCCGAGTACCAGAACACCCTCAGCCAGAGCTCAACGATTCTGGATGGCCGGTGTACAGAGCGGATGCCGACATAGCCGGAGATCATCCCATAGGTATTGACAGCACAGTAAGCCGCCGTCTCGAGGATATAGACACTGTACCAGACTTCCTCCCGCTCGACATAGCGGACCATCGCTCTTCCCTGCCCGCAGACATGCAGAATGCAGATCAGAAACATGCAGAAAATTCTCAGAAGGTCTATTCCCAGATTCCGCTGCTGCCGCTCTCTTCCAGTCCTCATGATCCCGTCCTTCCTCCTCTCCAGTCTTGTTTCAGTCTCTCTGTTACAGGGTATGGAACCCTCTGTCGCGGATCGCATTCTCAACCTCCCAGACGTCATCGGTACTGAAGACCATAATCGGGAGTCCGCTCTGTCTGTTAAAGGACAGGTAGAGATATCCGACATTGATATTCATATCGAGGAGCGCTTTCAGAAGGTGGTTCAGATTTCCAACCTTATCCTCTACTTCAACGCCGACCACATCCCTGACGCTGACCTGGTAACCCTCTTTCCGGAGTGCCTCCTTTGCCTTCTCCGGATCGGAAACCACCATCCGGTTGACACCGTACTCCGCACTGTCCTCCGTCATGGAGCCCAGGATGTTGATTCCCTCCCGGAGCAGAACCCCCGTAATGTGCTCCAGTGTTCCTTTTTTGTTCTCTGCGTAGATCGATAACTGCTTCAGCATGTGTCTCCTCCCGGCATCTGTATGGTTATGATTCTGTTATCTGGAAAGATCCGGCAGCTGTTCAAGCTCGGCGATGGCTCTCAGTCTCATCTCCGGCGAACTGAGCGTGATGGCATTCATTCCAAGTTTTTCAGCTGCGTCTGTATTGTCCCTGCGGTCATCGAGGAACAGGCACTCCTCCGGCTTCAGTCCATAGCGCTCAAATAAGGTCCGGTAAAAGCGTTCAGCCGGTTTCCCGCACCTCTCCTCCCAGGAAACAACCGCACCGTCAACATCCGACATGAACGGTGCGCTCTCCACCTGGCACTTCCAGAGCCGCTCCGGGTAGTTGGACAGAAGATAAACGCCGTAGCCCTTCTGTTTCATCACAGGAATGGTGTCCGCGATATCCGACAGGCAGACAGACCAGACAGACGGGTCCCTGAAAAACCATTTCAGTGCCCTGGTATCCTGCGGAAAATGGCTGTAGCAGTATTCCTCGATCTCTTCGTCGCTGATTTCATGCAGGTCGTATTTCTCCCAGTATGTGCGGATGCTTTTGGAATCCCTGCTGCCAAAAAGCTGCTCCGAGAGTCGCCGGACGCCGGCCTCGTCATAGCCGAATCCTTTGAACGCCTCCCGCCAGGTATAGCTGACAAGGACGTATCCCACATCATATACGATATTGCGAATCATGGCTCCTCCCTCTCTCAACACCATCAAAGTAACCGGGCAGGCCCCTCTCATTCCTCACGGGCGTCCCGGTAGGCCCCGGTCAATCCTGATTCTCTCAGAAACTTCCGGTCTTTTTTATCCAAAACGGCGCCGGCGCACAGATCCGGCCGCTTTCTTGCCGTGATCATCAAAGACTGTTCCCGGCGCCAGCGGTCTACCGCTCCGTGGTTTCCGGACAGAAGGATCTCCGGTACCTTGTGCCCCCGCCAGATTTCCGGTCTGGAATACTGCGGATACTCCAGCAGACCGTCCCCCATGAAGCTTTCTGTCCCGGCTGATTCCTCATTGCTCAGCACACCGGGTACCATGCGGGCGATCGCATCCATCATCACCAGCGCAGGGAGTTCGCCGCCCGTCATGACGAAGTCTCCGATCGATACCTCGTCCGTCACCACTTCATCGATCACGCGCTGGTCGATCCCCTCGTAGTGTCCGCATAAAAAGACAAGATCCTCCTCCCGGGAGAGTTCCTCCGCCATCCGCTGGCTGAACCTGCTTCCTGCAGGGGACATATATAAGACGCGCGGTCTCCTGCCCTCCTGTCCGCCTATCCGGTCGAGGACAGATTCACACGCCCGGTACACCGGTTCCGCCTGCATGATCATGCCGGCTCCGCCGCCGTACGAGTAATCGTCAACTCTCCCCTTTCGCTTCTCCTCCGCAAAGTCCCGGATATTGACACAATCCAGTGTCAGTATCCCCTTTTCCTTCGCCCTACCCGTGATGCTCGAGGAAAATGCACCCTCGATCATCTCCGGAAACAATGTCAGCACATGAAAATTCAAAGAGCTCCTCCTGCCCCCGCCCCGGGAGCACCTCTCCGGCTGTCCGTGATCCACCGTCCGCATTATTGTTCATTCAGGATTTCAGTCTGTTCTGCCGGTCCTCCGGCCTCAGGCCAGTCCATCGGGCAGATGCACCGTCATCGTTCCGCCCTCAAGATCGACCTTCCGGATGCAGTCTCTGATTGCCGGAATCAGAATTTCCTTCTTCGGATCCATCTTCCCTTTGACAACATAGACGTCGTTGGCGCCTGTCACCAGAACATCTGCAATCTTTCCAAGGGACGCTCCGTCTTCCTCCCGGATGACCTCCATCCCATACAGATCTGCCACATAGTACTGGTTCTCTCCGAGGGGCACCGCATCCTTTCTGGCCACATACAGATTCTTCCTGAGAAGCGCCTGCACATCCTCGATGCGGTCGAGTCCCCGGAATTTCAGAATAACCATATTCTTGAAATAGCGAACCGACTCTACGAAAAGCGCTTCTCCCGCAAGTTCCGGGTCTGAGGCTGCGTATACCTCCGTAAGGTCTTCGAACCGTTTTACATCATCGGTTGTCGGATAAACCTTGACTTCTCCCTTCAGAGCATGTGTGGATGTAATGACGCCGATTTGCAGGTATGGCTGCAGCATAGATATACTCCTTTAAAAAAAGTCCCGCGCCTTGGCGGATGCCAAAGTGCGGGATACCAGGTCATTGAAGGATATCAACGATCACTTTCTTGTCGTCTCTGGAAGCAGCAGCCTTCACGACGGAGCGGATGGCTTTCGCAATTCTGCCCTGTTTTCCGATCACCTTGCCCATATCAGACGGGGCAACCTTCAGCTCAACCAGGATTGATCTCCCGCTTTCCTTCTCCGTAACCTCAACTTCATCAGGGTGTTCGACAAGAGCCTTTGCAATTGTTTCCACTAACTCTTTCATCGGCGTCCCCTTCGTCTTATTTTACGATTCCGGCGATTTTGAAAAGCTTGCCAACGACTGCGGTCGGCTGAGCGCCATTGCTGAGCCACTTCTTCGCCTCTTCCTCATTGATGTGGAAGGTACTCGGATCGGTGTTCGGATCATACGTTCCGATCTCAGCGATGCACTTGCCATCACGCGGTGATCTGGAATCTGCGACAACGATTCTGTAGTGCGGAGTCTTCAGCTTTCCTGTTCTTCTGAGTCTGATCTTGACTGACATGTTTCATTCCTCCAAATAATAAGATTGATGCTTGTAATGAATATATGTGAAAATGCGCATCCGCGCATATTCATCCGCTCTTGTACTTCTGTCTGTGAGCCGCACTGCGCACTGATGTCTGTATGGTCTCAGGCGTCCGCCTGCTGATTCCTCCAGCTCCGCCTTCCTGCGGCACAGCTTTCCGGCTCTCTGCACACCGGACGTGCGCTTGTTCAGAACGGGAGCCTCATGCCGCCCAGGCCGCCCATCCCGCCAAAGCCCCGGCGCTTTTTCCCGCCCTTCAGCATACTGCCATACTGCTTCATCAGCTTTCTGGACTGTTCAAGCTGCCTGCACAGACGGTTGACCTCGTCAATTGATACGCCCGCTCCCTTTGCCACCCTAGCCCGCCTCGACGGGGTCAGGATATCCGGATTGGACCGTTCCTTCGGTGTCATGGAGTAGATGATGGCCTCGGTTCTCGCCATTGCCTTCTCGTCGATTGCATCCTCAAACTGGGACATCTGAGACGAGCTGACCCCGGGAATCATCGACAACACAGACTTCATCCCGCCCATCTTCTTCATCTGGTCCATCGAAGCCAGATAATCATCAAATCCGAAGGATGCCTTGCGGAGCTTCTGCTCCATGGCCCTCGCCTGTTCCTCGTTGACATTCTGCTGGGCCTTCTCGATCAGCGTCATCACATCGCCCATGCCAAGAATTCTTGACGCCATGCGGTCCGGATAGAACTGCTGAAGATCATCCAGCTTTTCGCCCATCCCGACATACAGGATCGGCTTCCCGACCGTCGCACGGATAGAGAGCGCTGCGCCGCCTCGTGTGTCTCCGTCGAGCTTAGTGAGGATCACACCGTCGATTCCAACCTTCTCCTCAAACGCGGAAGCCACATTCACGGCATCCTGTCCGGTCATGGCATCCACGACAAGGATGGAGTCATCGACTGTGACCTTCTCCTTGATCTCATGCAGCTCGTCCATCATGTCCTTGTCGATCTGCAGACGCCCCGCTGTATCGAGGATTACGATATTGTACCCGTTCTGCTGAGCATAGCCAACCGCGTTCTTCGCAATATCAGGCGGCAGGAATTCATGTTTGTCGTCCCAGTAGACGTCGATGCCGATCTTCTCCGCGTTGACCTGCAGCTGCTTTACCGCGGCCGGTCTGTAGATATCAAGTCCGGCCAGAAGCGGCCTGTAGCCTCTGCTCTTGAGCTTCGCCGCGAGCTTTGCGGACGTGGTCGTCTTGCCGGCACCGTTCAGTCCCATCATCATGATGACCGTCATCGAGGTCTGCGGGTTCAGTTTCAGATCGACCATCTCCGATCCCATCAGAGAGGTCAGCTCATCACTGACAATCTTGATCACCATCTGACCGGGATTCAGGCCATTCATGACATCCGCGCCGACCGCCCGCTCCTGCACATCCTTCATGAAGCTCTTTACGACCTTGAACGAAACATCCGCCTCCAGGAGCGCCAGCTTGACCTCCTTCAGCGCGCTTTTGACATCTTCCTCCGTCAGTTTTCCCTTTTTGCGGAGGTTCTTGAAGATATTCTGAAGTTTATCCGACAAACTCTCGAATGCCATTCACTGCCTCCTCTCCGGCTGTCCGCCTCCGGTTCTTGCCCGTCTCGGGAAGATCTCATTCCTGCGCATCACAGCTCATTCAAAATCCGGTCACAGATCTGTCTGATGCTCCCGGCACCTGCCCCGGCGACTTCCCCGTCCTCACACATCTGCCGGATCTGAAGCGCTTCCTTTCGAATTTTCAGAAAGCGTTCCACCAGATGAAGCTTCGACTCATACTCCCTCAGCTGTACATCCACCCGCCTTACCAGATCGTGAATGCCCTGCCTGCTGACACCGTACTGTGCCGCGGCTTCACTCAAAGACAGATCGCCAAGAATGACATCGCCAAACACCTGTTTCTGGTGCTCGGTCAGAAGCTCGCCGTAGAAATCAAAGAGCATCGTCTGTTCGACAATCTTTTCCATTGAACATCACCTGCGTAAGAATACAGGATAATGAAAAAGGTGTCAAGTATTTTTTCTTGACACCTCTCTCGTTCCCGATCTTCTCTTCTGAATGGATGAATGGAGCATACACCGGCTGCCATCTCTTTGGAACGCCTGTCCTCCTTACAGGGCGGCATCCTCCATCTTCGGCTCAAAACCCGCCTCGCGAACCTTCTTCAGGATCATCTCCTTATGCTCTGTCCCGAATGCCTCCAGCGTGATAGTCAGCTTGACCGCCGCACTTCTGTTTGTCGTTACAAACTGGTTGTGTGCCAGACGGATGACATTGCCCTGCGCCTGTGCGATGGCGGTTGCAACCTTGACAAGGCTGCCAGGTTTATCCGGCAGCATGACTGAGAAGGTGAAGATCCGGTCTCTCTGGATCAGCCCTCTCTGCACGACGGAAGACATCGTGATGACATCCATATTGCCGCCGGACAGAACAGAGACAACACGTTTGTCCCTCACCTTGAGATGACGCAGCGCCGCGACCGTCAGAAGTCCGGAATTTTCCACGATCATCTTATGGTTCTCGACCATATCCAGAAAAGCCACGATCAGCTCGTCGTCATCGACGGTGATGACTTCATCGATATTCTTCTGAAGATAAGGGAACACATGCTCGCCCGGTGTCTTCACGGCTGTCCCGTCCGCGATGGTGCTGACAGTCGGAAGTGTCACAACATGACCGGCCTTCAGAGAAGCCGAAAGACATGCTGCCCCGGAAGGTTCGACACCAATCACCTTGATGTTCGGGTTCAGCATCTTTGCCAGCGTGGACACGCCTGTCGCCAGTCCGCCGCCGCCGACAGGAACCAGGACATACTCCACAAGCGGAAGGTCCTTGAAGATCTCCATCATGATCGTCCCCTGGCCGGTCGCAACGGTCGGATCATCAAAAGGATGAACGAAGGTATAGCCCTTCTCCTGCGCAAGCTTCAGCGCATAGGCGCAGGATTCATCGTACACATCTCCGTACAGAACAACTTCCGCTCCGTATGAACGGGTCCGGTTGACCTTGATCAGCGGTGTCGTCGTCGGCATGACGATTGTCGCATGGCAGCCATACTTTCTCGCAGCGTAGGCGACTCCCTGGGCATGATTCCCGGCTGATGCCGTGATCAGGCCCTTCTTTCTGTCCTCCTCGCTCATCGTGGAAACCTTGTAATAGGCACCGCGGATCTTATAGGCGCCCGTCACCTGCATGTTTTCCGGCTTCAGCCATACCTTGTTGCCGCACTGGCTGCTGAAGTAATCGCTGTAGACGAGCCTCGTATCTTCTGTAACCTGTCTTACAATCTGCGAGGCTTCCTCAAAGGCCTCCCTTGTCAGCATCTTTTTCATCTCGAATAGATCTCCTCCGGCTGCCTGAATGACGTCCTGCCTCGGGCAGTATTCCCGCACGGCCCGGCAGAACTGCGGCTGCTTTGTCCTTCACTCCTGTCTGCCTGTCTCAAAGGTCCGACTTTTTGACATCAAACAGCGCATTCACAAACTGGTCCGCGTCAAACTTCTGCAGATCATCAACCCGTTCTCCGACTCCGATATACTTCACAGGGATCCCAAGTTCAGAGTGAATCGCGATCGCGATGCCCCCCTTCGCCGTCCCGTCAAGCTTTGTCAGGATTATGCCGGTCACATTGGTGACTTCCTTGAATTCTCTGGCCTGCGCCAGCGCATTCTGACCGGTTGTTCCGTCCAGAACCACAAGCGTTTCCCTGTAGGCTTCCGGATATTCTCTGTCAATGATCCGGTTAATCTTTCCCAGCTCCGCCATGAGGTTCTTCTTATTATGAAGCCGCCCTGCCGTGTCGACGAGCAGGACATCCGCGTCCCGTGCCTTCGCCGCCGCGATGGCATCGTAGACAACCGAGCCCGGGTCCGATCCCTCCTGTCCGCTGATCATCGGCACATCGGTCTTTTTCGCCCAGATATCAAGCTGCTCCCCCGCCGCGGCGCGAAATGTATCTGCGGCAGCCAGGACGACCTTCCGGCCTTCCTGCTTCAGAAGACCGGCGAGCTTTCCGATGGATGTCGTCTTGCCGACGCCATTGACACCGACCACAAGGACAACACTCTTCTCATGCTCAAACCGGTAGTCCGCCTGTCCGACATTCATCTCATCCTTGATGCTCTGCAAAAGCAGCTCCCTGCACTGGGCAGGCTTTCTGACATGCTGCTCCTTCACCTTCTGCTTCAGATGATTCAGAATGGAGGTCGTCGCACCAATGCCGACATCTCCCATGACCAGGATCTCCTCGATCTCATCATAAAAATCGTCATCGATCGATGTGTATCCGGACAGGGCATCCTCCACACTGCTGCCGAGATTGTCCCTTGACTTGGTCAGCCCCCGGACAAGCCTGCTGAAAAAGCCTCCCTTTTTCTCCGATCCTGCCATGAATCCTGCTCCCTTCTCACGCATCAAGCTTGTCAGCTACCAGGTCGACGGAAACCAGTGCCGAGATTCCCTTCTCCTGCATGGTAATCCCGTACAGCCTGTCAGCTGCGGTCATGGATCCGCGTCTGTGAGTTATGATAATGAACTGGGTATGCTTTGTCAACTTGCGCAGATACTGGGCATAGCGCTCCACATTGTTCTCATCCAGTGCTGACTCAATCTCGTCAAGCAGGCAGAATGGGGACGGTTTCAGGTTCTGAATTGCAAACAGGAGAGCAATCGCTGCCAGTGATTTTTCTCCGCCGGAGAGCTGCATCATGTTCTGGAGCTTCTTCCCCGGCGGCTGAGCGATGACCCGGATGCCGGCATCCAGAATGTCCACACCCTCCTCCAGCTCCAGTGTCCCCTTCCCGCCGCCGAAAAGATCCCGGAACGTACGGTCAAACTCCGTCTGGATCATCGAGAACTGTTCCTTGAACCGGTCCCGCATGCCTTCATCCAGATCCTTGATAATCTTCTCAAGATCCGCTGCGGATTTTACCAGATCCTCATGCTGGGCAGAGAGGAATTCAAACCGCTGTGACAGCTCGCGATACTCCTCGATCGCTCCGACATTGACGCTTCCAAGCTGGCGGATATCATGGCGCAGCTCACCGATGCGCTTTTTCATCTCCGTAAGGCTGCCCAGGTCATCCCGCCTGAGCTCTCTGCAGGCAACAGGGGTCAGCTCGTACTCCTCCCAGAGATATGCGATGTCCTTCTCCCGGTCAGCCTTCATCTTCTCGATCTGCTGTTCCAGCCGGAAGACCTCCCTGTCAAGATATGAGCTGTGCTCCGCCAGCTGCTCCCGCTCGGTAAAGAAGGTCTTTTGCTTTTTCTCTTTCTCCTCCCTGAGCGCTGTCAGCTGCTGAAGCTCCTCCTTCAGCTGTGCCTCCTTCTCCTGCTCCTTCTGCGCCTGTTCCTTCAGACTGCCGATCTTTCCTTCCCGGTCTGCCTTCGATGCTGTCTGATTCCGAAGCGTTTTTTCGATCCCGCCCCGCTCTGTTTCCCGCGCCTGGATTTCTTCCCGAAGCCGCTCCTGATTCTGGGTGATGAATGTCCGCTCCTGACCGCTTCCGGCAAGCTGAACCTGCAGTCTGGAGAGCGAAGTATCTGCCTCTGCCGCGCTCCGCTTCAGCGCATCCAGCTCCTTCGTCCGGCTGTCGATGTCATCATTGAGTGCCTTCTGGGACGCATCCGACTGCTTCAGATTGTCCCCGCTGACATCATGCTGTGCCTTGAGGCTTTCGCGCTGGCGGGCGATCTCCTCCCGCTGGGCATTGATCTGAGCAAATGCATCCTGCGTCTTTTGGATGCGGAGATCCACATCCTGCATCTTCAGCTTCAGGGTTCCGAGATCATAGCTGCTCTGCTGGATCTTGCCGGTCACCGCGGCAATCTCCTCCCTGAGATGATTTCTGCGGTCATGCGCCTGCTCCACCTCCTTCTCAAGGCTTTCAAGCGCCTGCTTTTTCTTAGAAAGCACCCGCGAGAGGTCATCAATCTCCCGGCGCCTTCCAAGCAGGTTGCTGCTTGAGCGGAAGGCACCGCCGGTCATTGATCCGCCCGGGCTGAGCAGTTCGCCGTCGAGCGTCACAATCCGGATCGAATAGTGATATTTTCTTGCGATCGCTACCGCGTGGTCAATCTGATCAACGACAAGCGTCCTCCCGAGAAGATGCCCGGCGAGCTGCCGGAACATATCCTGGCATGTGACAAGCCCGGAGGCAAGTCCGACCACACCTGGCTCATTCAGAGCGCCTTTCTGGGAGAAATCCTGGGCTTTCATTGCCGTCAGCGGGAGAAATGTTGCTCTTCCGAACTTATTCTCCTTCAGAAAAGCAATCATGCTCTTGGCTGTCTGCTCATTGTCGGTGACAATGTTCTGAATAGAACCACCGAGCGCCGTCTCAACTGCAAGCTCATATTTCTTTGTGGTCTGGATCAGATCCGCAACCACACCCAGTATCCCGGGGAAATGATCCTTCTGCTCCATGACTCTGCGGATCGAACCGCCATAGCCCTCATACCGCTCCGTCATCGATCGAAGCGTCTCGAAGCGGGCACTCTGCCGCTGATAATCCTCCCTGGCCTGCGCCAGCTTTTCATTTCCGGAGGCAAAGGCCTCCTGCGCGTCACTGAGATCCAGATTCAGCTTTCTGGAGCGGAGTTTCAGATCCCCGGCTTCCTGTTCAGCGCCGGTTTGCTGCTGCTCCAGCTCCTTTCTGGAGTTTGTCTCCTCCTTCTCATCGCTCTTCAGAACCAGCTCCCGCGCATTCAGCTGCGCCTCCTGCACGGAGAGCTGCTCCATCAGTGTCTCCGCCCTCTGCCTGTCGGTCTGGATATCTGTCCGTTCACCGAGCAGCCGGATGATCTCCGACTTTTCCTCCTCAATCTTCTGACTGAGCGCCTCCATCTTCTCCTGAAGCGTCTTTCTGGCACTCTCCTGCTCAGCTTTCTGCGCCTCAAGCTTCAGAACAGACTCGTCGAGCGCCTGAAGGCGGCTGACCGACTCCCCCAGCTTTTCCTTTCGCTCCTCAATCTCTGTGGACAGTCTGTCCCTTCTCTCCCCCTGCTCCTTCTGGCCTGATTCCAGCGCCCGGATCTGCTCAAGCAGGAGGTCTGTCTGACTTAAAAGCTGCTGGCGTGACAGTCTGGCGGCGTTCACCTCCTCACTGAGGGCGGTCATCCTTCCGGCATCCTCCTTCAGCTCTGTCTCCAGCTTCTCGTACCGTTCCTTCGTCTCCTCAAGCTTCCTGCCGGCTTCCTCCATCTCATCTTTCGCCACACGCAGTTTTTCATCTGCCTCCTCAAGGGCCGATTCAGACTTTTCACTGCTGAGCAGAAACACATTGGCATCGAGGGCCTTCAGGCTGTCACGTTTTTCAAGATAGACCTTTGCCTTCTCGGACTGCTTCTTCAGCGGCCCGACCTGGCGCTCAAGCTCCGAAAGAATGTCGTTGACACGGACAAGATTGGCCTGTTCGCTCTCGAGCTTCTTCAGCGTGGAAGCCTTCCGATGCTTGTACTTCACAATGCCGGCGGCCTCATCGAACAGCTCCCGGCGTTCGTCCGGTCTTCCGTTCAGGATCTTCTCGACCTGCCCCTGCCCGATCAGCGAATAGCCCTCTTTTCCGATCCCTGTATCGAAAAAAAGCTCCTGGACATCCCGCATCCGCACTTCGGTTCCGTTGATCAGATACTCACTCTCTCCGGAGCGGTACAGCCGCCTGGCAACCGTGACCTCATCATACTCAACCGGAAGAAGATGATCCGCATTGTCGAATGTAATTGCGACATAGGCGTAACTCATCGGCTTTCGGGTCTGCGTCCCCGCAAAGATGACATCCTGCATCGAACCGCCTCTGAGGGACTTGGCACTCTGCTCTCCGAGCACCCACCGGATTGCGTCGGAAACATTGCTCTTTCCCGAACCATTCGGCCCTACAACAGCCGTAATGCCGTTGTGGAACTGAAACAGTATTCTGTTTGCAAAGGATTTAAAACCCTGAACTTCAAGAGATTTCAGATACATAGAATCGGATTCCTGATCATAGAAAATGGGCGTGGCGCATCGCACCAACGCCCCCCGGCCAGATGAGTCTGGCTCTTTGTTATTGAGATGCAAAAACCTGCGGGCTGACAGTGAGAAATGATACCGTATCAGCCGATCCGCACTCCCTGTTTTTTCAGCTGCAGAAGCGTATTGTAGGCGGCCTCCTGCTCTGCCGCTTTTTTCGTGCTTCCAGTCCCCCGGCCGTAGGTTCCGCCGTCGATCACGACCTCGACGGAGAAGTGCTTGTCGTGGTCCGGCCCCTCCTCCCCTGTCAGGACGTAGGAGATCTCCGAATCCGGTTTCCGCTGTACGACCTCCTGAAGAATGGTCTTGCTGTCGACAAACAGCTTTTTATGCTCCGCGTCATCCATAATAAAACGATCGATGAAAGCTTTTGACGGCTCCAGACCGCCATCCAGATAGAGGGCGCCGATCACCGCCTCAAGCGCGTCGGAAACGATTGAATTCCTTCTTCTGCCGCCTGTCAGCTCCTCACCCTTTCCAAGCTTCAGATAGCCGGGCAGTCCGAACTGCCGTGCACAGAGTGCCAGGGTCGGTTCACAGACAATACTCGCACGGAACTTTGTCAAATCGCCCTCCGGCATCTCTGGATATTTCCTGTAAAGAAAATCGGAGCTGCATACCTCCAGGACACTGTCACCGAGGAACTCCAGCCGCTCATTGTCCTGGGCGCCCTCCTCGCGATGTTCATTCGCATAAGAACTGTGGCAGAGCGCCTGGAACAGCAGCCGCCTGTCCTGAAATGTGTAGCCGATCACGCCTTCCAGCTTCCGCAGCTTCTCTGCCTCTGCCGATGAGATCATGGCTTTCACCTCACTTGACCGCCTTGGCAATCGCATCCGCAGCATCGCCGACTGTCACAATCTTCTCTGCTTCCTCTGTTGGAATCTGGATATTGAACTCTTCCTCCAGCCCCATGATGATCTGGAAGACATCCAGGCTGTCCGCCCCGAGATCATCCCTGAATGTCGTCTCCGGCTTAATCTCGTCCACATCCACACTCAAAACATCGGCAATGATCTGCTGCAGCTTCTCAAATTCCACGCTGTTTCCTTCCATCCTTAAACTCCTTTTTCCGCCGCCCTTGCGGCATCCTGCTTTTTCTTCTCCCCGGCCGCATACTCCTGAATCCTGTCCGCAATCCGCTGCTCGCGGTACTGGACACACTGATCCATCGCTCTCTCGACCTCGACCGCCTTAGAGCTTCCATGCATCTTCACGACCAGCCCGGTCAGCCCGATGATCGGTGCTCCGCCATACTGACTGCTGTCAAACTTCCTGAGCGTTTTCTTCAGCGCCGGCTTGATCAGAAGCGCTCCGATCTTTGACCGCGTGCTGGAAAGCAGCCCAGCCTTCATCTCGGAGAGAAGAACCTTCGCAACGCCCTCATACATCTTCAGCACGACGTTGCCCACAAAGCCATCACAGACAACGACATCGAACGCTCCTTCCGGGATATCTCTTGCTTCGCAGCTTCCCCCGAAGTTGATCTCGCCATCCTCATGCATCTTCTTCAGAAGCGGAAATGTATCCTTGACAAGCTGATTGCCCTTTTCTTCCTCCGCCCCGATATTCACAATTCCAACCTTCGGGCGATTGATGCCGAGGCTGCTCTGCATGTAGATGGTTCCGAGTTTTGCCCACTGCGCCAGAAACTGCGGCCGGGCATCCACATTGGCCCCTGAATCCACGAGCAGCAGAACACCTCTCTTTGTCGGGATCAGCGTCCCGAACGGAGGTCTCTGAACCCCCCTGACTCTGCCGACGATTCCCTGACCGCCGACCATCAGAGCGCCGGAATTTCCGGCCGATGCGACTGCATCCGCCTCGCCTTTCTTTACCATCGTCAGTGCGACGACCATCGAGGAATCCCGTTTGTGCATGATTGCATCCACAGGGTGCTCGGAAGTGGAGATGACCTCCCGCGCGTCCTGAATGCTGATTCGATCCTGCCAGCCGGCTAATGCGGAGGCATCCGCCTTCGCCGCCTGTGTCTCTTTCTCCAGCGCCCGGCGGACCTCCTCCTGTCTTCCGACAAGAATGATCCTCATGCCGGCATGGTGCATGACGGCATGTACCGCTCCCTTTACGATCTCCCCCGGCGCATGGTCGCCTCCCATCGCATCCAGGGCAATTCTGATCTCTCCAGCCACCTTGAAACCTCCCATCATGCTGTTTCCATATCCGGGTTTACTATACTAAATCGGTTGTCCGTTTGCAAGACAACAAAAGGGATCACCGCATTCGCAGCAATCCCTTATGTACACAACATGATCGGAAATCAGGCAGCAGCTGCCCTCTTTCCTCCTCCGTCATCAGCTTCAGGCCTCAGCCCCAACCTTGATGATCTCTCTCTTGTTGTAGCATCCGCAAGCCTTGCAGACCTGATGCGGCTTCATCAGAGCGCCGCACTTGCTGCACTTTACAAGAGTCGGAGCAGACATCTTCCACTGAGCATGCTTCATATCTCTTCTAGACTTGGAATGTTTATTCTTCGGGCAGATCGACATGGGTTACACCTCCTTATCAACACTTCTGAAAACATCCAGGACAGTTGCCATTCTTGGATCAAGCTGTCTGCGATCGCAGCCGCACTCACCCTGATTCAGGTTGTGGCCGCAGACCGGGCACAGGCCCCTGCAGTCCTCCCTGCAGAGGACACGGGACGGCCAGTTCAGCAATGCCTCACCGGAAATGAGCTTATCCACGTCCAGGTTGTATCCTTGAATTATGTAGTCCTTCTCGAATGCGTCTTCCTGAGAAGCAGCGGCGTTATCCTCTTCTTCTGCAGATGCATTCTCAGAACTGCTCTCGCCCAGATTCACCCTCTCATCGAACGACAGGTCAAGCGGCACCCGCACGGGTTCCAGACATCTGTCGCAGGGAATCTCAACCACCATCTTTACCTTCCCGGAGATGAGCAGGTTTTCTTTCTTGTCCCTGCATACCGAGATCTTCAGGGGCGTCTTCTCCAGAACCGGATAGGTTCCAAACGAGAATTCCAGCTGATTGAGATCGACCGGCAATTCCTTCTCCAGTACGGTCCCCTCCTCGAGGAGCACTTCGGTCAGATTCAGATTCATAGACAGAATTCCTCCAAGCGCACTTTGTTATTATAAAGTCCTGCTTACATGATGTCAAGCAGGACTTTTTTATAACCGCGTCTTTCGCTGCTTCTCAGGTACCCAATCGCTGCCGCCTGTTTTCTGTTCCATCCAGAGAAAAACCCTGCGGATTCAGCGTCGGGTACCCCTTTTTACTGCGCGTTCACAAGCGCAACCGTCTCACGGCAGATCGCAAGCTCCTCATTCGTCGGAATGACAGAGACGGTCACCTTCGAATCCTTCGTGGAGAGGATGAACCGTTCGCCGCGTTTCTTGTTCTGCTCCTCGTCCATCGTGATTCCAAGGTAGCCGAGATGCGCGAGCACCTTCTTGCGGACGATCCCTGCATTCTCTCCGATACCACCTGTGAATGTGATCGCGTCCACACCGTTCATCGCTGCAACATAAGCACCGACATACTTCGCGACACGATAGCAGAACGCATCAATTGCAAGGCCTGCTGCCTTGTTGCCGTTGTCCATCGCTTCCTCAAGGTCGCGGAAGTCGGAGCTCAGGCCGTCTGACAGCGCCATCACGCCGGACTCCTTGTTGAGGATGCGCAGCATCTCGTTGATGTCAATCTTCTCATGATTGCAGATATACTGCAGGATTGCAGGATCAAGGTCGCCGGAGCGGGTTCCCATGACAAGTCCTTCAAGCGGTGTCAGACCCATGGATGTATCGACGCACTTGCTGTTTTTGACAGCTGTGATCGAAGCGCCGTTGCCAAGATGGCAGACAATGACCTTCGAGTTATCCGGATCAAGCCCCAGGAACTTGATCGTCTCCTTCGAAACAAAGCTGTGAGAGGTTCCATGGAAGCCGTAGCGGCGGATCTTGTACTTGTTATAATACTTCGTCGGGATTGCATAGCGATATGCATATTCCGGAAGTGTCATGCCGAAGGAGGTATCGAAGACCGCAACATTCGGCTTGCCCGGCATCAGCTTCTGGCAGGCACGGATTCCGATCAGGTTTGCCGGGTTGTGGAGCGGACCGAGGTCAGAAGCCTCGTCAATGGCTGCAATGACCTCATCGTCCACAATGCGGGACTCCGTCAGCTTTGCGCCGCCATGCAGGACGCGGTGACCAATCGCCTGAATCTCGTCCAGGCTCTTCAGAACGCCTGTCTTCGGATTCACAAGCGCCTTCAGCACGAGGGTAATCGCTTCGTTGTGCGTCGGCATCGGAGCATCGGTGACTTCCTTCTCGCCGCCGGCCGGCTGATAAGTCAGTCTTCCGTCCAGTCCGATTCTCTCGCAGATTCCCTTTGCTTCTACCTGCTCGCTCTCAGAATCAATAATCTGATACTTCAGAGAAGAGCTTCCGCAGTTGATAATCAGTACTTTCATCGGTCTTCTCCTCTCTCAGCCCTGCATCTGTGCCTGAACAGCGGTGATCGCAATGACGCCGACGATATCCTCCCAGCTGCAGCCTCTGGACAGATCGTTGACCGGTGCCGCGATTCCCTGTGTCATCGGACCGTATGCCTCTGCCTTCGCCAGTCTCTGGACAAGCTTGTAGCCAATGTTCCCGGCATCCAGATTCGGGAAGATCAGGACATTCGCATGACCGGCTACCTTGCTGCCCGGTGCCTTGAACTCTCCGACAGACGGAACAATGGCCGCATCCAGCTGCATCTCCCCGTCAAGCGCGATGTCCGGATACTCTTCCTTCGCGATTCTTGTCGCTTCCTGGACCTTTGTGACATCATCATGCTTTGCGGAACCCATCGTCGAGTAGGACAGCATCGCGACGCGCGGCTCATGGCCTGTCAGTGCCTTGAAGGACTTTGCCGTAGAGCCTGCGATCGCTGCCAGCTCCTCTGCTGTCGGATCCTGGTTCAGCCCGCAGTCTGCAAACGCAAACGTTCCGTTATCACCGTACTCGCAATTCGGAACATTCATCAGGAAGAATGCGGAGACAAGCTTTGTACCCGGAGCAGTCTTCAGGATCTGAAGAGACGGCCGGAGCGTGTTGGCTGTGGAATGGCATGCACCGGAGACAAGACCGTCTGCATCGCCCATCTTTACCATCATGACGCCAAAGTAGATATACTGGTTCAGGAGCGTGTCCTTTGCCTGCTCAGGAGTCATTCCCTTCTTCTTTCTGAGCTCGACCAGCTTGTCGATGTAGCTCTGAAGCTTATCACTCTTCTCCGGGTCAATCACGGTTGCCTTGGAGAGGTCGACACCGTACTCCTTCTCCTTCGCCGCAACGACATCTGCCTTCCCGATCAGGATGATATCCGCGATATCCTCCTCGATCGCCTTGGCAGCGGCACGGTATGTCCTCTCATCCTCGGTCTCCGGCAGAACAATTCTCTTTCTGTCCGCTCTCGCCTTCGCCTTGATTTCATCCATGAATCCCATAACAAAAGCTCCTTTCCTGTATACACAGTTTTACTGGATGTCCGCGATTTCACGCACATTGTGGCCGCAGTGAATCTGCGATGCGCACACCTTTTTTTATTATAGGCTTCTGCAACTGACGGCACAAGTACGATATTCAGTTCAAAACCCCGGCAGACATCCCTCCGGCATCCGTCCGCCCTTCAGTTGTCCAGTGCGGCAGCTTTCCCGGCTTCCTTGAGTGATGTGCCTGAGCAGCGGGCAAATGGTGCTTCCTTCACAGCCTTCGCCAGCGATGCCTTTGACTTTGCAACCGGCTGGATGGTTCCTGCTCCGGCAATGCAGCCGCCCGGACAGGCCATCCCCTCCAGCAGATACCCGTTCAGCTTGCCGGTTTTTGCCATCATGACCATCTTTTTACAGTTTTCCAGACCCTCCGCCGCCATTGTCTTGACGTCCTTGTCCGGTTCAAGCTCCCTGGCCCGATTCACAACCGCCTGTGCAACGCCGCCGGACTGTGCAAAGCCTTCTCCGTCACCGGACGCAATCGAATCCCACGGCTCACTCTCCAGCTGATCGAACTCGATTCCCCTGGCTGCGATCATTCCGGCCAGCTCCTCAAAGGTCAGGACAAAATCAACATCGGACCGGATCGTCTTTCGCTGCGCTTCCAGCTTCTTTGCGGCGCAGGGGCCCACGAAACATACCTTGCAGTCCCTGCCGAACTTATTCTTGACCATACGCCCCGTGAAGACCATCGGCGTCAGCGCCATGGAAATCATCTCCGGGTGCTCCGGAACCAGCTTCTTCGCCATCGCGGACCATGCCGGGCAGCAGCTTGTCCCCATGAACGGCTGCTTTTCCGGAACGAGCTTTAAAAACTCTTCCGCCTCCTGGAGTGTGCAGATGTCTGCGCCGGCCGATACCTGCCAGACTCCGTTAAAGCCCAGAGCCCTGAAAAGCGGTCGGAGTTTGTCAGGCGTACATTTCGGTCCGAACTGACCTGCAATCGCCGGTGCCACAATCGCATAGACCGGCTCCTCCGAATGAATCGCCTGAATACACTGATAGATCTGGGACTTGTCCGCAATTGCACCAAACGGGCAGTTTACCAGACACATCCCGCAGGACACACACTTATCGTAGTCAATATCAGCCAGTCCATGTTCATCAGAGCGGATCGCGTCAACCCCGCAGGCCTTTCTGCACGGTCTTTCCTGACGGGTGATCGCGCCATAGGGGCACTCCCGGATGCATCTGCCGCACTTGATGCAGAGGCTCTGATCGATATGCGATTTGTGGTCGAAAACCCTGATGGCGCCCTTCGGGCAGACCTCCTGGCACGGATGTCCAAGACATCCCTGGCAGACATCCGTGACATGGATGACGTTGTCCGGGCAGGCGTTGCAGGCAAACTTGATCACATTGATCAGCGGCGGTTCATAGTAGCATTCCGGTCTGTCTGCAGCCTCCACTCCCTTTGACACAGGCTGGTTTTCATTCGCCCGGTGCGGGCTGAGACCAACCGCCAGCCGGATCCGCTGGCGGACGACTGCCCGCTCCAGGAAGACACTGTCACGGTATGTCCCGTACTCCCCGGAAATGATATGGTAGGGCACGTCATTGAATGCCTCATAGGGCGCCTGCTCATAGGCAAGCCTGGCGACCTCTTCAAATACCTGCCTCCTCAGATTGTTTAGTGATGTATAGGTTCCTTTCATCAACGGCTCCTTTCCGTCTGCATCACGGACATCGGCCGTGCCGATACACAGCCTTGTATAGACGAATTTATTTTAATCGGTTTTCCCACTGCAGGCAATCATATATACAAGATTTGCACCTCATCTCGTTTTTATGACTGTGAGGCGTCCATCCGTTTCATTTGCCCCGCTCCTGTACGCATGATAAGATGGCTTCTGAAAGTCGAGCCGCCTTCATCTCGTGCTCCGCACCCGATGATAAGCGGCCGCCTTCACAAAAAAAGCCGCCTGCGTCAGCGCAGGATGAAGACATCATCAGGGAATCAAACATGAAGACAGTTGGAATCATTGCAGAATACAACCCTTTCCACAAAGGGCATGCCTATCAGATACAAAGGGCAAGAGAGCTGTCCGGCGCGGACTATGTCATTGCAGTCATGAGTCCAGATTTTGTACAGCGTGGAAGTGTCGCCCTTGCCGACAAATGGACGCGCACCCGCATGGCGCTTCTCGGCGGCGCAGATCTTGTGCTGGAACTGCCCGTCTGCTATGCCTGCGCGAGCGCAGAATATTTCGCGGAAGGCGGCGTTGCCCTCCTGAACGCGCTGAACGTCGTCGACGGACTTTCATTTGGCTGTGAAGCGGGGGACCTTGCGCTTTTAAGCAGTGCGGCGCACTTCTTTGCCGTCCCACGTGAAAAAGAACCCGCATTGTACAGAAACTTTCTTCAAAAGCGGCTGAAAATGGGGCATTCCTATCCTCAGGCACGCATGGAAGCATATGCAGATTTCAACGGCACAAAGGCATCATGCTCCTGTTCGTGCGTTTCCGATGCGTCCGGCAGGGACACAGCCCGCCTTGCGGCGCAGCTTTCTCAGCCAAACAACATCCTGGCGGTTGAATATCTGAAAGCCATTGAGCGGCTGCACAGCCCGCTCAGGCCGGTTCCGGTTCAGCGAATTGGAGAAGGCTATCATGGCAAAACTGCTGTATCTGATTCCGATGCGCCTGATTCTTCTTCATCAGGCTTTGTCGGTTCGGAAAGCAGCCGCTCGTTTGTCTCAGCCGCGACAGTCCGCCGTCTGATTCGGGATGGGGACACAGACAAGCTTCAAGGTCTCCTTCCAGACAGTTCCTGCGCGCTCCTTCAGAAAGCGTCTGAACATGACGCCCTGCTCTTCGATGATGCCCTTGGACAGATGCTTCAGCTCCGGCTGGTTGAACTGGCCTGCCAGGAACGATACGGAAGCACCCCGCTCACAGACTGGCTGGATGTCACGCCAGACCTGGCGAACCGGATCCGGAATCACCTGGATGAATACAGGTCATTTGAACAGTTCGTCACACTCATGAAGACCAGGCAGATGACAGAAGCCCGGATCCGCCGCGCCCTGCTGCACATCCTGCTGGATATCCGGACATCGGATGCAGTGCATGTACGCGCAGAGAAGCCGGTATTATATGCCCGTATCCTTGGTTTCCGAAAGAGCGCACAACCGCTGATCCGGAAGATCCGGCATGAAGCCGATGTTCCTGTTATCTCTGACCTTCCCGCCGCTCTGCGCCTTCCTGCCTTCCATGTCCCATCCGGATCTCCCGATCCTGCAGACGGAAATGACGCAGCTGTACGCCGCGCGATGCTTCTTCAGACCGTCTATGCATCCCGCATCCGCAGCCTCGCTGTGCAGAATCAAACAGGCCGTCTGCCGGTTTCGGAATACCGGAGACAGCCTGTAATCCTGTAAAACGTCTTGCAGCTGCAGCTTTGTCGATACGCCCTGGTTCAAATTGCGCCCGGGCCCCCTAAAAGGCGCATGCCTGCGTTATCTGCGGCCGGAAGTAACCTTCGGCAGGTTCCATTTAAACCGGTGTGCCATACACCTGATGAGAATCACCGTAAAGAACCCCGCAAGGATTGCCGTGTTCCGCTCTACTCCGCCCTCCAGGCATAGCGCCATCACAAGTGCACCTGCGATGGACGCGCAGGCATAGATATTCCGCGTCAGAATGACGGGCATCTGATTTGCAAGCAGATCTCGCAGAACGCCTCCCCCGACACCGGTCATGACCCCCAGAAATGTCAGCAAAAACACGCTCCTGTGCTGTCCGACGGAGAGTCCCGCATATACACCGTCGACAGAGAATGCTGCCAGCCCCAGCGTGTCAAACCAGAAAAATACCTGCGCATAGACCTTGACCATGTTGTCCGGAATCGCTACTTTCCTGCGCGCCTTGATGAAAAAGAAAATGAAGCAGCAGTTTGCGGTAATGGAAGAGATCAGGACATAAAACGGATTCCGGAACATGACCGGCGGAAACTTGCCGATCAGCGTATCGCGAATCATTCCGCCGCCTGTTGCGGTTACAATCGCCAGAATATTGACACCGAAGATATCCATGTCCCGTCCGATCGCCAGCACTGCTCCTGACAGCGCAAAGGCAATCGTCCCGATCAGATCCATCAGAGGAATAAAAAAAGCCGTCTGTTCCATTGAGAGTCCCTGTATGTAAAGTCTGTTTTGACAATTTATACGTATTGTGTGTATGATGAGGATGATTCATTCACTCCGTCAACTATATCATAATTACAGCATGCAGGGGGAATTGACATGAAGCTCATCTATCCGGCAATCTTTACGCCTTACGACGATAACAGCGGCTATGATGTGGAGGTCCCGGATCTTGAAGGCTGCTCTTCCGGCGGCGATACACTGGAAGAAGCGATGGAGAATATCTGCGATGAGGCCGCCCGCTACATCCTCATCCACATGGAATCCGGAAGGCAGATTCGGAAAGCATCGCCCTATGAAGCGATCAAAGCGCCGGGCAGGGGGGCCTTTGTCAGCCTGATCCTGATTGATATGGGTGCTTACTCCGATGCGCATGCTGAGAAGGCTGTCCGCAAAAACATCACGATTCCCGCATGGCTGAATGCCTACGGAGAAGCGCGGAATGTCAACTTCTCCCGTCTTCTTCAGGATGCGCTGCTCGGGCTGACGCAGAAGTCCATAGATTGACAAATACTTCAAGATAAGAAAAAGTCCCGGAAATGCTGTTATCAACAAGCATCCTGGGACTTTTTCATAATGCCGGTGGTGGGACTTGAACCCACACGCAGTTTCCTGCCGCAGATTTTGAGTCTGCTTCGTCTGCCATTCCGACACACCGGCTGAACTTTTCTTAAATAAATTGAAGCCACACAGGTTGGATTCTATCACAGACAGACGGATGTGACAATCTTTTTTGATCATTCAAACAGCGGCTGTTAAGTTGTGAAGGTAAGTTTGCAATCATGATGCGTCCGCTTTTCAGCAGACGCATCCCTCGGCAACGATCTTCACTTAATAGGTACAGATGCCCCTGCATCTTATTCATGATTCACCGCGCTTCTGGTGTCGTATTCTCTTCGAAAATCATCAAAATCGACATCCACCGCAACCAGTGTTCCAGGACCTGCATCTGCAAACGTTCCTGCATGCACATCAATCTCTTCGATTGCAGAAGGTTCCGGAACCTTCTGCTGGTGATCATGCATGGTGATGCCCTTTTGTCCTATTGCATCTCTCGCCATATCGATTGCGTCTCGCATGTTTTTCCCTTCTGTGAGAATTCCCAGGTCAGGTACTTCAACAAGCACACATTCTCCATCTTGCGTTAAAATTGCTGGATACTTTGCTCTCATAAGTCACTTCACCGTTTCAGAACTTCTCCCTGTCCTCAATCTCATCCAGTTTTTTCCCGACCGGGAAGCAGTCAAAGGTTGCAAAGTAGTCCCTCGGCGTCTCCCTTCTCCGGATCAGCTGCACGCTTCCATCTTCCTTCAGAAGCAGCTCCGATGACCAGAGGCGGCCGTTGTAGTTATAGCCCATCGAGAAGCCGTGCGCCCCGGCATCGTGAATGAACAGGTAGTCTCCCTTGTTGATCTCCGGAAGATCGCGGTCAACTGCAAACTTATCATTGTTCTCACACAGAGAACCCGTCACATCGTATCTGTGGTCATGCGGAAGCTGTTCCTTGCCGAGCACTGTGATGTGATGGTACGCGCCGTACATGGCCGGCCTCATCAGGTTTGCCGCGCAGGCGTCCACGCCGATATACTCCTTGTAGATATGCTTCTCGTTGATGGCTCTGGTAATAAGCGCCCCGTACGGTCCCATCATGAAGCGTCCCATCTCTGTGAAGATCTTCACATGGCCCATGCCGTTCCTCGCCAGGATCTCATCATAGACCTTGTGCACGCCTTCTCCGATCTTCTGGATATCATTCGGCTCCTGGTCCGGGCGATATGGAATACCGACGCCGCCAGAAAGGTTGATGAACTCGATGCTGCAGCCGGTCTCATTCCGGAGCCTGACGGCAAGTTCGAACAGAGTCCGCGCCAGCGCCGGGTAGTAGTCATTGGTCACGGTATTGGATACAAGAAATGCATGAAGGCCGAAATGTTTCACGCCCTTCTGCTTCAGGATCCGGTACGCTTCAAAAATCTGCTCTTCCGTCATCCCGTATTTGGAGTCTCCCGGATTGTCCATGATACCATTCGACAGTCTGTAAACTCCGCCCGGATTAAAGCGGCAGCTCATCGTCTCCGGCAGTCTGCCCAGCACCTTCTCCACAACCGGGATATGGGTAATATCATCAAGATTGATGATTGCGCCGAGCTCATTGGCGTAGCGGAACTCCTCCGGCTCTGTATCGTTGGAGGAGTACATAATCTCCTGTCCGGTAATCCCGGATGCCTCCGCCAGCATCAGCTCTGCCGGTGAGGAGCAGTCGCTCCCGCAGCCGTATTCATGCAGAATTTTCATCAGAAACGGGTTGGGCGTTGCCTTTACGGCAAAATATTCCTTGAAGCCCGGATTCCACGCAAAGGCTCTCTGAACCTTCTTTGCGTTCTCCCGAATCCCCTTCTCGTCATACAGATAGAACGGAGTCGGATACTCCTTCGCAATCTCCTGTACCTGCTCGAATGTCACGAACGGATTTTTAACCACCTGGCGCCTCCTGATCAATTGAGTCAAACAATCGCATTCCATCTTATTTAACACAAATGACGGCAAACTGTAAAGTGTAACTCCAGATGACCAGTGCCGAACCGTCTCCTGCCGTCATTATTCTGTTTTTTTCTTCTCATCGGGTGAATTGTCTGCTAAAATATTTCTGACAGCCGACTGGGAGGTGATGGCATGAAAGTTCTCTTAAACAGTTCGGAAATGAAATCGTGTGACGTTTCCACGATGATGCAATACGGGATCCCGTCCGAAGTCCTGATGGAGCGTGCCGCGCTCGCTGTCAGAGACGCGGCGGTGAAACATTTTCATCCAGAGAATGTGCTTGTGCTGTGCGGGAGCGGCAACAATGGTGGGGACGGCTTTGCCGCTGCAAGGCTTCTGATGGATCTGGGGATCCGGGCGGATGTCCTCTTTCTCGGGACACATGCCCGCATGACCAAACAATGCCAGCTGGAGGAGGACATCTTCCAGCGCTGCGGCGGACAGGTTCTCCCAGATGATGCCAGTCTCTCCGGCTACGATTTGATCATCGACGCCTTGTTCGGAATCGGCCTTTCACGGGAAATTCTGGGAAGGTATGCTGATCTCATTAACGCTGTAAACCGGTCGGATACACCGGTGCTTTCAGTGGATATGCCATCGGGCGTGTCCGCCGACAACGGACAGATTCTCGGCACGGCCATCCATGCAGACCTGACGGTCACCTTCCAGTTTGAAAAGCTCGGGCAGAAGCTGTTCCCCGGTGCTGAACGCTGCGGAAAGCTGATCACCTGCGATGTCGGAATTCGGAATTCTGTTCCCTTCCACGCCGGCTTTCAGGCAGTCTCTGGCTGCAGCAATCCGGACAGGGAAAACGCCCCGGCTTATACGCTGGAGGAAAACGATCTGTCCGCCCTTCTACCCAGGCGGCATGCCGATGACCACAAGGGTGACTGCGGAAAGCTGCTCATCATCTCCGGAAATACCGGTATGGCCGGCGCTGCAATCCTGGCTGCCAGGTCTGCACTGCGGAGCGGCGTCGGAATGGTGTGCGTGCTGTCTCATCCTGACAACCGGCTTGCGGTCCAGACCGCTGTCCCGGAAGCGCTCTTTGCCCCGTGGCCGGCCGATCTCTCTCCGGATTCGGACGGCAGGAAACTGCTTGCCCGATGGCTCTTATGGTGTGATGCAGCTGCAGTCGGTCCGGGGCTTGGAACAGACGCCTCCAGTCTCTCGATACTGACGGCCTTCCTTCGGAACTACAGAGGTTCTGCCGTCCTCGATGCGGATGCCCTGAACCTTCTGGCAGAGCATCAGAAGCTTCTTTCGCCCGAAAGACTGTCCGATTCTGTATCTGACACAGCCCCCGGGACAGATTTTTGTGACGTTTCGGCTGTCATCACCCCACATCCGGGAGAAATGAGCCGGCTTACTCATTCGCCGATGAATGAAATTCTGACCGACCCTGTTCATGTTGCGCGATCCTATTCCCGGAAGACGGGAATGACGGTCGTCCTGAAGGGTGCACGGACCGTCGTCACAGACGGTGCTGATACGATGCTCAACACACTCGGCAATGAAGGCATGGCAACTGCCGGCTCCGGCGATTCTCTGACCGGTATCATCGGTTCTCTGCTGGCGCAGGGACTGGAGCCCTTTGATGCAGCACAGGCCGGCGTCCTTCTTCATGCAATGGCCGGAGACAAGGCTGCAGAAGCCCTCGGCACAAGGAGCATGAAAGCCGGAGACCTGGCGGACTTTCTCCCGGAGGTGCTGAAGGGGATTCGCTTCTAGGACATGCCTGCCCTTCATCTCCAGATCCTGTGTCGCTGAAAGGTATTCGTTTCTAAGACAGACCTGCCCTTCACGTCCAGACGCCTTGCCGTCGAAGAATCGGCAGCCCCGTTCAGGTTTCCCCTTTCAGCTTCAGACATGTCTGTTGATATGGCACTATTCTGAAAAAAAGCGGTCCGCACCAAATTGATGCGAACCGCTTTTTTGATCTTTGATCACACAGATCAGAACTTTCCAGCCTTTGCAGCTTCCTCGATTGCGACAGCGGTAGAAACCGTCATGCCGACCATCGGGTTGTTGCCGGCGCCGATCAGACCCATCATCTCGACATGAGCCGGGACGGAGGAAGAACCAGCGAACTGTGCATCGGAATGCATGCGTCCAAGGGTATCCGTGAAGCCATAGGAAGCCGGACCTGCTGCCATGTTATCCGGATGCAGAGTACGGCCTGTGCCGCCGCCGGATGCAACAGAGAAGTACTTCTTGCCAGCCTCAAGGCGCTCCTTCTTGTAGGTGCCTGCTACCGGGTGCTGGAATCTGGTCGGGTTGGTGGAGTTACCGGTGATGGAGACATCCACGTTCTCCTTCCACATGATTGCAACGCCCTCCGGTACAGAGTTTGCTCCATAGCAGTTGACAGAAGCACGAACTCCGTTGGAATAGCTCTTGCGGAAAACTTCCTTGACGGTATTGGTGTACGGATCATACTCTGTCTCAACATAGGTGAAGCCGTTGATACGGGAAATGATCTGCGCTGCGTCTTTTCCAAGTCCGTTCAGGATGACGCGCAGCGGCTTCTTACGAACCTTGTTTGCGTTGGTTGCAATTCCGATTGCACCCTCAGCAGCCGCGAAGGACTCATGACCTGCAAGGAAGCAGAAGCACTCTGTCTCCTCATCCAGCAGTCTTGCGCCCAGTCTTCCATGTCCAAGACCAACCTTACGGGTGTCTGCGACAGAACCCGGGATGCAGAATGCCTGAAGGCCCTCGCCGATCGCCTCAGCCGCGTCAGACGCCTTGCGGCAGCCCTTCTTGATTGCGATTGCAGCGCCGGTGATGTATGCCCAGCATGCGTTCTCGAAGCAGATCGGCTGAATGCTCTTGATCAGGTTGTAGACATCCAGTCCGGCATCCTTTGTGATCTGCTGTGCTTCCTCGAGGGAAGAGATGCCATATGAATTGAGGACGCTGTTGATCTTGTCAATACGTCTCTCATATGATTCAAATAAAGCCATTATCGTATCCTCCTTATCTCAAAAGCCCATCAGCCTTATTTCAGAAGCGCATCGTCCTTCTTCAGGACATCCTTGAGGGCGACTTCCTTGTCGGTACGAGGATCCAGAATCTTCACTGCATCCTGCACACGGCCATAGCGTCCCTTTGCCTTCTCCCATGCATCGTTCGGAGCCATTCCACCCTTCACGAAGTCGGTGAACTTTCCAAGAGATACGAAGGTATAGCCGATGATCTCGCTGTCTTCATCCAGCGCGATGCCGGTGACATAGCCCTCTGTCATCTCCAGATAACGCGGGCCCTTCTTCAGTGTGCCGTACATGGTTCCGACCTGGGAACGCATTCCCTTGCCGAGATCCTCAAGGCCGGCGCCGACCGGAAGACCATTCTCAGAGAAAGCAGACTGGCTGCGGCCATAGGCGATCTGAAGGAACAGCTCTCTCATGGCTGTATTGATTGCATCGCAGACGAGGTCCGTATTCAGAGCCTCAAGAACCGTCAGACCCGGAAGGATCTCAGAAGCCATTGCTGCGGAGTGCGTCATACCGGAACATCCGATGGTCTCAACAAGACACTCCTGAATGACACCCTCCTTGATATTCAGGGACAGCTTGCAGGCACCCTGCTGCGGTGCGCACCAGCCTACACCATGGGTGAATCCGGAAATATCTTTGACTTCCTTCGCCTGTACCCACTTCGCTTCCTCCGGGATCGGAGCAGCGCCATGATGCACACCCTGTGCAACCGGGCACATCTCTTCTACTTCTCGTGAATAAATCATGTCAAAAACTCCTTTCAACAATGTAGAAGTTCACAGTTCGTGTGTATTTTCGCATATTTTGATTAAAAAGTACAGACCCGGAAGCGGCATTTCCGATGCCCATTTCCGATGCAGTCCTGGGCCTTCAAGGCCTGGTTCTGTCTCATCTGTCCGTCTGTTTTTTCCGTTTTCTGCAAACGCCTGCAAGCAGACTGCAGACATAGGAAAGAGCCATTTCCTTGTCCGACCGGAGCCTTTCCATAACCCCGTCGGTCAGCTGAATCCACCCGGCTTTATCCTTTCGGCTCTCCAAAAATACCAGAGCGTCTTCAAACGTCCGGCCCGCTCCCTCCCCCTGCCTGTCTGCAGGCGAAGACGCACATGGGAGAAAGACTCCGCGCACCCTGATATAGCAGTTCTCTGCCTTTGCCTGTTCCCGGAACCGGCTGTCCACAAACTGTCCGACAGACTTATGAACAGCCCTGTCCTCAGCAGGAAGATAATAATAGTTTTTATAGTCCGGAAAAAAATGAAACAATGTCCGCTCCCTCAGTGGAATATGAATTTCCGCCTTCGTTCCGTAAAGCTCCAGTGAGTAGCCGGCTGCCTCGCCGGAAACCGGGACAGGCACCGGGACTGGCATCCGAAGACTCAGCCTGAGCTCCTCGGCGCACATTTCTCCCTCTGCCTGTTCCACGTCATCTTCCCCTGCACCGTCTGACAGATTCGCGGTGCTCAGTCCCACCGAGCAGCTGCAGCGCCGTACGTCTACAGCCGGCAGATCCCTCCGAATCTCCTGTTCTTCACTGCCGCCATCCATCTCTCCATTTTTCTCACTGTTTATCTCGCTGTCCTTCACCATCTGAAAGAAAGCCGGGTAGGCCGTCAGCATTGTCAGCGACAGCATTCCAAGCACATCTTCGTAATTGTGGAGCAGAAGCTTTTCAAGATCCCCCTTCGGGTCTTCCGAACGTCCATCTCTGTACGCCCTGTATATCCAGATCAGCTGTCCTCCATCGTACCGGTCCTTTCGTCTGAGTCCGAGGAACTGCTCGATTGTTTTCTGATTCAGCCTTTCCAGCCCAAGAAGTTCCTTATAAGGCCTGACCATTCTGTAGATATCCGCTGTATCCATCCGGCAAAATGGGGACGGCATCGAATACTCCCGGTATTTAGTTTCCAGATACGGGATATCAAACCGGTCTCCATTAAAATGAATGACCGTCCGGTACCGCATGCAGATGTCAGAGAAGGCCTTCAGAAGGCGCCGCTCATCCTCTGTCTGTTCTGCAAAAAGCTGCGTGATCTCCCAGCTTCCCGGTTGTTTTTGCACGGCATAGCCAATCAGATACAGATGGGAGGTCTCCGCCTTCAGCCCCGTCGTCTCAATATCAAAATAGATGCATGTCTCCGGGTTGAGTTCCATTGCCGCGATGTAGCGCTCATCAGCCACTGTACGATGTGTTGTCTGAATCATCCGGTCTCCCCCTGCTGCTCCCCGCTCTGCCAGCCAAACCTGTCTGTATTTGTAGATGCGTCTCTTCATCAGTTCCGGCCGTGAAGACAGCCTCTTCCGGCACACG
Organism: Porcincola sp. LCP21S3_C12; assembly: GCF_052118625.1. NCBI lineage: Bacteria > Bacillati > Bacillota > Clostridia > Lachnospirales > Lachnospiraceae > Porcincola > Porcincola sp. LCP21S3_C12. The sequence continues at coordinate 44,466 of NZ_JBQKGW010000007.1, read as the reverse complement.
TCTTCCGCCTTCATCCCATGCTCCGCACCTGATGGTGTACGGCCGCCTTCAAAAAAAGAGCTGCAGCAAACGCCGCAGCTCTTTCAAAATTCAATGAAACAGATTACTCTTCCTCAGCATCGCTCTTCGGAGCGGAAGTCTCAAGGGCCTTCATGCTCAGGGAAATCTTGTGATCCTCGCCATTGAAGTCGACAATCTTCGCCTCGATCTCCTGACCGACCTTCAGAACATCGGACGGCTTGTCCACATGCTCATGAGAGATCTGTGAAACATGAAGCAGAGCATCAACACCCGGCTCCAGCTCGACAAATGCACCGAAGTCTGTCATGCGGGCAACCTTGCCGGTGATCACGGTTCCGACTGCGTACTTCTCAGACGCATCATTCCACGGATTTGCATCCGGGAACTTACGGGTCAGCGCGATCTTTCCGCTCTCGCTGTTGATGTTCTTGATCATGACCTCGACCTTTTCGCCAACCTTGAAGACCTTCTTCGGGTTTTCAACATGGCCCCAGGACATCTCGGAGATATGAAGGAGTCCATCTGCGCCGCCCAGATCGATGAATGCGCCAAAGTCTGTCACGTTCTTGACAACACCCTCGACGCGGTCGCCGACATGAATCCGCTCGAACAGCTCCTTCTGCAGCTCTTTCTTGCGCTCAACAAGAAGCTGCTTGCGGTCGCCGATGATGCGGCGTCTGCGCGGGTTGAACTCAGTGACAACGAACTCGATCTCCTGATCCTTGTACTTGTCGAGATTCTTCTCATATGTATCAGACACAAGAGATGCCGGGATGAAGACGCGGGCGCCTTCGACCACAACGGAAAGCCCGCCAGAAAGGACCTGGACAACCGGTGCCTTGAGTACCTCATGGTTGTTGAAGGCCTCCTCCAGTCTCTTGTTGCCCTTCTCTGCAGCCAGTCTCTTGTACGTCAGAACGGTCTGACCCTCGCCATCGTTGACCTTCATGATCTTGACTTCCATCTTGTCGCCAACATGAATCTTTTCAGTGAGGTCGCACGGTTCATTGGAATACTCGTTTCTTGTGAGAATTCCGTCTGACTTGCCGTTGATATTCAGGATCGCTTCATCCGGCTTTACATCGATGACCTCTCCCTCAACGACTTCCCCGACATGAATCGGCTTAAATGTTTCATTCAGCATCTGTTCAAAAGTATTGTCTTCCGACATTGTTTTGAAACCTCCTCGATAATATTGTTTGGGGTAGATGCCCCCGCTGAAATACCAACGATGCCCCTGGATGGCACTAGCCGAAGATTCAAATCATCGAAAGTTTGCACAAAAAAGGTGCTTTCGCACTCTTTTCTGCAGATATCAACCAACTTCTGTGTGTTTGAACTGTTTCTGCCGCCGATTACGATCATCGCATCTGCAATCTGTGCAATCGCATCAGCTTCCGTCTGCCGCTCTTCCGTTGCATTACATATAGTATTCAATATAGCGCTTTCATGATACCGCAATTGCGTAATGATTTCAACCAGTTTGTGAAATTTCTTCAGATTAAAGGTTGTCTGGCTGACGACACAAAGGGGCTTCTGAATGCCACTCTCCACAAGCTTCTGCGCCTCCTCCTCCGTACCGATTACAATCGCCGGGGAACTGCACCATCCCATGATGCCTTCCACCTCCGGATGATGCGCGTTGCCGATGATGACGATCTGGAAGCCCTCCGCGCTCTTCTCCTTTACGATCTGATGAATCTTCTTCACATACGGACAGGTTGCATCAACCAGTTTCAGCCCCTGCCCTCTGATCTGCTCGTATATGCGCTCCGGAACGCCATGTGACCGGATCACAACCGTCCCCTCCCTGATCCCGGACAGCTGCGCCTCGTCATCGATCTCCACGACACCATGCCGTTTCAGATCCGCAACCACCATCTCGTTGTGAATGATGGGTCCGTAGGTACAGATGGGTGGCTTTCCTTCCTTAATCTGATCGTAGACTGTATCCACTGCCCGATGGACTCCAAAGCAGAAGCCGGCGCTGGCAGCCAGATAGACAGCCGCCTTTCCGTCATCCGATACCCACAGCTGGCCCTTCAGCGGACTGTCCGCCCTCTGCATCAGGACTTTCAGTTCCTGAATCCTCGCCTCAGGTGAATGGATATCTCGCCTGGCACCCTCCTTTTTTTTCGCATCGCGCATCGCCGTCTCTGCCAGCTTCACAATTCTGTCCACCGCCTCCTCTGCGCTGAGATCTGAGGTGTCCAGCAGAATGGCGTCATCCGCCTGCCTGAGCGGTGCTTCCGCTCTGTGACTGTCCCGGTCGTCGCGTTCCTCGATCTCTCTCTGAATCTCTTCAAGACTGCAGGCTTCCCCCTTCTGCTGAAGCTCCGCATACCGGCGTCTGGCCCGCTCCCTGCTGCTGGCTGTCAGAAAAATTTTCAGCGGCGCATCCGGAAGGATGCGTGTGCCGATATCCCGTCCGTCCATGATCACATTTTCATGACCTGCGAGTTCTCTCTGAAGATTCAGAAGCTTCTGCCTCACCGCCGGCTTCGCTGCCGTCACAGAAGCCTGATCCGACACCTCCTGCGTCCGGATTCGTCCGCTGACATCCACTCCATTCAGGAGCATCTGCTGCATACCGTCCTGATATCGAACCCCAATCTCGATCTGGCTCAGTGCCTCCTTCAGCGCATTCTGGTTCTCTACATCCACCTTGTGCTCCAGCATATAAAGGGCGATGGTGCGGTACATTGCTCCTGTGTCAACATACACAAATCCCAGTTTCTGCGCCGCACGCCTCGCAACTGTGCTCTTTCCCGCTCCCGCAGGCCCGTCAATTGCAATAGAAAAACTCATGACCCCTCCCTCACTCAGGTTATTCTGTCTCTCATCTCTCATTCGGCTTCCTTGCTGCAGGCCTTTGCGTATGCCGCTGCCCCAAGGCCTGCTGCGCGGCCTGTTGACCAGGCAATCTGCAGGTTATACCCGCCGGTATGCGCGTCAACATCAAGCACCTCGCCTGCAAAGAACAGCCCGGCCGTTTTTCTGGACTCCATCGTCCCCGGATCGACTTCCCGAACCCGGACGCCTCCGTGCGTCACAACTGCCTCCCGGAAAGTTCCAGGATGTGTAATCGTAAAGGAAAAATGCTTCGTTTCACGGACAAGGCTGGCGCGCTCAGCTTTTGTGATACTGTTGACCGCCTTCTGCGGATCAATCCGGCACCGTCTGAGCAGGACAGGAACCATCTTCTGAGGATACACCTCAGGCGCCACATTGCGGATCTCCTTGTTCGGGTTCTGTTCGAAGGCTCTCAGAATCCGCTCATCCAGCTTTTCTTCAGACAGCGCTGGTTTCAGGTCGATTTCCGCCTTCATCTGTCCCTTCCTCAGGCAGTCGGCAAGGTCAGCACTTGCTGTCAGAACCAGCGGTCCCGTCACGCCGAAATGCGTGAACATCATCTCACCAAATCCGTCCCAGACTTTCCGCTTCCCATTGAAGATTTGGAGCGTTACATTCTTCAGGGACAAACCCTGCATCTCAAACAGGTCTTCCTCCGCGCAGCAGAGCGGAACAAGCGAAGGACTGCAGGGTTCCACCGTATGGCCTGCCTTTTCTGCAATCCGGTACCCGTCACCGGTAGAGCCCGTTGTCGGGTAGGAAAGGCCCCCTGTCGCGATCACAACTGCTTTCGCCGAAACAACGGTCCCATCGGACAGACAGACGCCCTTGACCGTCCGCTGCTCATCCGCCCTGTCTGCCGTCTTCTCCCTGCGATGTTCGGAGCCGTCCGGCATGAGCGCATCTTCCTGCCCGGCTTCATCCTGCTGTCCCGAAAATATAATCCTGGCAGCCTCTGAATGGAGCCTGATCTGTACCCCGCTCTCCCGCATCGCCCGTTCAAGCGCTTTAGTGATATCCGAGGCGTGATCGCTCTGAGGAAAAGCCCGGTTTCCGCGCTCCACCTTTGTCCGGCAGCCATGCTCCTCAAACCACGCAATCACTGCCGCCGGGTCGAACCCGTAGACGGACGAGTATAAAAAGGAGGCATGACAGGAAACCTGGCTCAGGAAATCTTCCGGATCACAGGCATTGGTGAAATTACATCTGCCCTTTCCGGTAATATAAATCTTCTTCCCTGCCTTTTCATTTTTTTCGAGCAGGATCACACGAGCGCCGGCTTCCGCCGCCGCACAGGCTGCCATCATGCCTGCCGCTCCTCCGCCGACGACTAATACGTCCGCGCCGGGCGTCCCTTTTCCCGGCTTGCTTAGGAGACTTGTCTTCCCGGCCGGTTTCCCTCCGGAAACCTTCTTACAGGCTGCCCTCTGGAGAGCTGTCGACTGGCTTCCTGCTTTCCCCCTCACAACTCTCTGCTCCCTCGTTCTCCGGCTTTTTGCTTCCTGCCTCATCTTTTCTGATCCCGTCTTCCATTCTTTCTTCTGCATCCTGCCGGCCTTCGGCCGTCTTCTGATCCTTTGGATCCTCTTTTCGGCCCGCCTTTTTTCCGACCGGCACCCAGACAGCATCTACTGCACGGTTTTCCTCTTCACGTTCTCTGCGGGCCTGCTCTTTCCTCGCAGCAGCCTCCTGCTGCCGCTGAAGCTGTCTTCTGTATTCCAGATCCTCCTCCCTGGAGCCCTCGGTCCGCCTGAAGATCGGAGTCCTGGCCTGCCCGCCGGCTTCGCCGCCCTGCCTTGTCAGAAGATTTTTTTCATCCTCCATCTCTTCATCCACCAGCTCGCCGTCTCCGTCTTCCAGCTCAAACCAGAATTCCACGCCATCCTCCACGTTGCGGACGCCATAACGCTGGTGGAAGGACTCCATGATTGCCTTCACAATCGCCAGGCCGACGCCGGACCCCCCGTAAGCGCGGGTCCGGGCCTTGTCGACTTTGAAAAATTTGTCCCAGACATGCTCCAGATCCTCCTCCGGAATCGGCTTTCCTGTGTTGAAGACTGTTGTGCGGACGACACCTCGCTCAATGTCCTCCTCTACCCGGATCTGGATCTTCAGCGCCCCTTCCACATGGTTGATGGCGTTGCTGAGGTAGTTGGTCAGAACCTCTTCTACCTTGAACTCATCCCCCCAGACATGGACACAGGTCGGACACTGCACCTCGATCAAAGCACCCTTCTGGTCCGCCAGGATCTTTGTGGAGGCGGTTTTTCCACGGATGAGTTCTGCCAGATCAAACCGTGTCATCTCCACCTTGTCATAGCCGGATTCCAGCTGATTGAGCGCCATCAGCTTACGGACCAGCTGGTTCATCTTCCCGGCCTCGTCAATGATGACACTGCAATAATAATCTCTGGACTCCGGATCATCATTGACGCAATCCTGCAGTCCCTCTGCGTATCCCTGGATCAGCGCCAGCGGCGTCTTCAGCTCATGCGAGACATTCGACAGAAACTCGCGGCGCTCATCCTCCGCCTTGATTTTCGCATCCAGATTCGCCTGTAATTCATTGTTGGCTGTCTTCAGCTCAGAGATCGTCTTTTCCAGGGTCTGACTCATCTGATTGAAATGCTCGCCCAGCCGCCCGATTTCATTCGTGCCGCCCGACGTATACCTGGCATTAAAGTCCAGGTTTGCCATGCGCTCGGACAGCTCTGTCAGCTCTGTCAGCGGTTTTGTGAGCCGTTTCGACATCCAGCCGATCATGATTACACTGAGGAAAATGGCCAGCAGGATCATGTACATGACAAACTCATTGGAAATCTTTGCAGATGTCCGGATGCTCTCCACCGGGACCCGGAGCAGGATGTGGTAGCCGTTTTTCGTGAAGGTTCCATACAGCTCCAGATAGACGGCATTGCCCAGATGGTCATCCTTCTTCTTCTGAATTGTGTAATTGCTCTCCTTCTTTACAACCTGGCTGCCCTGGTCGATCCCCCATATATATCCATTCAGTCTTGCGGACAGGATCTCAAGGCTGTCGTTTCCCGTTCCGTATACGAGAACCGGAACATAGTCCGCATCCGTGATCGCAGCGATCACACTGTTCTTCTGCGTCGTCTCCAGGAAGTTTTTATTAAAAAATGTTTGATTCAGCCCATCCGCTGTCACATGTTCGTCCGCCATCTCGAACATAGAGACAAGGGTGTTCTCCAGCCGCCTTTCATAGAACTTTTCCAGCAGAAAGGTGTTGGCCAGAAACATCAGCAGCATGATGATGCCGATGATCGACAGGAAGGTAACCGTCAGCTGTCTGGATATGGACGTACGCTTATTCTTTTGTTTCTTTCTGCTCATCGTCCGCCTCGAACTTGTAGCCCATCCCCCAGATGGTCTTGATATAGTTGCCGCGCTGTCCCATCTTTGCTCTCAGTTTCTTGACATGTGTATCAATCGTCCGGGCATCCCCGAAGTAGTCATAATTCCAGACGCTGTTGAGAATCTTCTCACGCGACAGCGCGATTCCCTGGTTCTCCACAAAATAGGTCAGGAGCTCAAATTCCTTGAACGAAAGTTCCACCGGCTGTCCGTCGATCTGAACCTGATGCGCGGCCTTGTCAATCTCAATCGCCCCTGCCTTCAGAATATCATCCGATCCAAATGCGCCGCTCCTGCGCAGGAGGGCTTCCACACGCGCAACCAGAATCTTCGGGCTGAACGGCTTCGACACATAGTCGTCAACTCCGAGCTCAAAGCCCAGCGCTTCGTCCCGCTCATCCGATTTGGCCGTCAGCATGATGATCGGCACCTTCGACTCCTTCCGTATCTCGCGGACAACCTCCCAGCCGTCCATTTTCGGCATCATGACATCCAGAATGATCAGCGCAATGTCCCGTGTCGAGAAAAACTTGTCAACTGCCTCGGCGCCGTCCCCGGCTTCGATGACTTCAAAATTCTTCTTGACCAGAAAGTCCCGGACAAGCTTCCTCATCCGTTCCTCATCATCGACGACCATCACCTTCAATGTCTCCATCGCTCATTCCTCCTCCATGTCTTCATATTTTGCCAGGCGGTTTTTGATATCAAGCATCCGCCTGTCTGTCTCCGCAATCGTATCCGCGCACTCACGCAGTTCCGCAGAGATTGCATTCAGATCGACATCCCCCGGCAGTGTCTTTTTGTACCGGATCTGATGCTCAAGGCTCGCCCAGAAATTCATCGCAATTGTCCGGATCTGGATCTCCACGCGCAGGTACCGGGTTGTCCGCGAAAAGTAAACGGGGATCTCGACAATCATGTGATAGCTGCGGTACCCGTTCTCCTTCGGGTTTCTGATGTAATCCTTGATGGATATGACCTTCAGATCGTCCTGCCTTCCGAGCATCCGCGCGATGTCATAGATGTCGTCAATGAAATTGCAGATGACACGGACTCCTGCCACATCGTTCAGATTCCGGACGATGCTCTTGACTGAAATTTCCTGCCCCCGTTTTTTCAGTTTTCTGTAGATACTCATCGGCGTCTTGACCCTGCTCTCGATCGAGGAGATCGGGTTACGCCTGTATCTGACAGAAAACTCCTCATCCAGAATCTCCAGCTTCGTCTGAACCTGCCGGATCGCGCAGTCATACATCATCATCAGTTCTTCAAACTGTTTCGTCTCCTCAAACAGGCCGTCCCCATTCTTCTGCCTGCCCCGCTCCTCGGCCTGGCTCCGGATCTCCTGGTTCATCATCTCTTCACTCCTGGTTATTTTACACATTTTTACTATGATACCACGCAGCAGTGTTGGAACTGTGAAAAACTTTCGGCCTGTTTTTAGATAATTGATCCTTCCTTGACGGTTTGTCCTGCAGACGGTATACTGGATGTACAGATTCACCTCCGGGGTAGTAAAGGTTTCGACGGGGGCTGTGAAGCTGGAGAAGCTATCCGCAGGGTGATGCGTTAAATCCCAACCTAAATATAAACGCTGATAACAACGTTGAACTCGCTGCAGCCTGACGGCTGCAACTGCCTGATCTGAAGCACCTGCACTGCAGACTCAGGTATCGAACTTGCAGGAAACGACTTATGCAAAGCTTTGAGCATATGGGCGTATCATGAAGCTACTGAAACCGCAAGGGTGTCTGTTCCCGTGCGGCGGAGGGAATGTCAATAGACAGACTACGATAGTAGAAGGACAGGGGATTGGCTTTCGGACACGAGTTCGACTCTCGTCTACTCCACTTATCATGCAAAATCCGAACTCTCATGAGTTCGGATTTTTTTCGCAGCCGCATTCCATGTGCGCTCTTCCCCCCTTCACCGGTTCAGCGAACAGGTTCGAATGAACGGTCTGATGTTCGCCCCACTCTGAAGATACCGAAGGAGGATCTGAGCACAGGCTCTGCTGTCGCTGTCCGCCTTGTGATGATCGAGTGCAATTCCATAGTAGTCACACAGATCGTTCAGCTTGTGGCTGATTCCCGGAAGGAGACGTCTTCCCATCTGGACCGTGCAGATATAGTACGCATAAGGCTTCCATTCAATTTCATAGGCAAGCAGACATTTCTTCAGAACCCCCATATCAAACTGAGCATTATGCGCCACCAGAAGGCCGCCTGACATGTATGGCTCAATTTTCTCCCAGACCTCCGGAAAGGAAGGTGCGTTCCGGACGGATTCTTCGCTGATCCCGGTCAGCATCGTATTAAACGAATCAAAATGAGTCTCCGGATTGACAAGTGTGTAGAATTCCTTTTCGATCTGTTCATTCTCAATGATCGTGATGCCGATCGCACTCATCCGGTTGTTCATTCTGTTTGGCGTCTCTACATCGAATACCGTAAACTGCGACATAGCCATCTCCTCTGCCGGATCCAGTCTGAATGCTTCCCGCATCCGCACATTCTGTCCTGCCGGCGCGCTCAATGTTCAGCGGTTGTATTCCTTGAATGCCCGCTCCATTGATCGCTTTGCATCCTTCTTCGCAATATCTGCCCGCTTATCGTACTGCTTCTTTCCTCTTGCTACTCCGATTTCGACCTTCACAAGCGATCCCTTCAGGTAAACCTTGAGCGGAACAATGGTAAAACCCTTCTGCTGGATGGCTCCCCAAAGTTTGTTAAGCTCCTGCCTGTGAAGAAGAAGCTTCCTTGGCCGGAGCGGATCCTTGTTGAAAATGTTTCCCTTCTCATACGGGCTGATATTCATGCCGTAGATCAGCGCTTCTCCGTTGACCATGCTGATGTAAGCTTCCTTGATGCTGCACTTCCCCATCCGAAGCGACTTGACTTCTGTTCCTACAAGCGCGATTCCTGCCTCGTATGTCTCATCGATGAAGTAGTCATGATAAGCCTTTTTATTGTTTGCGATCAGTCTGACTGATTCCTTTCCCATTCTTCTTCTCCTGAACTTCCGGTCTCCAACAACTCTTCTGCCCGGCCGCTGCGATTTCTTCCGATTGCTGTTCTCTGCATCGCATGCCTGCTCCACCGCCAGTCTGTCCGCTTCCCTCGCGGTTTTATTCTTCAGCCTCCGGCAGCTGTTTCTGTGATCAGAAAAAGTGCGGGGCGATGGATACCTTGCCCCGCACGATTCTTATATTACCGCTGCCCGGCGATTTCTGCAATCAGGTCCGGAACTCACATTCAGAATTCTGCACTTCCACTTCCATTGGTCCCTGAAGCATTCCCATCCTGTCCGCTGTACGGAATGCCAGAGCCGTTTCCGGAACCTCCGCCGAATGGATAACCGAACTCATTTCCACTGCCGCTTCCGTCCTGTCCGCCGAAAAAGCTGCCCCATGGAATCGTGATGCTCCCGTCTCCGTCACTGCCATCTGACGGCGGAAGCGTCTGGGACCCGTCGTCTGTGTCGCCTGAGGATCCGTCGTTGTCATCACTGTTCTTGTCCTGTCCGTCAGCCTTGTCTCCGTCTGAGTTCTTTTTGTCAGAACTGTCAGATGCGTTCTGCTCCTTCCTGGCTGCTTTCACCTCATCGGTTGCCTCGCCAAGCGTAACCTCCGCTGTCTTTTCCTCATAACTGTTTCCGGAAGCCCTTTCATAGGCAATCTTCACCTTTTCACCCGGAGCATAATACTGAATCTTCTTTAAAAGCGTATCCCTGGAATCAATCGACAGGCCGTCAAACTTTGTGATGACGTCGCCCTTCTGAAGACCTGCCTTCTCAGCGGCGGATCCCTTCTCAACCGAGTAAACATATGCGCCCTTCGGGATATTATACATCTGGCTGGCTTCATCTGTCACCGGTGCCACTGTAATGCCAAGATACCCGTAATCGTCCAGCGCATCCCTCGTCTTGCGGTTGATCAGGTCCTGCAGAACCGGAATCGCGGTATTGATCGGGACTGCATACCCGACATTATCTCCTTCCAGATAGCCTGCGTTGAAAATTCCGATGACTTCGCCCTTTGCATTCAGGACAGCTCCGCCGCTCTGTCCCTGATTAGCGGCGCCATCGGTCTGGAACTCTGTCCAGGTTCCCTCGTCCGTCTCAACCTTGCAGTTCAGCGCCGCGATAATGCCGGATGTCACAGTCAGTCCCTGTCCAAGTGTGTTTCCGATTGTAATCGCAGTCTGACCGACCTTGAGCTTGTCAGAATCCCCGAGCACAGCAACCTTCAGCTGCTTCAGCACATCCTCCTTGATATCCTTCAACTGAACTGCGACAACAGCCACATCTGTCGACGGATCTGCTCCCTTCACCTTGGCTGCAACGACCTTGTCCTCTTCATTGTCTGTGTCAACTGAAAAGGCAACTGTGACGTCCGTCGCATTGTCCACAACGTGATTATTCGTCGCGATCAGCAGCTCGTCAGCGGTCTGCGCAATGATAAATCCCGATGCTGCACCCTCTTCCTCAACACTATGCTTCCCGCCAAAGTAATCCTCGACTTCCTGAACACTCTTCTCAGAAATGGTGACAATGGACGGCATACATGCATCCACGACATCTGAAACATCAATCGCTGTGACCTTTGCGTCCTGTGTCCCCGTCGTCTCAAGCTGCGGGTAGCTGCTCTTTTCCGAATCCTTCTTATCAGCAGATACATCCTGCGTGTCAGCTTCTGTCTGCTCCTCCGTTTCCGTCTGACTGGCAGCCTCTTTCCCGGTCTGGAGGATCGTTCCGGCAAATGTATATGGGGCTGCGCTCACGCTCATCGCTGCGGTCAGAATCGCCGCCAGCACCCTTGCAGAGATTCTTCTGTTTCTCAGCTTCTTATCGTACATTGGAGAGCTCCTTTCATGCATTCAAATGATAACTCCTATCTTAAGAAGCTTCTGTGTCAAAGGTGTGAAAATTCAGCTGATTCTGTGTGTCAATCTGAAAAAGGGCAGCTCCCGCAGGAGTCTGCCCTTCAGCGCCTATTCAACGGTATCACTTAGTTTTTCTTCACCAGAAGACTCTTTCCCGTCATCTCCTTCGGCTGCTTCATACCCATCATCTCTATCAGCGTCGGGATGATGTCACACAGCGCGCCGCCCTCTCTGAGGGTGTAAGCCGGGTCATAGTTGACCAGGATGAACGGAACAGGGTTTGTCGTATGGGATGTGAGCGGTTCACCCGTCTCATAATCCACAAGCTGTTCCGCATTGCCGTGATCCGCCGTGATGAACATCTGTCCGTCCACTTCGAGCAGCGCATCGACAACCCGTCCGACGCACTTGTCGACCGTCTCGATGGCCTTGATGCAGGCCGGCTCCACCCCGGTGTGTCCGACCATATCGGGATTTGCGAAATTGGTAATAATCACATCATATTTTCCGGACTTGATCGCGTCAACAAACTTGTCACAGACCTCCGGCGCGCTCATCTCCGGCTGAAGATCATACGTCGCAACCTTCGGACTCTTGACCAGGATGCGGTCCTCGCCCGGATTCGGAGCCTCCACGCCGCCATTGAAGAAGAAGGTCACATGTGCATACTTCTCCGTCTCGGCAATCCTGGCCTGGGTCATATGATGCTGTGCGAGGAATTCTCCGAACGTCTCCTTGATCTCGGTCTTCGGGAAGGCGACATGCTTGTTCGGAATCGTCACATCATAGTCGGTGAAGCAGGTATAGTAAACCTTCTTGCGCGGTCCTCTGTCAAACTGATTGAAATCATCCATGCAGAAACATCTGGTCAGCTCTCTCGCACGGTCCGGACGGAAATTGAAGAAGATGATTGAATCACCATCCTTGATCGTGGTGACCGGCTTGCCATCCTCCATCACAACTGCCGGAACGACGAACTCATCGGTCACCCCATTTGCATAGGAATCCTTCACTGCCTGCACGCCGCTTGAAGCCGGCACGCCCTCTCCCAGCGTCAGGGCTCTGTATGCCTTCTCGACTCTGTCCCATCTGTTGTCACGGTCCATCGCATAGTAGCGGCCGGAGACAACGCCGATTTTGCCGATGCCAAGCTCGTCCATCTTATCCTGGACCTGCTGTACAAATCCTGCTCCGGAATCCGGCGGCGTGTCACGTCCATCGAGGAAGCAGTGTACAAAGACCTTCTTCAGTCCCTCCCTCTTTGCCATCTCCAGAAGCGCAAAGATATGGGAAATGTGACTGTGAACGCCCCCATCCGAAACGAGTCCGTACAGATGCAGGGAGGAATCATTCTTCTTTGCATTCTCCATAGCACCCTTCAGCGCCGGATTCTCAAAGAAAGACCCATCGCGGATCGCTTTCGTAATCTTCGTCAAATCCTGATATACAATACGGCCTGCCCCCATATTCAGGTGCCCGACCTCTGAATTGCCCATCTGCCCGTCCGGAAGTCCGACATACTCCCCGGACGCCTGTCCCTGTACAAATGGATATTCCTTCATCAGTCTGTCCATGACAGGCGTATTCGCCTCTGCGATTGCATTGTGATCCTTCCGCGGATTCAGTCCGTACCCGTCCAGAATCATCAGTACTGTTGGTCTCTTGCTCATGATATTTCTCCTTCTCTCTGATCGATATACACCCTGATCATGCTTGCAACCCGTTTCACAACGCTGCTTGAATTGATGATCAGCAGCGCGTCCCTGATATGGCGTTCCCGAACAGGGCTTGTAATGATGACAAGCTCGGCATTTGTCCCGATCTTGTCCTTCTGGATCACCTGCTCAATCGAAACGGAATTGTTGCCGAAGATGCTGGCAATCGTGGCCAGGACACCCGGCTTGTCCTCCACCTCCATTCTCAGGAAATAGCTGGAGACCGTGTTCTCAATCCTGCGGATCGGAATCTTCCGGTATACATTGTCTCTTGTCGTTCCCTGGGAGTGATAAACAGTGTGGCGTGCGACGGAGAAGACATCCCCCATCACAGCACTGGCTGTCGGCATCTCACCGGCTCCTCTGCCATAGAACATGACATCCCCAACGGCATCGCCGCGTACATAGACGGCATTGTAGGATCCGTTCACAGTCGCGATCGGATGAGCCTGCGGGATCAGCATCGGATGCACCCGAACCTCGATCCCTTCCTTCCCGTTTGTCGCAAGGCCGATCAGCTTGATAACCCAACCAAGCGTCTTCGCGTAAGCGATGTCCTGCGCCGTGATTTTCGTGATCCCCTCCGTGTAGACATCCCGGAATGTGACTCTGGAATGAAAAGCGATGGAAGCCATGATGGCCATCTTTCTGGCTGCGTCATAACCCTCGACATCAGCGGTCGGATCCGCCTCCGCATAGCCCAGCGCGGTCGCCTCTCTCAGCGCCTGCTCATAGTCCATCCCCTCATCCGTCATCTTGGACAGGATGAAGTTTGTCGTCCCGTTGACGATTCCCATGACCTCGCTGATCTCGTTGGCAGACAAGCTGTTCTTCAGAGGAGATATAATCGGGATACCGCCGGCTACGGAAGCCTCAAACCTCAGCTCCGCATGGTTTTCCTCGGCGATCTCCATCAGCTCTCCGCCCCGTTCCGCGATCAGATCCTTGTTCGCGGTAACAACGCTTTTCCCCGCCTCAAGAGCGTCCCGGATATAAGTGCAGGCCGGTTCAATGCCGCCGATCAGCTCGATGACGATGTCGATATCCGGATCATCCACAATCTGTGAATAGTCGCTGGTCAATATGGAAGGGTCATCCACATCCTTCACATGCGCCTCCGGATGCCGCACCAGAATCTTCTTCAGATTCAGGACCGTGTTCAGCTTCTGAGGCATCTCAGGCCGCTGCGTTTTCATTACCTTGTAGACGCCCTTTCCGACCGTTCCAAGGCCGAGAAGTGCCACATTCATTCCGTCTTTTCCCATGTCTCTTTCCATCCTGCCGATGCCGGTTTGACCCGTTCCGGCTTCTGCCAGTCAGTTGTCACTCATCTGCAATCAGTTCTGGCGATCAGGCCAGCGCAGTCATCTTACCATACCGCCAAGCTCCTTGTAAATGCACCGGTCATTCATTTTGCATGCGCGGTCCTTCTGCATAATAGCCGAGCGTGATTCGCACGATTCCGCCAGCCGGATTCCTCCGCATACGGGATCGCCGGCTCACGGATCAACACCCCGCCTGCAAATGAAAAGGCAGGCCGCATGGCCTGCCCTTCATGGTCAGATGTCTGTATTACTTATTGTAGTTGACGATCGCCGCAAAGTCCGCCTTGAGGGATGCGCCGCCGATCAGACCACCGTCGATATCCGGCTTTGCAAGCAGCTCCTTGCAGTTAGACGGCTTCATCGATCCGCCATACTGGATACGGATTTTCTCAGCCGTATCGGTGTCATAGATCTCTGCGATGGTATCACGGATTGCCTTGCAGACCTCCTCAGCCTGGTCAGCCGTTGCCGTCTTGCCGGTTCCGATTGCCCAGATCGGCTCGTATGCGATGACCATGGAAGCCGCCTGCTCCTTTGTCACTCCCTGGAGATCAGACTTGATCTGAAGGCGGATCCAGTCGAGGGTCACACCTGCTTCTCTCTGCTCAAGCGTCTCGCCGCAGCAGAGGATCGGTGTCAGGCCATGCTCAAACGCCTTCAGAACCTTCTTGTTCAGGAACTCATCTGTCTCATTGAAGTACTGACGTCTCTCGGAGTGTCCGATGATGACCCACTTGCAGCCTGCATCGACAAGCATGTTCGGGGAAATCTCACCAGTGAAGGCTCCCTTCTCCTCGATATACATATTCTCAGCGCCAACCGTGACATTTGTTCCCTTCACAGCCTCGACGACCGGGACAATATCAACTGCCGGTACGCAGTAAACAACATCGGTATCAGCCCCGGCAACAAGCGGCTTCAGGGTTTCAACCAGAGCCTTCGCCTCGGTCGGAGTCATGTTCATCTTCCAGTTGCCGGCAATAATCTTCTTTCTAGCCATGGCTTTATAATCTCCTTTTACTACAATCAAATGTCTTTCACTTCGAATAATCTCTATTGATTACTCTGCATCGTCAGCAGCGACAACGCCCGGAAGATCCTTCCCCTCCAGGAATTCAAGAGAAGCTCCGCCGCCGGTAGAGATATGCGTCATCTTGCTGCCATAGCCAAGCTGGTTGACTGCTGCCGCAGAGTCGCCGCCGCCGATGATGGTGACTGCATCTGTCTCTGCAAGTGCCGCAGCAACTGCCTTTGTTCCCTTTGCAAGAATCGGGTTCTCGAACACACCCATCGGTCCGTTCCAGACGACCGTCTTTGCAGTCTTCACTGCATCCGTGTAAAGAGCTACCGTCTTCGGTCCGATATCCATCCCCATCTTGTCAGCCGGAATCTTGTCTGCATCGACAACCGCTGTCTCAATCTCCGCATCGATCGGTTCCGGGAAATGATCGGTCACAACCGCATCGACCGGGAGAAGAAGTTTCTTGCCAAGCTTCTGCGCCTTCTCAATCATCTCCTTGCAGTAATCAACCTTCGTCTCATCAAGCAGAGAGGTTCCGACCTCGTATCCCTTTGCCTTCAGGAAGGTGTACGCCATTCCGCCGCCGATAATCAGCGTATCGCACTTCTCAAGCAGATTGGAGATAACGTTCAGCTTATCAGCAACCTTTGCGCCGCCAAGAATCGCGACAAACGGGCGCTTCGGATCGTCGACCGCATTGCTGAGATACTTGATCTCCTTCTGCATCAGATAGCCGACGACGCAGTCGCCCTTGATATACTTTGTGACACCGACATTGGAGCAGTGTGCTCTGTGAGCAGTACCGAAAGCGTCATTGACAAAAACATCTGCCAGAGAAGCAAGCTCCTTGGAGAATTCCTCGCCGTTCTTCGTCTCTTCGGCTCTGTAACGGGTGTTCTGAAGCAGAATCACATCCCCGTCCTTCATGGCTTCGACAGCTGCCTTTGCGTTCGGGCCGACAACATTATCGTCCGCTGCAAACTTTACTTCCTGTCCGAGCAGCTCGCTCAGGCGTGCAGCAACCGGAGCCAGGGAAAGCTTCGGATCCGCAACTCCCTTCGGTTTCCCGAGATGAGAGCAGAGAATGACCTTTCCGCCATCTGCAATCAGCTTCTTGATCGTCGGAAGTGCTGCTACCAGACGATTCTCATCCGTAATCTTGCCATCCTTCAGCGGAACGTTGAAGTCGCAGCGGACCAGAACTCTCTTTCCTTTTACGTTGATGTCATCAACGGTCTTTTTTTTCAGCATGTCAGTATGCCTCCTTTTTGAATACCAGACCAGCAGCCCCTTTCTGCCTTCTCCCCTGAGCGTCATTCTCCTGATGAAAACAGGTGCAGGGCTGGTGTCCTGTCATGTTCTTCCTGAAACCGAAGAAAAGGTCCGGTCCTTTCAGACCGGACCTCCTCAGGTCTTATCGTAATTCAGTTGAGATTCAATTACTGAAGCTCAGAGAAGTACTTGATGGTACGAACCATCTGGCTGGTGTAAGAATTCTCGTTGTCATACCAGGAAACAACCTGAACAAGCGTCTTGCCGTTGCCCATATCAAGAACCTTTGTCTGGGTTGCATCGAAGATGGAACCAGCCCTGCTGTTGATGATATCGGAGGAAACGATCTCATCGGTGTTGTACTCGAAGGACTCGGTGGACTCCTTCTTCATCTGAGCGTTGACATCATCTGCAGAAACCACTCCGTCGACAACAGCGTCAAGGATGGTGGTAGATCCTGTAGCGACCGGTACACGCTGAGCTGCGCCGTTCAGCTTTCCGTTCAGCTCCGGGATAACCAGGCCGATTGCCTTAGCTGCGCCGGAAGAAGCCGGAACGATGTTCTGAGCTGCTGCACGGCTGCGGCGAAGGTTACCCTTTCTCTGCGGTCCGTCAAGAACCATCTGATCACCGGTGTAAGCATGAACGGTGGTCATGAATCCGGACTCAACCGGTGCCAGATCGTTCAGAGCCTTTGCCATCGGTGCAAGGCAGTTCGTTGTGCAGGAAGCTGCGGAGATGATGGTATCGGAAGCCTTCAGAGTCTTGTGGTTGACATTGTAGACAATGGTCGGAAGGTCATTGCCTGCCGGAGCAGAGATGACAACCTTGCGGGCGCCTGCATCGATATGAGCCTGAGCCTTTGCCTTGCTGGTGTAGAAGCCGGTGCACTCCAGAACGACATCGATCTTCAGCTCGCCCCAAGGAAGATCCTTTGCATCCTTCTCCTTGTAGATCTCGATCTCCTTGCCGTTGACAATAATGGAATGATCGGTAGACTCAACAGTGCCCTCATAATGACCATGAGTTGTATCATACTTAAGAAGGTAAGCAAGCATCTCCGGGCTGGTCAGATCGTTGATTGCGACAACATCATAACCCGGTGCCTGGAACATCTGACGGAATGCAAGGCGTCCAATACGGCCAAAGCCATTGATTGCAACTCTTACTGCCATAATTTAATCCTCCTGGATAAAGAAAAACTATAAGTTTTCTGTCGAGCCGCCATCATAACCGCAAGCAGTCCACGGCGCTCAACCTGTTAAATATTCTACATTCACTTTTCCGAAAAATCAAGTATATGCCCGAAGTTTCCGGACGTCCTGCTCAAGGATTCTCACGGTCTGCGTGATCTCCTCTTCCGTATTAAACGCGCCGATGCTAAACCGCACACTGCTTCTTGCCTGTGCATGATTTCTTCCGATCGCAAGCAGTACATGAGAGGGATCCAGCGAACCGGCGGAGCAGGCACTCCCGGAAGAAGCACAAATTCCCTGCATGTCAAGCAGCGCCAGCAGTGCCTCTCCGTCCACTCCCTCAAAGCAGAAATTCGCGTTGCCGGGCAGCCTTCTTAATTCCGGGAAACGCTCATTCTCAGCTGCAGCCGGTCCGTTCAGAAGCGTCCCCGGAATCCTGTCCATGACCTGCCTGATCAGCTGGCTGCGGAGACGTCTCTCCTGCTTCATCCGGTCTTCCATCTGCCCGCCTGCAGCCTCCGCTGCCTTCGCGAATCCGACGATTCCCGGAACATTCTCGGTTCCTGCCCGCTTTCCGCGCTCCTGACCGCCCCCGTGAATCAGGGCCGGCAGCTGAATGCCTCTCCTGATATACAGAAATCCCACGCCCTTGGGGCCATAGAGCTTATGGCTGCTGGCGGAAAGCAGGTCAATGTACATGTCCCGCACACTCACCGGAATCTGTCCATATGCTTGGACAGCGTCTGTGTGAAACAGGATGCCGTGATCGTGTGCGATTTGTCCGATTCTGGCAATCGGCTCAATTGTGCCGATTTCATTGTTTGCAAGCATCACAGAGATCAGCACCGTCTCTTTCCGGATCGCCCGCTCTACATCCTCCGGATTGATAAACCCTTCCTTGTCCGGCTGAATGAACGTGACATCCGCCCCCATTTTCTGCAGCCACTCACAGGTGTGCAGAACAGCATGATGCTCAATTGCCGTGGTGATGATATGAGGCGGTTTTTCTCTGCCTTTGTCCAGCGCCAGTTCAAACACACCTTTGAGGGCCCAGTTGTCCGCCTCGCTTCCCCCGGAGGTAAAATAGATCTTGTCCCTGTCCGCCCCGATCAGATCTGCAATCGTCTTTCTGGACCGCATGACCGCACTGCGGCAGAGTTGCCCGGCTTCATACACCGCCGAAGCATTGCCATAAGTTTCTGTAAAAAACGGCAGCATAACCGAGACTGCTTCCGGAAGTGTCCTTGTTGTTGCTGCATTGTCCAGATAGATGAATTCCGGTTTATCCCCGCTCATCTCTTTCCTCCTGCAGCACAGCCAGGCAGCTCATCCGGATGACCGGTTCGTGCCTTTCTCGATTCTTTGACAAGCTCAGACAAATAGATGCCATCGACTGTATCCGTGATCGCCGTATTGATTTTCTCCCAGACATACTTTGACACGCACATCTCTGCCCCGGCACAGCCGGTCTCCTTCCCGGCCGATTCCGACTTCAGGCCCGGGCAGGAAACCGCATCTGTACTGCCCTCGCAGGCTCTCAGCACATCTCCGACCGAGATTTCAGAAGCATCCCGTCCAAGTCTGTAACCTCCCTGCGCTCCTCTGCTTGATGTGACAAGGCCGGCCTTCTTCAACGAGGATGCCAGCTGTTCCAGGTAGGACTCCGAAATACTCTCCCTGCGGGCAATGCTGCTCAGGGAGACCGTCTCCTCATCCATATGAGATGCAAGATCAATCATAGCCCGAAGGCCATATCTGCCCTTCGTGGATAATTTCATGCTCGTTCTTTCCTCCGATATTTTAATCCTAGTAATTTACTTGGAATTAAAAAAATATATCACAGGACATCCGCAGCGTCAAGGAAGAAGAGGGGCATCGAGGTTTCCCCCGCTGCCCCTCTTTTTTACTAATCCTTCTTCTTACCCCTGCTTACCAGCCCAGCAGGTGATCGTACAGCTCCTCATACTGTTTTGCGGAAGTCTTCCACGAGAAATCCTTCGCCATTGCGCGGTCGATCATCTTGTTCCACTCTCTTCTGCGGTTATAGAAGACGTCCATCGCGTACTTGATCGTGCCAAGCATCTCATGAGCGTTATAGTTTGCAAATGAGAATCCGGTTCCGGTCGACTCATATTCATTGTAAGGCTCCACCGTATCTTTCAGTCCGCCCGTCTCCCTGACAATCGGGATGGTCCCGTAGCGGAGGCTCATCAGCTGGCTCAGCCCGCACGGTTCAAACAGGGACGGCATCAGGAATGCATCACAGGATGCATAGATCTTGTGGCTCATCGCTTCAGAATAATATATGTTCGCCGAGACCTTTCCCTGATACTTCCACGCGAAATGGCGGAACATATTCTCATATCGTTCCTCACCTGTTCCAAGCACGACAATCTGCAGATCCTGCTGGCAAATCTCGTCCATCATGTACGCAATCAGGTCAAAGCCCTTCTGATCTGTCAGCCTCGAAACAATGCCGATCATGAACTTCCGGTCGTCCTGCTCAAGCCCAAGTTCCCGCTGCAGCGCCCTCTTGTTCTTGATCTTCTCCTTACGGAAATTTCTTGCATTGTAAGGCTGCTCGATAAACTGATCGGTCTCCGGATTGTACTCATCATAGTCAATTCCGTTCACAATTCCGCTCAGGCAGTTGGAGCGCGCACGCATCAGGCCATCCAGACGTTCCCCATAGAACGGCGTCTTAATCTCCTCCGCGTAAGTTCTGGACACCGTCGTGATCCAGTCTGCGTAGACAATACCGCCCTTCAGGTAATTGGCATCCCCGTATGCCTCCAGCTTATCCGGTGTAAAATAAGACTTGTCCAGTCCTGTAATGTCCTGAATGGTCTTCACATCCCAGACGCCCTGGAACTTCAGGTTGTGAATGGTCATGATTGACTTCATGTTCCGGTAGAAATCTCCCTGATGGAAGCTGTCCTTCAAGTATACCGGCACAAGTCCAGTCTGCCAGTCGTGGCAGTGGACAATATCCGGCTGAAATCCGATGACCGGAAGCGCAGAGAGCGCCGCCCTCGAGAAAAACGCAAACTTCTCCACATCCTGATAGATATTTCCATAGGGCTTCGGGCCTGCAAAATAGTACTCGTTGTCAATGAAATAGAAATGTACACCCTGGTATTCCATCTCCAGGATACCGACATACTGACTTCTCCAGGACAGATCCATATAGAAGTGGGTCAGATACTGCATCTTATCCTTCCACTCCTGTCTCATACACATATACTTCGGAAGGATCACGCGGCAGTCATACTTCTCCTTGTCGAAGCACTTCGGCAGCGATCCAACCACATCGGCAAGGCCCCCGGTCTTGATAAACGGCACGCCCTCCGATGCCACAAACAGTATCTTTTTCATGCTGATATCCTCCAATCCTTTCCGGGATTTTCATGTTCTATTTCCCATATCATAACTCATCTGAACAAATATATCCACACTTGATCTTACTTCCAGAAGAAATCCGAAAAAAGTCCCCGGAAAATCTCTTCTCCGGGGACACCTCTGTCCTTCTTCCTGATCACGGTATCAAACTTCTGCAATAGCCTCGATCTCGCACCCTACGCCAAGCGGAAGATCCTTCACCGCCACGCAGCTGCGTGCAGGCTTCGAAACAAAATACTTCGCATAGACTTCGTTGAATGCCTTGAAATCTTTAATATCTGCAAGGAAGCAGGTTGTCTTGACAACCCTCTCAAAACCGCTTCCGGCTGCCTTCAGAATCTCCCCGACATTCCTGCAGCTCTGCTCAGCCTGCGCTGCGATATCCTCCGCGAACTTTCCTGTCTGCGGATCAATCGGTGTCTGTCCGGACACAAATACGAGTCCTCCGGTCACGATCCCCTGGGAATAAGGGCCGATTGCCGCCGGTGCCTTCTCTGTCGATACAACCTTCATCATTCTGCCTCCTTTTTCTTTATAGAACCCTGCAGCAATTATACCCGCCTCCACAGCAGAAAATCAAGCTCCCTCTTTTCACTGACAGACAGACGCTGTATCATCATGTCTGAATGGCGGCCAGGAATCATCATATCGGCGGGCTGCATCTTTCAAAACGGGAGGGTTTTCTATATGGATTCTGCTGCAGTTCTGTATCTGGTTGTGCTGAATATCATCACGTTGATTGCCTACGGCACCGACAAGTACAGGGCCGTTCACAATCAGTGGCGGATTCCGGAGAAAACACTGCTCATCCTGGCAGCCGCCGGCGGCAGCATCGGGGCGCTGGCAGGCATGTACCTCTTTCATCATAAAACGAGGAAACTGAAGTTCTCCATCGGTGTCCCATCGATCCTGGTGATTCAGGTCATCCTGTTCCGTCTGCTGCAGGCCCGTATCATGGAATGAACTGAAAAAAGGGATGCTGCATGGTATCCATGTACCATGCAGCATCCCCTTCTCTGGCTTCAAGCCCTGATCATACAGTTCTTACTTCTGAAGCTGAGCAGCAACCTCTGCCGCAAAGTCCTCGTTCTTCTTCTCCAGCCCTTCGCCGGTCTCAAAACGGACAAAGCCCTTGATGTTGATCTTTGCGTTCTGAGCCTTCGCTACAGAAGCGACATACTGAGCAACAGACTGCTTTCCGTCCTCAGCCTTGACATACTCCTGATCAAGCAGGCAGATCTCCTTGAGCTCTTTCTTCAGACGGCCCATCACCGCACCGCTGATGACCTTCTCCGGCTTTCCTGCCATCTTCGGGTCATTCTTTGTCTGCTCCGTCAGGATAGCAATCTCATGATCCTTGTAATCCTGCGGAACCTCTGCATCGCTGGTATATTTCGGATTCAGAGCTGCGATCTGCATCGCAATGTTCTTGCCCATCTCCCGGACAGCCTCGTTGTCCACATCAGACTCAACATCGACCAGAACGACAATCTTACCATTCATGTGCGTGTAGCCGGTAACAAAACCGTTCTGCTCTTCCAGCTGCTGGAAGCGGCGGATCTTCAGGTTCTCACCGATGACGGCGATCATGCTTGCATTGTACTCTGCAACCGTCTTTGTCGGATCAGCCTTGCTGGTCTCAGCAAGGAATGCGTCGATATCTGCGGCCTTTGTGCCAAGTGCCTGATCTGCAATGGTCTTGACATAGTTTCTGAATTTCTCGTTCTGAGCAACGAAGTCGGTCTCGGAGTTAACCTCAACCGCAACACCCTTCTTGGCGTCATCGGAGACAACGATCATGGAAAGGCCTTCGGAAGCAATTCTTCCGGACTTCTTTTCTGCCGTTGCAAGTCCCTTCTTCCGGAGCCACTCGACTGCGGCTTCCTTGTCGCCGTTTGTTGCGACAAGCGCCTTCTTGCAGTCCATCATACCGGAACCGGTCTCTTCTCTCAGTTCTCTAACCAGAGCAGCTGTGATAGCCATATATATCCTCCTTCAGTATGAGATGCGGAAGTACGCAGGTCTTCCGCGCCTGTTCGTTTTGAAATGAATGATCAAAGGCATCCCTTACTCGGCTGCTACTGCATCAACCGGCGCTGCCTCTTCCTCAGCCTCGGCCGTCTCGCCCTCAGCCTGCTCCATACCCTGGCGTGCCTCGATGACTGCATCCGCCATCTTGGAGACAATCAGCTTGACGGCGCGGATTGCATCGTCATTGCCCGGGATGACATAATCAAGATCCTCCGGATCACAGTTGGTATCGCAGATGCCGATCAGCGGGATTCCCAGCGCGTGAGCCTCCTCCACGCAGATTTTCTCCTTCTTCAGGTCGACAACGAAGATCGCATCCGGAAGCTTCTTCATCTCCTCGATGCCGCCGAGGTTCTTCTCCAGCTTGTCAAGCTCCTTCTTCAGCTTGATGACTTCCTTCTTCGGCAGAACATCAAATGTCCCGTCCTCTTCCATCTTCTTGATGTCCTTCATGCGCTTGATGCGGCTCTGAATGGTCTTGAAGTTGGTCAGCATACCGCCGAGCCATCTCTCATTGACATAGAACTCTCCGCATCTCTCAGCCTCTGCCTTGATGGAGTCCTGCGCCTGCTTCTTGGTTCCGACAAAGAGGATGCTTCCCCCGTTTGCAACGATGTCTCCGACAGCATTATAAGCGTCATCGATCATACCGACCGTCTTCTGAAGGTCAATGATATAGATGCCGTTGCGCTCTGTATAGATATACGGAGCCATCTTGGGGTTCCATCTTCTTGTCTGATGTCCGAAGTGAACGCCTGCTTCCAGCAGCTGCTTCATAGAAAGTACACTCATGTCATATCTCCTTTGGTTTTGTTCTTCCGCACGTTTCAGGTCTGTGAAAGCCCGGATGGGCACCCTTCGCAGAATCCGCATGCGTGCTTTTTCGCAACTTTTTCAGTTTATCATTGTTTTCTTTGCTGTGCAACCTGTTTCTTACACAGTTTCTGCGCAGTTTCTGCGCACAGTTTCCACTGTCGTCCCCGGCGTCCCCTGCAAATATCCTGCACAATTGCCACATAAGATTTTCATTCCCGTCTCAGTGCATTGATCGGATCCATCCTGGCTGCTTTCTGTGCCGGCAGAAGGCCGGATATGACACCGATCAGCATGGATATCAGAACAGCGCCTGCCGACCACGGGATAGAGATCGCGACCGGAATACCGGAAAAGCGATTGATCAGGTAAGAAAGCAGGACACCGACTCCGACACCGATCAGACCGCCCATCGTTGTCAGGACAGCTGCCTCCGTCAGAAACTGTCCAAGGATGGCACTCTGCCTCGCACCGATGGCTTTCTTCAGGCCGATCTCCGCCGTCCGCTCCGTAACAGAGACGAGCATGATATTCATGACACCGATTGCCCCGACCAGGAGCGATATTCCTGCGATCCAGATCAGCTGCATATTGGCTGCAGCTGTAAGCTTCTGCTGACTCTTGACAATCCCGAGCAGATCCTCCGCCTGGTACTTTGGTGTGTCATCGGAAGTGCTGGTGATCGTCTGGTTCAGGATCTTGGCTGCTGCCCCGCCGGCAGTCGTCATATCGTCCGTAGAGGTTGCCCTTACAATCACATTTTCCGGTTCGTCGTAATTGAACACAATCGGCCAGTCCGCCTTCGGAATAAAAAACAGTCCGTTCGAGTTATCCTGGTTGTTGTAGTAATCCTCCACTGTCTGGATATCGGGTTCGTAGTCGTCCGGCTCATACATGACGCCGATCACCGTAAATGGCTGTCCCATGAACTCGACCGTTTTACCGAGCGGATCCGTATCCGGGAACAGTTTCTGTGAAGCGACCTGATCGAGGATCATCACCTTCCTGAACAAAGTGTAGTCGCTCTCCAGAAATGCTCTCCCGGTTTTCAGGCGGTACCCGACGGTGTCAAAGTAGACATCGTCCACACCGTACATATTGAACTGGCTGACAGAATTATCTCCATAGAAGACGGAGCTGTCCGTCACAAACCGTTTATTGTAGAGGGTGACCTGTTTCACCGTCTTCAGATCCGCGATCTTCTGTCTGGTCTCGTCCGCAATCGGCTGTATATTCTGCGGCACAGAGGATGCGTCGTAGATGCTCAGCTCCTGTCCCCCTGAAGAAAGACTGACCTTCACCGTGTTGTTTCCCGAGCCCACCAGCTTGTCGCGCAGCGCGTCATTTGTCCCCTTGATCGTGGATACAATTGACATGATGGACGCAATTCCGATGATAATCCCGAGCATGGTCAGAAACGAACGCATCTTGTGCGAAGCGATTCCACGGAATGCAAGTCTGATATTCTCAAGCATGTATTTCACACCCCTTCAGCCGACGCCGTAGTAGCTTCCGCTGACTGCACTCAGCGTCTCGACTTTCTTCGTCGGCGCGCCGTCCTTCACATCGTCTCCATATGGAAAAGCGATGTAGTCATCCGAATTGAGTCCGGACAGAATCATTGTGAGCCCATATCCTGTATCCTTGGTCTTCACATATTTTCTCGCAAGCCTGTCATCCTTCCCGCGCACATAGCAGAAACTCTTACCGGCAGAGTCCGTCCGGATCAGATAAGGTGGAAGCATCAGGCCCGATTCTGTATCCTGGGATGTCACGCTCAGCTCGACAGTCGATCCCGCTGTCAGCCCTTCTGCATCGTCAATATACGCCAGGAACGGATACTGGGAGGAATTCTGGTCATTCGTCGAATCATAGTAGTACATATTGCTTTCGGAGTCGGACGGGTATTTGGAGATCTCCGTGATTTTCGCTGAAAACGTGCTTCCGGTATCCCACGAGGTTCCTGAAATCATATCCCCGACCTTCAGGCTGTCGAGTGACCGCTCACTCAGCGTTCCCTGGACATACATACCAGCCTTTCCGGTGATGACAATGAACCCGCCAGAGGACGGCTGCTCCGTCGTTGTTCCTGCCTGCTTCACAATTCCATCCATCGTGGCCGTGACCGTCTCGTTTTGGAGGTCTGCGTCATATTCCTTGATCGCCAGGTTTGCCTCCCGGATCTGAAGCTGGCACTCGACAATGTCCTTTTTCTGCTGCTCGATCGCCTGCTGAAGCTCCTGCGCAGTCGTTCCGCCGCCATCGCCGCCGTCATCACCCGGGAAGCCCGGTTCTGACATTTCCATCTCTGTCTGCGGGATCGGGTTCTCCGGGAACAAAGTCTGCCCATTCAGGTTCAATGTCTGAATCAGCCCGGTGAAATAGGCTCCGTAACTCTGGTCGCCAAACGAGGGATCATTGAGCGCGGAGAATTCTGTTGAAAAAACGATGTTTCCGTTTTCATCAACCGTACACGCGCTGCTCTGCAGCTGATAATAGGCATCCGCCGCCGCATGGATTTTGTCAGAAACCGCACTGACGGCTGCCGAATCGTAGGCACCGGACGGGTTCATCTGCCCCGGGAAAATCTGCCGGACCGCATTGATGAACTGATACACGCAAAGTCTGTCATAGGCCTGCTGGAGAACCGTTGCGGTTGCATTGCCCGTCATCGCCGCGACCCGGCTTTTCACAGCATAGGTTGTTACCGTCCTTGATGCTCCGAAAAAGTCTGTCACAGTTGTTTCGCCGCTGTCGGCCAGCTTTGAGCGGAACAGCTCAAACGCCTCCTGAAAGACTGCGGCGGCCGCGTCGGATGAAAGGTTGTCAAAGCCTTCATTCGCCAGGCCCGTCAGGCGGTTCACATCGGACAGGAAGGTATTAACCGCTGTCAGCGTATCCGGATCTGCCTCCTGTGTGCTGTCGCTGTCATCCTGGATGACGGTCTGCCCATCCCCCGGCAAATCATCACTGCCTTCGTTCCCCGGGTCTATGATGACCTGGTTACCGGTGTCGTCACCATTCCCGGAGACAACCGCTCCATCGTCTCCGGACACTGCTTCGGGCTTCTCTGACGCCGGATTCTGTGCCTGTACACTGCCGGCAGCATCCTGGTTCTGACTGCCCTCTGCAGAAGAATCCCCTGCAGACGTCCCCTGACCGGAAACGACTGTGTCCGCAGCCTGTGTCAGTGTACTGTCTTCGTCCTCCACATCGGCACTGTCATCATCCGAATCTGCATTCGACGAATCGGCCCCGTTGAAAAACTGGTATTCATCCCCGCTCCCGTAGTTTGCCGGGAGTCTGCCGCTCTGCATCGTTGCCAGGTCCTTCTGCATGCTGGTCAGCGTCAGCTCAAGTCCCTGCCTTGTCAGGTCCTGTGCTTCACGCTTGAGCTTGTCAAGATCCATGTCATAGGTCATCAGCTTGTCGCCCTTCTTGACCTTGTCTCCCTGCTTTACATAAACCTTCCTGACTGTATGCGATGTATCAAGCTCCACGGACTGTGTATCCTTTGAGATAATGGTTCCGTAGAGGGTACTGGCAGCCCCCATGCCCCCCATTGAAGCCTCATTGACACTCGGAACCGATACAACCTCGACCGGCTGAGCCTTTTTCTTCATCCCCATCCCGATTCCATAAGCCGTTCCGACAATCAGTGCCGTTCCAGCCGCGATGGAAATGATCAATCCCTTTACCTTCATGATGGCTCCTCCTTTGTCAAAGAGCCGTGTCTGAGCCGATCCGCCGAGCGCTGTCTCATTCTGGCAAGCGCCTCCTCTGCTTCTGCCTCCGCTTTCCGCTCCGCCTGCTGCGCTGCATTGACCTGTCCGTTCCGCTCTGAGATCACACCATCAAAAATGTCGCAGACTCTTCTTGCATAGGCTGCAATGTCAGGCGAATGCGTGATCATAATCACGGTGACCCCCTCCTCATTCAGCTGCTGGAACAGCTCCATGATCTGGAGACTGGAATGAGAATCCAGGGCACCGGTCGGCTCGTCCGCCAGGAGAACCCCCGGGCGGTTCACCATCGCCCGGGCAATTGCAACCCTCTGCTTCTGGCCGCCTGAAAGCTGTCCCGGGGTAAATAAAACCCTGTCGCCCAGCCCGACCTTCTCCAGCGCCTCGCGTGCTCTTTCCCTGCGCTCCTTTTTCGGCACCTTTGCATAGACAAGCGGCAGAGCAACATTCTCAAGCGCTGTCTCCCTCGCAAGAAGCTGGAAATTCTGGAAAACGAACCCCAGGTTCATGAGTCTGATCTTCGCGAGCGAATTGTCGTCCTTTCCAAGCACATCTTCCCCATTGAGTTCATATGTCCCTGAATCGGGTCGATCCAGGCAGCCGATGATATTCATGAGGGTTGATTTTCCGCTGCCGGAAGGTCCCATGATGGCGACGTACTCTCCTTTTTCTACATGGAGCGATACATCGTGGAGCACAGGGACATCCAGCTTGCCTGTATGGTAGGCTTTATTGATATGTTCTAACTTCAGGATCAATTGAATGCCTCCGCTCAGTTTATCCCATCGCTGTCCGCCGAATCATCCGCAATCGGAGCCTCCGACGACTGATCAATCGGAACCATGGGCACCTCCGTCTCCTCGCTGTCGGCATCGTACACCTCTGTTCCCTCCGTCCAGGACTCTGTCCCGGAAAGATCAAGATTCGCGCCGTCCCCGATAAACGGGCTTCCGGCTCCGCCCATGATGCCTTCCGGCAGCGTCTCCGTCTCCAGGCTGCCTTCCTCGTCCAGATTCACATCGCCCGTGGCGGTATCATCATTGTAGGCGACCGGCATGCCTTCCTTCAGGCTGTCCGACGGCTGACAGATATAGTCATCCGCATCAAGGCCGCTCTTCACCTCGGTTTTCTGCTGGTCCTTGTCTTCCTCACCCAGCTCTACCTTCCGCTTTTCAAGCGTGTTATCGTCTGATGCCGCCCAGACATAGGCATTGCCATCGGCATCCTTTGCAAAATAGTAATCATCAAGCCAGATCCCCGGTTTCTGGTCAGCCTGCCCAAGATCCTGCTCAATATAGACATGTTGTCCGAGCATCAGGCCGTCGGAGGATTTCAGTTCCACATAGAACGGATAGTTGGTGGAGCTGTTACCGCTGCTGTCCTGGTCCGAATATCCGGAATTGCTGTCGGCGCTGCTGTCGCTGCCCTGATCGGCCTTGATCTGCATAATTGCCCCCTTCCAGATGGTGGATGCATCCACCCTGGAATGCACCAGGACCTGTTCTCCAACGTAGATCGAACCAATATTCTGCTCATTGCATGACGCCTTGATCCGGTACGTTCCGACCTTGAGAAGCGTAATGTAAGCGGAGGAGTTTCCGGAATCCGTGGAATCGACCTGCGAATCCGAGTCCCCGGAAGCTGCGCTTTCGTTGATCGTCTTGACAACCCCGTCGATATCCGAGGTCACCGTCGAGTTCTCAATCTGTTCATTGATACTGTCGATCTTGGCCTGCTTGGACTTGAGCTCAAGTTTCTGCTGCTTGAGGTTGTTCTCTTCCTCCAGTGCCTGCAGCTTTTTTTCCGGTGTATTGGCAGATGCAAGCTGCTTCTCCAGCTCCTTTGCCTTCGCTTCCGACACGTCGACCGAATTCTGAAGCCGCTCGAGGTCAATCTTCGCCTGTTCAAGTTTGTCCTTCATTGATTCGGTATCATAACGAAAGAGCCTGTCCCCCTTTTTGACCTCATCGCCTTCCTGAACATAAGTCTCCGCTACCTTCCGTCCGCTGGCGATGCTGTATTTTTTGGTTTCCTGCGGTTCAACCTTCCCGGAGAACTTCTCAATCAGTCCGTCCCCGCTTCCCAGATTCGCAAGTGTCCGCACGCTGTCAAGGTAGACGGCGTTCGGATCCGTGGAGGACACCCTGCCTCCCGCATTTTCCGTCTCATCTTCCCTGCTGAGGGCCGGAATCACCTTTCCAAGATATTCGTTTGTAAATGTCTGAAGCTTTCCTGTTCTGTAGAGCCCGTATCCGGTTCCCGCGACAGCAGCTACGATAACCAGTGTGACAATTGCCTTCTTCATCGACATGAACCTGCCTTTAATCTCCTGTCTTCGGCTTCGTGTAAACGAGCCTGATCCGTTTCCATCTTACGGCTGATCTGTGACAGAAACGTGAACAACATACTGTTATATCTACTTTTATCGATATTGACTTTCCAAAACGCATTCAGTACAATGTTTTCATGAAAATACTGAAAAAAACCAAATTCATACCTGCAGTGTTGTGTACCTGCGCCGCGGCTGTGCTTGTCTGCGTCGGGATTGCCCGGCATGCCCATCGGCTGAACGCGCCCGAGAAGGCTGTCCGGGACAGTCTCATGCTGATTGAACAGCAAGGCAGCAAGGACGCCGCTGACCTTTTTGCCCCTTCTGCCTCTGGTGCCCAGAGCGCCTCTTTCTCCGATCTGTCTGACACCGGCAGGGAAGCGCTTCGCGCCTATTTCTCCGGGTTTTCTTTCCGCATCCTGGACAGTCACATCGATGGTGAAACCGCAGCGGTCGACGTGGAAGCGACCGGCTTTGACGCGGACGCACTTGCCAGCTCAATCCGGAAAACACAGCTTCGCCAGGAATACAACGAAAAGCTTTCCGATGACGAAAGCACTCTTTCCAGTGACGGACAGGAAGATCAAATCTACACCTTGATGAAAAACGTCCTCTCTTCCGGAAGCTTTCAGAAAACAGCGACCAGAGAAACGATCCATCTTACAAAAAACAAGGGAGACTGGACCATCGTCTCTGACAGTGCACTCCGCACACTTCTGACAGGAGGACTGATTGAAAAGCTGAATGATCCGGACCTTCTGAGTCCGAACGACGTTCTCTCCGTTTACCTTGACCGCTACAAGACCCTGTCTCCTCAGGAATGGGCAGAAGAACTGAACTCTCCGGACCTCTTTCAGATCTCCTCACAGGACAGCGAAAAACTGAATGATCTTTATTATCAGAAGGCTGCAGATGTATTCAAATACACGATCGAAGAGGTGCGGACAGAAGGCAGCGTCGCACAGGCTTCCATTCAGGTTACGGTTGTCGACATGTCTTCCGTTCTCTCCTCATACCACCAGAAGCTTATTGACTATGCGAAGACAACGGACTCCATCACGGCCGATGATTCAGCTCTCTCCGGTAAGAGCGTCTTGCTTTTGAGAGAAGCCCTTGAGGAGAACGCTGACCCGAAAACCGTTCCTGTCAGCATTCGTCTGGAAAATCGTAAGAGCGGCTGGCAGATTGTGGATACCTCCGGTCTGACGAATGCCCTCCTCGGCGATATGACCGCAGCCGCTGATCTCTTCCATGAAAGCTGATCATACGCCGGTCCGGCCGTCTGCACAAGAAACAGCTCTGCAACAGTCTGATTGCCTGGCCTTTTCTGACCGTCAGCGCAGGACATCCTTTCTCCGAATCATCTCATCGATCCTGTCAAGGTAGCTTCTCACATCCTTGACATTCTCAATCCGCTCGATCCTTCCGCCGGGATAGATCACCTTGGTTGACCCCGAAGCGCCGAGTGCCAGAATGCTCTGAACCTCCTCCATAATCAGAATATTGTAGATCCCCGCATGTCCGGGTTTTGCATAACCGACATTCTCAAAATTGCCGGCCATATTCTTCTGCCTGTACAGGTAGTACGGCGTCATCCCCAGTCTCCGGCAGGTCTGATGCGCACGCTCCATAATCTCATCTGACGCCCGGAAGGAAATGGATTCGTACTCATCCATATGGAGCGCCAGACGCGCTGCCCGCTTCAGTGCGAGCGCATGAACCGTGATGTCATCCGGATCCAGCCGTTCCAGCGCGCACATTGTCCGGTCAACCTCCTCAGGCCCCTCTCCCGGAAGTCCGACAATCAGATCCATGTTGATGTTGTCGAACCCCATCGATCTGGCAAGCCTGAAAGCCTCCTCTGTCTGCTCCACCGTGTGTTTCCTGCCGATCAGATCCAGGGTTTTCTGGTTCATCGTCTGCGGATTGATGGAAATCCGGCTGACACGGTGCTTTTTCAGCACCGCAAGCTTTTCCTCCGTGATCGTGTCCGGTCTTCCCGCTTCCACCGTGAACTCCAGCACCCGATCCATGTCAAAATGTTCCTCCAGCGCACTGCAGACCCTTTCCAGCTGCTGCGCGGTCAGCGTTGTCGGAGTGCCTCCGCCGATGTAAACCGTCTGCAGCTCTCTCCCTGGGAAACACGGCCGCTCTGCATGCCTTCCGCAGGCCGCCATCTCATGGATCAGCGCATCGACATAATGGTCCGATTCCTTCTGCCAGACTCCGATCGTTCCGGACGAAAATGAACAGTACAGGCAGATGCTCGGGCAGAATGGGATTCCGATATACAGGGAATATCCCCTCTCCGGATGGATGTTTCTTAAAATCCTCTGTTCTCTCGAGGCGATGGAAACCGCAAGCCTGGCCTTCCGGGTACTCACAAGATACTCAGCCTGAAGGTCCGCTTCTGCGGATGCCTCATCCTGATCATTCTCAAGAAAGGCAGATGCCAGCTTCACCGGTCTGATTCCTGTCAGATCTCCCCATGGAAGCGTCCTGCCCGTCAGCGAAGACAGGCAGTCGTACAGGCAGCGCTTGAGGGCATTCTTGACAGACAGCCTCTTCTGTGCCTCCGGCAGCTGTGTCCGCGTCAGGCCTTCCATCAGCTGCCCGGTCTGCAGTTTCTCTCCGGCTTCTGCTGTCCGCCTGACCAGCAGATGGTCCGCCCTCCTGGCTTCAACCGTGATGTTCCTGCCTGAAATTGTGACCTCGATTGTCAGCTGCCCCTGTGTAATTGTTTCTCCTGTCCGACCTGGCACCCGTTCCCCCTGGCAGAGCCCTGACACATCGTCATAATCTCTGTCCTTCTGAGATGCCGGATCGGAGACGCTGACAGGGATCCCCTGAAAGAACGCGATTACCAGCGTATAGACATCGTATTCATAGCTTCTGTCGTTCAGGATGATCCTGACCTTCTTTTCTTCTGTCATCTGATTCCTGCCTGTCCAGTCCCCGGTTCCATTGTCCTGCCATCGGGCTTCTCCGCCTTCATACTCCCGACGCCCTGCACTGCGGAACCTTATCCCGCCTTTATCTGCCCGCAATCCATTTTCTACCTGTTCACGTATGGGTTGTACTTCCGCTCATGTCCGATGCTGGTTCTGCCTCCATGGCCGGGCAGAACTGTCACATCGTCCGGAAGTGTCATCAGTCTCTTGACGGAGGCGATCAGTGAGAGCGTGCTTCCTCCAGGAAAATCCGACCGTCCCACAGACTCTTCAAACAGCGTATCCCCTGAAAACAGCAGCTTCTCCTGCGGAAAATAATAGCAGGCGCTTCCCACCGTGTGTCCCGGCGTCAGCAGAACGGTCGCTTCTGTCCCCAGAATCTTTATCTTCTGTCCGTCCAGGAAGAACAGATCAGGCTCAATGGTTCGCGGATGCCCGAACATGGAAGAAAGATTGTAATAGATGGACTCGCAGAACTCTTCTTCCTCCTTCGACACATAGCAGAACAGTCCGTATTTCCGCTTGAGGTCGCTTACTGACCCTATATGGTCGTCATGCCCATGTGTCAGCCAGATTGAAACCGGTTTTGCCTGATGATCGTCAAGCCATGAAATGATGTTCTCCACGCCGTCTGACGGATCAATGATCAGACATTCCTTTGTCTCTGTATTCATCACCAGATAGGTATTGGTCGGAAGCTGCCCCAGCTCCAGACAATCTACAGTCAATCCTGCCATCCGTTCACTTCCTCCTGTCACAGCCTCATGAAACAGCAAAAAGAGCGTCCGCATCTGCGGGCGCCCCTTCCCTTCTTTCCTGCCATCATTCGATCTCTTGTCTCAGCCGGTTGAGCGCTCGATGTCAATCACCGAATCCACCTGTCTGATCTTCTCAATGAGTTCACGGAGCGCTGCCTTTCCGGGAACCTGAAACTCAAAGGTGATCGTTGCAAGCCCCTGCCTGTTTGTCCGGGAGGTAACCCCCTGAACGTCGATCTTCCGCTCCGTCAGAATCTTTGTGATGTCGACCAGAAGTCCTGTCCGGTTGTGCGCGAAGATTCGGATTTCCGCCATATACAGTTTGTTTCCGTCTCCAGTTCTTGCATCATCCGCCCACTCGACATTGATCAGCCTGGACCGCTCAGACTGCGGCAGGTTGACAACATTGACGCAGTCTGTACGGTGAACTGTAATACCGCGCCCGCGCGTGATGAACCCGACAATCTCGTCTCCCGGAACCGGGCTGCAGCACTTTGACAGCCTGACTGACACATCGTCAATCCCGTGAACAATGATCCCGCTTTTGGACCGCGTCACCTTCCCGGCTTCCCTCTGGCTGCTGCCACTCAGAATGTCGGCATCTGTCACCTGATTGCTGTGATCCTTTGAATAGCATTCCTGAAGCTTGTTGACAATCTGTCCTTCCTTCAGTCCGCCATGACCGACAGCCGCCAGGACGGAATCCCAGTCGCGGAACCCGTACTTGGAAGTCGCTGCCTCCGTGTAATCAGGCCTGGTCAGTTCGGAGTAGTTCAGCCCCTTCGCTCTGCAATAGTTCTGGAGTGCCTCTTTCCCGCGCTGGATATTGTCTTCCTTGCGTTCCTGCTTGAACCACTGATTGATCTTGTTCTTTGCCTGCGTGCTCTTTACAATCGAAAGCCAGTCGCGGCTCGGCCCCTTCGAGTTGGCAGACGTGATGATCTCGATCCGGTCTCCATTCTGAATCACATAATCGATCGTCACCAGCTTGCCATTGACTCTCGCACCAACCATCCGGTTTCCAACCGCAGAGTGAATGCTGTAGGCAAAATCGATGGGCGTAGATCCATTTGGAAGCGTCTTGACGTCCCCCGCGGGTGTGAAGCAGTAGACATTCTCATTGAAGAGATTCAGATCACTCTTGAGCAGCGATAAAAATTCCTTGTTGTCCGACTCCTGCTGCCATTCAAGAATCTGGCGCAGCCAGTTCATCTTCTCCTCTTCCTGCTGCGGAGAGGTCTTCCTGCCGTCGGAGGCTTCCTTGTATTTCCAGTGTGCCGCGATACCATATTCAGCGACACGATGCATTTCAACCGTCCGAATCTGAATCTCAAACGGAGAACCGTTCGGGGCGATCAGCGTCGTGTGCAGCGACTGGTACATATTCTCTTTCGGCATCGCGATGTAGTCCTTGAACCGGCCAGGAACCGGCTTGTACATCTCATGGATGATTCCGAGCGCCGCATAGCAGTCCGGGACAGTGTCCACAATGATGCGGACTGCAAACAGGTCATATATCTGGTCGATGGTTTTATTCTGATTCACCATCTTCTTATAGATGGAAAAGAAATGCTTCGCGCGGCCGTACACCTCCGCCTTGATGCCGGCTTCCTTCATCTTCGCCGAGACATCCTTCACGATTCCGTTGACGAAGGCCTGCCGCTCAGAACGCTTCAGCGCCACCTTCTCCACCAGGTCGTAGTAGACATCCGGCTCCAGATACTTCAGAGACAGGTCATCCAACTCGACCTTTACCTTGCTGATACCAAGGCGCTGTGCAATCGGGGAGTAGATATCCAGCGTTTCCCTGGCTTTTTCCTTCTGCTTCTCGGGCTTCATGTACTGAAGCGTCCGCATATTGTGAAGGCGGTCCGCCAGTTTGATCAGGATGACCCGGATATCCTTGGCCATTGCCAGAAACATCTTCCGAAGGTTCTCAGCCTGCATCTCCAGTTTGTCAGCCGAGTAGGACAGCTGTCCCAGCTTTGTGACGCCATCGACCAGAAGCGCGACTTCCTCTCCAAACTCCTTGCGGAGCTCGTCGAGCGTCATGATCGTGTCTTCCACAACGTCATGCAGAAGTCCGGCCGCGATCGTCTCCTTGTCCAGTTCCAGATCAGCGAGGATGATGGCCACGCAGAGCGGATGAATGATATACGGCTCCCCCGACTTCCGCTTCTGGTTTCTGTGCGCCTCATCCGCCACGCGGAACGCCTTTTCCACCAGTGTGATATCATCAGAGGGATGGTATTTGCGGATGCTTGCGATCAGTTCTCTGTACAGATCGTCCGGACTGGTAAAGTCCTCCATCGTCTTCGGTCTGGCATCCGCCTGGCGGATCAGCATCCGGTCATTGTCGTTCTCTGAAGGCGCAGAAATGCCCGAAGGCTGTGTCATCTTCCGGTCACCAAGCCCCAGCGGGACCACGACCTTCTCTTTCTGTCCTTCCGGCATCTTTCCCGGAACTGCAACTTTCATCTTTTCTTCCGCCATATACACCTCAGGCTTCTTCACCCGCCATCACCGATGTCTGTATTCCCTGCTCTCCGCGTCCTGAAACCTGTCAGGCACCTCAGGCACCTGCATAGCGGATCACGGACTCTACATCGTATCCCTCAAGATTCTTTCTGCCGTTCAGGCCGGCAAGCTCCATCAAAAATACACACCGGTCGACCTTTCCGCCAAGCCGCTCGATCAGCTTGATCGCAGCGGCCACGGTGCCGCCTGTCGCAATCAGGTCATCCACGATCACAACGCGCTGTCCCGGCTTGATTGCATCCTTATGGATCTCGATGGTTGCCTCACCGTACTCCAGATCGTATGTCTGCTCGATCGTCTCGCATGGCAGCTTCCCTTTCTTGCGGACCAGAACAAATGGCTTGTGCTGGTTATAGGCAATCGGCATCCCGAAGAGAAACCCTCTCGATTCCAGCCCGACCACGACATCGTACTCATCAGGATCGCCGCACAGCTTCTGCATCTCGTCAATCGCCAGATGAAGACCGTCTGCGTCCTGCAGAACGGATGTGATATCACGAAACATGATTCCCTTTTTCGGGAAATCCGGTATGGTTCTTACGTAATCTTCGACTTTCTTCATGAGAACAGCCCCTCCACTGCCTGCCATAGTTTTTCCAGTAATGTCTGCCGCCCGAAGGCCGATTTCTCCTCACAGCCATCAGACAGATAAACACGGAGTTCAGTATATCATTCGAATATCTTCCTTGCAAGGATGGTCCAACGCTCTGATTTCCTGTCTTTTCAAACGCATTCTTAATTTAATCTTTAATTAGCTTTCGTTTTCAGAATGCACATCTGTTTATACAAACTTTCCATAAATGTTTAAACAGCGCCTTTTTATTTGAGCAGTTCTATAATTGACGCTCCTAATTTCTTATGTTAGTATTTTGAAAGGCTTCATCAAAAACATTGCCGGGTATCCGGCAGAGGCAAGAACAGGCAAAGGGGTGTGTTACATGGTTAGTCAGAAAATCAGCAAAACTCGTGAAGACGGGATCGGGGAAATCATTCCGCAGATTGTTCAGACGGCATGTGCGTTTAAGAGCGTGATCACATTCGAAGTGAATGACAAGCATGTGAATGCAAAGAGTATTATGGGTGTTATGGCTCTCGCGAGCCAGAATGCACCGCAGCTTCAGGTCACGGCCGATGGTGAAGATGAGGCGGAAGCTGTACATGCAATTGTCGAACTGATCAGCTGACAAAAAAGTGCTTGACAATCAGCGCTTCCAGCAGTAGTATACATTCTGTTGTCACGAAATGTGTGCGTAGCTCAGCTGGATAGAGCGTCTGGCTACGGACCAGAAGGTCGCGGGTTCGAATCCTGTCGCGCACGTTGTAAAGAGACGTCTGTTATCACACAGATGTCTCTTTTTTTGTTGTATGTTTTTTTATTCCCCGGAGCAGCACCCATTGACAGCCTGCTCCGGGGAATCTTTTCTGCCTACAGTCTCTTTACCACAATGTTTCTCAGCAGAGAGCCGTATTTGTTTCTCACGGCTGCCGTAAGATATCCGAGCTTCAGGCAGTTCTCCATGCTGTACGGATTTTTCGGGGAGACCGTTCCGACCGCATAGTGGAATCCTCTTCTCCTCAGTTCCTTCTCCGCTTCCATCATCAGCATCCGCTGGATGCCATGTCCTCTGTACGCTGGCAGGACGGCAGCTGATTCCATATGTGCCGTGAACGGAAGTTCTCTGTCCGGAAGACCTGCATCTCTTCCAAGGTTCTCCGGTCCATCCCCCGGGATATGTACAATCAGAAAGCCAACCGTTCCGCCGTCACAGTCTGCAAGCTCCGTAAAGCCCTGATCTTTGATATGCCGGCGGACAAACTCCTCGTCATCTGTCACATAGGTTTCCGGGTCCTCGAGATTCTCCGCGACCGTCTCCATAATGTCCACAATGGAGGCAGCGTCCTCCTCCATCGCTGTCCTGATTGTAATGTGAGTCATAAAGTCTGCCTTTCGTTACGCACTCTCCGCAGCTGTTTCGTTTCTGAAGTCAGATTTCTTTCTGCCGCCTGTCGATATGAGAATCAGCATCGCAAATACTGCCGCGAATCCGACTGCATCGTATATGGTAAACCGGCCTCCGAAGATGGTATAGGTAATGACAGCCGCCGTAACCGGTTCCGAGAAGCCGTACAGGATCGCTTTGTCCGGCCCGATCATGGACACTCCCGTCATGTAAAAGGTAAATGCGAGAACATTGCCGACCAAAACGACAAATGCAATTCCAAAAACGCCTGCCGGAGCAGGTGTATAATGGAAGGTCCATGGGCGGAAAAGGACAAAAAAGGATGCTCCTCCAATCAGAAATGCCCACGTCTGGAGTACCGCAATCGGATACCTGTCCATAAAGGACTTCGGCACTTCATTATAAAGGGTGACCATCAGTGCACAGCCGACGCCGGTCATGACAGCCCTCGGCGATACCGGTACTGAGTCCAGCCGGCCATGTGTCGTGATGAGAAGGACGCCGGCCAGTGCCAGGACAATGGCCACCGTTTCCCGCGGTTTCGGTTTTCGTCTGGCTGTGAGGCAGGCCCAGGCAAGGATGAAGATCGGCGAAAGATCCTGAAGAATCGTGGCTGCCGCGGCACTTGACCACTGAATCGTCTGGAAATACAGATACTGGCAGATACAGACCCCTGCCGCGTAAGTCAGGATCTGCCACACATCCTGAGCAGCCGCAAAGACCTCAAACAGCTTGTCCCGGTGCCGGATCAGGCAGTACACAAACAGAATGATGCCGGCAAGCCCCAGTCTGTATGGAACCAGCCAGCGGCTGTCCATTCCCTGATAGCGAAAGAGATACTGCCCCATCGAACCGCTCAGTCCCCAGCAGATTCCGCCGCCTGTGGCAAGAACCGCGCCCGCAAGCCCTTTCTCTGCTCTCTTTCTCTGATCCCCTGCTGCCTTGTATTCTGCCTTTTGCAATCTTGCCCGTTCCATAAATATCCAGTCTCCGCGGTCATCTTGTGTTCCGTACTCGATGATGAGCGGCCGCCTTCACAAAAAAAGCCGCGGGATTTCCCGCGGCCCTTCTCTGCGACATCCATCGGCTGCAGATTAAAGTGCAATCTGTCCCTTCACATCATCGTTCAACACATAGTAGGCTGTATTGTCATCTGTGTTGACGTACAGGCTGACCTTCTTCAGCTCGGCTGCCTTTCTCCCGAACTTCTCCGTCCAGTCCTTCTTTGCCTGATCCATCAGGTCACTGACCAGGATGTCCTTTCCGGCATACTGTACGGAAACGGACTCCTCCGGAGCTGCCGCCTTCTCTG
Source organism: Porcincola sp. LCP21S3_C12 (assembly GCF_052118625.1). Lineage (NCBI taxonomy): Bacteria > Bacillati > Bacillota > Clostridia > Lachnospirales > Lachnospiraceae > Porcincola > Porcincola sp. LCP21S3_C12. The sequence continues at coordinate 4,970 of NZ_JBQKGW010000007.1, read as the reverse complement.
CCGCCTTTTTCACTGCAGCTGTCTTCTTCTCTGCCTTCTTAACCGCAGTCTCTGCTGCAGCCTTTGTCTCCTCAGCTGCCTTCTTCACAGCAGAAGCAACAGCTGTCTTCGTCTCCTCAGCTGCCTTTTTCACATTCTCTGCTGCCTTCTCAGCCTTTGCAAGTGCCGGCTTTTCAACAACCTTCGCTGCAGTCTTATCGCCCGCCGCTTCCTTCACCTCTGCTGTCTGTACCTCTGATGCCCTGGCTGTCTTCTCTGCAGCAGTCCTGCTCTCTGCTGCTTTTACAGCCTTGGAAGCGGATGACTTTTTCTGAACATTTCTCATAACTGTACTCCTCCTGAAACATAAAATACAATGAAGCTGTTCATTGTCATGCGTTCACAATCGGCATCATACAACGAAACTGAAGCAAGTTCAAGCCTGCTTCCTACAAAATAAGCCTGGAATCGCCCATTTTACAGCAATTTCTGGTATAAACGAGTCCCCTCAGAGCGTCATGTGGGCCTTTCCCGCTTCCGCCTGCTTCTGCAGCTCTCTGCGGATCAGGCGGTTTTCCTCGCGCTCCAGCGCCGGATCCTGCGTCAGAATTTCTCCCGCTGCCTCAGAGGCCTCCTGCATGATCCCGGCATCCTGATACACATCTGCAAGAAGAAACGAAAGCTCCCCGCTCTGTTTCAGGCCGAATAGTTCCCCGGGTCCCCTGAGTTCCAGGTCCTTCCTGGCAATTTCAAATCCATCATTGGAATCCTTGAGAATCTGCAGCCTCTTCCTCACAGCATCGCTTTCACTGTGATGCATCAGGATACAGTAAGACTGATCTTTTCCTCTGCCGACCCGTCCCCGGAGCTGATGCAGCTGCGCCAGCCCGAACCGTTCACAGTTTTCGATCATCATGACGGTCGCATTCGGTACATTCACGCCGACCTCCACAACGGTGGTTGAGACAAGGACCTGGATCTCTCCGTCGAGGAACCGCTGCATGACAGCATTTTTCTCCTCATTCTTCATTCTTCCATGCAGATACTCTACCCGGATATCAGGCAGGTATCGTGAAAGTGCCGCCCGGAGCGTGTCTGTATAATCAATGACATTCTCCGCCTCTATCTCTCCACTCCCGGATTCCTCCACCATCGGGCAGATCACATACGCCTGGTGGCCCTCCTTCACCTGTGACGCAATGAAGGCATATGCCTTCGGCCGGTAAGACGGGTCGACAACCGCATTTTTCACCGGAAGCCGCTCGGAAGGACGCTCGCTGATGACCGAAATATCGAGGTCCCCATACAGAATCACCGCGAGCGTCCGCGGGATCGGAGTTGCGCTCATGACGATGGCATGCGGCATCTCTTCCGCTTTTCCGGACAATGCCTCCCTCTGACCGACACCAAACCGATGCTGCTCGTCCGTCACAACAAGCGCCAGATTCCGGAACTGGACGTTCTCCTGGATCAGGGCATGCGTTCCGACAACAACCTGCGCTTCTCCGCTCTCAATCAGCCCGCAGGCTTCCCGTTTTTCCCTCGCCTTCAGGGAGCCAGTCAGCAGAACCGCCCTGATCGGCAGCCCGGCCTGCTGCACCAGCTTCACAAAGCCGTCATAATGCTGCCGCGCAAGAACCTCTGTCGGAGCCATCATGGCCCCCTGCATCCCCGCAGCCGCTGTCTGGACCAGCGCCAGGAATGCGATGATGGTCTTTCCGCAGCCCACATCCCCCTGGACAAGTCTGGCCATCACCTTCTTTTGAGAAAGCTCCTCCGAAATGACCTCCCAGACCTTCTTCTGGGATGCTGTGAGCTGATAGGGAAGCGACCGGATCACCGTATCCGTCTTCTGAGTTTTCGGAAGCATATAACTGTGTGTCTGCGCCGTCCTTCGCTCCCGCAGCTGTTTCAGCAGCAGAATGAAATTGAAGAATTCCTCAAAAACCAGACGATGTCTGGCGTCCTGAAGCTGATCCTTACTCTGCGGAAAATGAATGGCCCGGATGGTTTCCCGAACAGGAGGCAGACTGTACCTTTCCCTGATCCACTCCGGAAGCGGATCCATTGAAAAATCAAGCGGATCTTCTCCAAGAAGCACCTGTCGAAGTGCCTTGCGAAGTGAATGTTCCGACAGACCGGCCGTCAGCGGATAGACCGGCTGCAGACTCTTCTGCAGCAGCGCATAATCGCACAAATCATAGACCTTCGGCTGAAGAAGATAAAAGCTGCGCCCTTTCGCTTTGATCTGTCCCCGGAAGATATAGGTTGTCCCGGGATGCACCTGGCTTCTCATGAACGGCATGTTGAACCAGGTGACGTCCAGCGTATCTCCGTGCGAACGGATTTTTCCTGTCACAATCCTGAAGTTCCGGAGATAGCGGACGGACAAGGCCGCCTCCACGTGTCCTTCTACAGCTACAACTGTCCCGTCGTCTCCGGCAGAGAGAGCGGAAAGCTCCACCGGGTTCTTCATTTCATCATATGCCCTGGGATAGTACCGGATGAGATCGCCGACCGTACGGATGCCTGCCTTCTCATAAACAGCGGCACTCTTCGGTCCGATTCCTTTGATCCTTGTGATGGGCGATGTCTCCTGCATATGCTCACGCTCCTGTCTTCGTCCCCTTCAAAAAGAAGACACAGGCCTTTCGCCTGTGTCTTCCCTGGAAAAACGATCTTCTGGTGCCTCCGGGCACGCTCTCTAAGTCTTTACTCCACAGAAATAATGTAGTAGTAGATCGGCTGACCGCCTGCATTGACCTCGACGTCACAGTCCGGAAACGCCTCACTGAGCTTCTCCCCCAGCGCCTGCGCCTTCTCCTCCGACATCTCTTTTCCATAGTAAACGGAAATAAGCTCAGAGTCGCTGTCGACCATCTTCTTCAGGGACTCGACCGCCGTATCATCGACTTCCTTCCCGACTGCGATGATGCCATGATCCCCCACGCCCATAATATCTCCGCTGTGGATGACATTGTCGCCAATCCGGGTATCCCGGACTGCATAGGTCAGTTCAACCGTCTTGACCGCAAGAATCTCTTCTCTCATCGCGGTCTCGTTTTCCGCAGGTGTCTTGTCCGGCATGTAATCAATCATCGCCGTGATTCCCTGCGGGATGGTCTTTGTCGGAATCACGATGATCTTCTTGTCATGGATCAGATTCTGAGCCTGCTGTGCCGCCAGAATGATGTTCTTGTTGTTCGGCAGGATAAAAACCGTGTCAGCGTTTACCTTTGCCACAGCATTCATCACATCCTCCGTGGACGGATTCATCGTCTGCCCGCCTTCGATCAGGCAGTCCACTCCGAGATCACGGAAAATGCCGCCAAGCCCTTCTCCGATGGAGACGGCAACAAAACCGACATCCTTATGTGGAGCAGGCGCCGCCTCACCCGCAGCGGCTTTCTCAGGAGAACTTCCTTTTTCGTCTGGCTGCGATGCTGTCTCCGGCTCTGAATCCTCCTCCGGATTCTTCAGTGCCTCCTCCAGCTCCTTTTCATCAAACAGATGGAGCGGATAAACCGGCCGGTCAATATTGTTGATGACATGGATCCGCGACATCGTGCCGTACTCTGTTGCCTTCGTCAGCGCGGCCCCGGGATCATCTGTATTCAGATAGACCTTCAGTCCCTGATCACAGCGCTCCGCGGCAACATCTGCACCGATGGATTCCAGGAAACCGACAAACTTCAGCCGTTCTTCCTTTGAGATATGCTTCGAGCAGTTCAGGATATACTCTACCCTGTAATTGAACCTGCGGACCTCTTCCTTCTCCTCTTCCTCCTCGATTCCGAGGAAGCCGTTCAGGCAGCCCTTCAGAATCTGGACAAGTCCCTGTCCGCCGGAGTCCACAACCCCCGCTTCCTTCAGAACCGGCAGCATCTCCGGCGTCTGATTCAGAACTTCATCCATATAACAAATGGTCTGACTGAGAAGATCGCCGATCTCGATGTCCGGATTCTCCTCAACCAGCTCGCAGGCCCTGGTCGCACCGCCCCGCGCAACCGTGAGGATGGTCCCCTCCTTCGGTTTCATGACAGCCTTGTACGCCGTCTCAACCGCCTTCTGGAACGCAGCCGCCGTGTTTCTCGGCGTGATCGCCTCCTCGTTCCGCCATACCTTGCTGCATCCGCGGAACAGCTGGGACAGAATGACACCCGAGTTGCCTCTCGCCCCCCTCAGGGAACCCGAGGAAATGGCCTTGGAGACTGTCTCCAGCGTGACGCTCTCCAGGCCTCTCACTTCATCCGCCGCCGACTTGATGGTCAGGGACATATTCGTTCCGGTATCTCCATCCGGGACAGGAAACACGTTCAGTTCATTGATCCATTCTTTTTTTGATTCAAGATTTCTGGCTCCGGCAAGAAACATCTTCGCCATCAGCTGCGCATCTATTGAATTCGTACTCAATGTGAAATACCCTCCGAAGGGCAGAATGCCCTGCTCCTTATCAGTCGATGACTCTGACTCCTTCCACATAGATGTTGATCCGCTCAACCTCCATGCCTGTGAACGACTCCAGCTTGTACTTGACATTGCTGATAAGGTTATCCGCAACCGCGTGGATTCCTACCCCATAGGAAATGATCACATGAAAATCGAGCGTGATCTTTTTCTCGTTCACGTGAACGCTGATCCCATGCCCGAGGCTGTCACGGTTGAGGAGCTTGACCAGGCCATCCTTCATATTCACGCTCGCCATACCGACGATTCCGAAGCACTCCACAGCAACGGAGCCGGCATATGTCGCGATGACGTTTGTATCGATGACGATCGATCCTAGTTTGTTTTCCATTCGAACGCTCATAGGATACCTCCAGACTCTATAATCACAGTCATTCTACCAGAATCAGCAATAAATGAAAACATCTAATTTCCGTGAATTGAAAAAGTAAATTCCAGTGCAGAAGTAAATTCTACTGCAACTTAAAAAGCTTTCTTTTTTTAATATTTCAGATGCAATTCCGTTCTGAGATGCATATAATTAG
>NZ_JBQKGW010000006.1:0-169810 GCF_052118625.1 Porcincola sp. LCP21S3_C12 | reverse complement strand
GGATCAAAGATGTTACTGACATCTCTTATCCCTTTTACTGTTTAAAGGTCAGTTCCTTAAATAAAACTTTTCAGAACTTTCAAGGTTGTTTCACTGTTCAGTTATCAAGGTGCTCTGTTTGTCGCTTTTGTTTCTCAGCGGCAACTTTGATATCATATCACTCAGTCAATTGCTTGTCAACAACTTTTTTATTGTTTCAAAACGTTTTTTCTGAATCCATATGATAGCGGAGAAAGAGGGATTTGAACCCTCGCGCCGGTTAAACCCGACCTACACCCTTAGCAGGGGCGCCTCTTCAGCCTCTTGAGTATTTCTCCGAGCCTGAATAGATCTCTCTATTCATCTATTATTGTCTTCCCCTCCGACGCTCTTACGCATCTTACGGGGTAGAACATGATTATTCTATTCAAATCAAACCCCTTTGTCAAATGAAAATCAAGGCGTTTCAACCATTTCGTAATGTTTTCTAAGCTTTTGTCTGTCTGCCATACAGATTCCGGTATTCCTTTCATTATCCCGTATATTGATGGCATCAGCACGTAGGCCGCAAAATCCCATTTCACCGGCAACATAAGGAAAGAGCAGACCCGTCATGAGGCCTGCTCTCTCTCCTTCCCTTCATCTGTAATGATGCAGAAGCAATATGGTCAGTCTGCTTCTGTGGACGGCTCTTCATCTGATGATCCGGAATCGTCCTTCTTGATTGAATCACTCCGGATAATGAATTTCACGGATCCCTTCATATCATCGCTGATTCCGGAGAAGCTGTCGTAGCTCTTACCAGCACTCCTGAGTGCTTTCATTCTGTCGGCAAGGTCCTTGATATCTCCGTCGAAGAGGTCAACAATCTTCTGAATTCCTTCGTCATTGAATTTCTTCATGCCGTCCTTCAGCTCTTTCGCACCATCGTTCAGATCTGAAGCACCATCATCCAGCTTCTTTGCGCCATCGTCCAGATCATCTGCACCGTCTTTCAGCTGTTTGGTTCCATCATAAAGATCAGAAGCGCCGCTGTTCAGCTTGTCATTGTTGTCCACAAGCTTCTTGACACCCTTCTTCGCATCCGAAACACCACTGTCTAGCTCGGAAGCGCCGCTTGAAAGCTTCTTGGCTCCATTATTCACAGCAACCGTACCGGCAACCAGTGTTCTGGATCCCTTATGAAGATCACTCGTTCCATCATAGAGCTGTGAAGCCCCCGACGCGAGCTGGCTGGTTCCACTGTGGAGCTGGCTGGTCCCACTGTAAAGTGTCGATGCACCGGATGAGAGCTGGGATGTTCCCGTCTTCAGGGAAGAAGCACCACTTGCAAGCGCGCTGGCCCCCGTCTTGATCTTGCCGGCAGCATCATCCAGACTGCCTGCGCCAGCCGACACCCGGCCTGCGCCAGACTGAAGAGATTGGAGGCCGCTGCTGAGAGAAGACGCGCCATTTGCTGCGTTATTGAAGCCATTCGCTAACTGATAAACGCCACTGCTTAGAGCCGGAAGTTTCTCAATGTTTGTCTTCAGTGCCGTTAACTTATTAATCAGAACATTCTTGTTCTGAGGCGTCACACCGTTCAATTCTTCCTGCAGCGCGCTCAGCTTTATTTGAATAGATTTAACGCTATCTTCGTTCTGAACACCAGCGACAGCAAGAATAACTGGCTTCATGGCATTGATCTGATCTGTCTGTGTTAGCTGTGCCAGATCACGATACTTCTGAGGATAAGCAGCGGCAAGATAGTTCATTCCTGCTTTTGTATACCAATCCACAACCTGCTGGTTTGCCTCAGGCGCGGTTCTTGCATCGTTTTGAACTCTTTTCAATTCTTCACTCGTAGATTCCACCGCATTTTTAACGATATCATCCGTATTTTCACTATTCGCAAGGTTGGCGTCGTCCTCCGCTGCATATTCATTCTCATCAGACGTATTCGTCGGCTGCCCCGTCTCTTGTGTCGAATCACTCTCTTCCTGTTTCTGTTCAGATGCAACTGTCTGCACAGATTCAGCCTGCTTTTCGACAACACCCTGCGTGGATTCTTCTACCTTTACATCTTCAGATGCTGCATCCTGTGCCTGTTTATGTGCATTTTCATCCGCCTGTGAACTCGACGTTCCAGAAGCTTTCAGAAGCTCCTGATACGCCATTACGGCCTCCTGATACTGCTTGATCGTATCCTGATAGGATGCAATTGCTGCCTGATAGGACTGGATTGCCGTATCATAATCCGATGCTGCTGTTTTATAACTATTCTGAGCAGACTCATAGCTCCCCGCTACAGACCGAGCGGTTCCGACTGCACCATTCACGTCCGCAATGTGTCCGCTCAGGACCGGGATATTCATCGCTGATACAAGCTTTGATACCATCGGTGAATAAGCAGATTCTGCCTCTGTATAGGCATTCGAAGCAGCGGTTGCTGCTGCCTCTGCTGAATCTGTCGCTGACTTTGCACTCTCGGCTGCACTGTCTGCTCCCTTAGCCTGATCTGAAGACTGCTCTGCTGCGCTGTCTGCATTTTGTGCAGCCTCAGATGCCGCACTGTCGTCAATCTTGACTTTCTGTTCTGTTGTATCTTCATCAGACGCAGATGAGGATAACGTACCGTCCGTTTTTTCTGCTGTAACGTTTTGATCAGATACAGCAGGAACACTTTCCTCGGCAGCACCGGATTGCAGCTCACTCTTCTGCTCTTCAGGTACGTTATCTGCATTCGGAGCACTCAATGCTGTATTTACCGTTGATTCTGATACAGCATTGTCTTTCGTTTCCTCAGAAACTGTATCTTCTGTGTTGCCTGACAGCTTGCTGGTTTCTCCACTATCTCTATTAGATGATGTCGTTGTGTGACTGTTGTTTTTACCACCCGGAGTAACATTATCATTCCTGTTTACATTCTGATCAGATTTTGTTGGTACACCTGCTCCTGAAGTACCAGACTGCTGAAGCGTCTGCAAGATCTGTGCTGTAATCTGGCTTTCCAGTGCTGGATCACCCTTCGCACTCTTTTTTGCGACATTATTCGCTATACCGGCAACCATGAACTGCTGTAGTTGATCCTCGGTAATCCCAGATTTTATACAATAGTCTTGTAAGCTTTTTGCAGAAATGAGTTCAGGATTCTTTTCCAACACACCTGTCAGCTGCGATAATTGTTTGACAAGGTCCTGCGCTTTCTGATTGTCCACACTCTCTAGCTTATCGATGATCCACTTCAGTTGGGATGTTTCCTGCTTTAGGTCTACATTAGTTACAGCCTTATTCAGCTCCTTCGCACCTGCTACGCCCTTCTCCAATCCCGCCGCCAGCTGTGCCGCTCCGGCTGCTGCCTTATCGGTTCCGCTCTTGAGGTCTGCCGCGCCGGCTGAAAGCTTCTTGGTTCCGTCCTTGAGCTGGTCTGCTCCATCAGAAAGCTGCGCCGCCCCGCTCTTCAGAGCGGCTGCGCCGCTGTCTGCCTGCTTTGCGCCGGTACTGAGCGCCTGTGCGCCGCTCTCCAGCCTCGCGGCACCGCTGTTTGCGCTGGAAGCGCCTGAAGACAGCGCCTTCGCGCCATCCTTCAGCTGCTTTGCTCCATTTCTCAGACTGACAGCTCCATCCTGAAGCTCTCCGGTTCCGTCTGCCAGGCTGGACGCCCCGCTCTTCAGCTGGGAGGTTCCGCTCTTCAGCTTCTTTGTTCCGTCATAGACCTGGGAGACGCCGTCCGTGTACTCCGACAGACCATCCTTCAGATCGCCTGCTCCATCCTCCAGATCCCCGGCGCCATCCTTCAGCTTGGAGGTGCCATCCTTCAGGTCTGAGGTGCCATCCTTCAGGTCATTTGTTCCATCATACAGGTCAGAGGTGCCGTCCACCAGCTTCTTCGACGCATCCTTGAGGTCTGAGACCTGATCCTGAACCTTGTCAAACGAGCTTCCCTCATCGAACTCGTCCAGCACGCTGTCGAGCACATCGTCCATGACAATCGTCATGTTCATGTCCATGCTGAAGTCCGTGACATCCGCCTCCACATCGATGGACTCCGGAATCTTGGAATCATCGATATCGAGATCTTTGTCATCAGAGAGTGCCAGGCTCTCCCTCAGTCCCGGAAATGCAAGTCCCACGACTGCTGTGCTGTCGCCTTCCTGGATGACCTTGCCGCTCGAGACCGTCACATTGGACGCGCTGCCTTCTGTCAGAAGAAGGCCGGACATCACACCGAACGGAACCTTGACGGTAATCTTCTTCCCGTCCACTGTCTCCGTCTTCGTCTCATTGTTCGTATATTCAAAATGAATCTTCAGATGCCCGCTCTTTCCTGCCAGATTCTTCGGGTCGATCTGCTTTCCATCGAGCGTGTAGGTGATCTTTACCCCAACCGGAGCCTTCTTGTCGGAATTGCCCTGGTAATAGATATCATTGCCACCCGCTGCCCAGGTCAGGTTCTGTCCGTTCTGTGTGAAGGTCTCGTCACCTTTTACGTTCTCGATACCGGTCAGATCGGAGAAGTCCTTCAGGCTGTCATCCTTTTTGAGATTCTTCAACCAGTCGCTGACAAGCAGAGACTTCTGATTGCCGCTGGCATCTGTGAAGATGTAAACCGTCTCATCCTTCTCGGCTCCGTCACTGTCATCCTTTGTCTTTCCGGATGAAGTTCCCTCGCTCTCCGTTTCACTGCCGCCCTCAGCCTCTGTCTCGGACAGAATCTCCGTCTCACCCTTTGCCTTCTGCGATCCGCCCGAAGCCGATGCGGACACGACACCTGTCAGCGTCAGCCCCAGGGCTGTCATCGCAGCCAGAAGTTTTCTGAACGTTCCCTTATAAAGTCCCTTCATAGTGTTTCATCCCCTCTTCACGTTAAATCAAGTCATCATCACTCAAGCCGCCACAAATCCAGCCTGTCAGGTTTCTTTCGCAGGTTTCTCTTCTCCTGATGCCGCACCCGCTGCCTTTTCTTTCTTCCCTTTCTTTGGAAGAAATCCAAGGCTTGTGTGGACGATCAGTCCGTCGCACGCGTACAGAAGCGCCGGCAGGATGAAGACAACCGTTACCATCGAGATCAGAGCGCCGCGCGCCAGCAGCGTGCAGAGCGAGCTGATCATGTCAATCTTCGAGTACAGGCTGACACCGAATGTCGCCCCGAAGAAACTCAGCGCCGATACGAGAATGGAGTTGATGCTCGTCCGGTGTGCGATATAGACAGATTCCTTTCTGCTCTTTCCGGTAGAACGCTCAAACTTATATCGTGTTGTCATCAGGATCGCGTAGTCGACCGTCGAGCCCAGCTGAATGGTGCCGATGACAATCGAAGCGATGAACGGCAGCGTCTGGTGCATGAAGAACGGAATCGACATGTTGATGAAGATGGCGAACTCAATGGCTGCGACCAGGATCACCGGAAGCGATACAGACTGCAGGACGAAGAAGATGATCACGGCAACCATTGCAATGGATGTCCAGTTGACAACCGTGAAGTCTGTGTTCGTTGTCTCAATCAGATCCTTTGTGCAGGGCGCCTCACCGACCAGCATGCAGTTCTTGTCATAGCCCTTGATGATCTTCTGAATCTGGTCGCACTGCTGGTTCACCTCATCGGAAGCGAGCTTGTAGTTCGACATAATAATGAACATCCGCCAGTTCTTGCTGTTGAACGTATCCCATAGCTCGGTCGGAATCATTTCCTCGGGAAGCTGGGAGCCGACAATGTTGTCGATTCCGAGTACAGCCGTGACGCCGTCCAGATCCCGGATCTTCTTCTCCATCTGCTCCATGTCCTTGCGGCTGACAGACTGCGGCGCGAGAACCATTTCCGTGGTACTCATGTCAAAATCGTCTTCCAGCTTTGTGTTCGCCTGGACAGAAGGAAGACTCTTCGGGAGTGTCCTCGCCAGATCATAGTAGACGTTCGTATGGCTCTGCCCATAGGCTGCCGGGAGCCAGATGAGGCCAAACACAACCAGAAGAATCGGATAATACTTCTGCACCCAGTCCGGAATCCACTTGAAATTCGGTATAATCGCCTTGTGCCGCGTCTTCTGGAGAGGCTTGTCCAGCACCAGGATCAGGGCCGGAAGCACCGTGACAACTGTCGCGACACCGAACAGGACACCCTTCGCCATGACAAGCCCGAGGTTGATGCCAAGACGGTATGTCATGAAGCACATCGCCAGGAACCCTGCAACCGTCGTGATGGAGGATCCGATGACCGATGACAAGGTCGCCTTGATGGCGGTTGCCATCGCGTGCTTCGGATCGTCCGGATGGCGGTCTCTCTGTTCGATATAGGAATGCCAGAGGAAGATGGAGTAATCCAGCGTCACACCAAGCTGAAGGACTGCAGCCAGTGCCTTTGTGACATAGGAGATCTTTCCGAAGATCCAGTTGGTTCCCATGTTGTAGAGGACTGCCATTCCGATGGATACCAGGAAAAGCAGCGGTGCCAGGAAGGAGTCCATTGTCAGCTGGAGGACGATCAGACACAAAATGACGGCGAGAATCACGTAAACCGGTGCTTCCTTATCTGCCAGTGCCTTTGTATCGATCAGGCCCGCTGTCATACCGCTGATAAAGCACTGCTTCTTCGCAATCTTCCGAAGCGCTTCAATCGCGTCACCTGACTCATCTGATGAGGTTCCCGTTTTCAGGACGACCATCAGAAGCGTCTCATTCTTGTCTTCCTGGTAGAACGCATCCCTGATTTTATCCGGAAGAACCTCGACCGGGATGGAGATGTCCGCAAAGTCATCATACCAGAGAACCTTCTTGACATGGTCGACCTTCTCCATCTTTTTCTTCATCGCAGCGACATCCTTGAATGGCATGTCCTGTACCATGATGAACGAAAAACCACCTGTCCCGAACTCATCCTCCATGATGGACTGCCCCTTCATGGTCTCAAAGCTGTCCGGCAGGTAGCTGAGCATATCATAGTTCGTCTTTGTGCCCAGGTAACCGATCACCGAAGGGATCAGCAGGATAAAGGCGGCAATCAGAATCACGAATCGCGACTGCACGACCGCCCAACCGAATTTGTTCTTTTTCTTCATACCCTTCATTCACACTCCTCTGTACTGGCAGGTATCTTCTACAACCGGCTTGTTTCTATCGAGTTACAGCATAGTCAGCCAGCCTTACAGGTGAAATATCCAAAACATTACAAGTGTAAATAAAAAACGACACTTCTACAAAAGTGTCGTTTCTACCTTATCAGTTTGCAAATGCATGTAAAGCTAACGTCTGCTGTGTGCTGCATTCGAGATGATTCGCTGTACAGCACGCCTCCGCATACAGGATATACGATGTATCTCAGATATCCTGCGGAAGATCCATCATGGAGTGGCTCGCAATGAAGGAGTACATGTCCACCATATCCTCCGGCGGGATTGTCATCCCACGCTCAATCCATCCCATCAGGACAAATGTCAGACTCTGCGCGTAATAGTCGGCGATCCACTTTGGCGTCAGCCAGGAATACTTTCTCGACTTGCCGACATGGTTGCTCAGAAAATAACCATTGATCGTCTCTGAAACCAGGTTCTGAACAATGCTCTCGAAGGAATTCTGTCCCTTCGTCCTTGCCACATGGCTGTAAAATTCCTTATTCTTCAGAATTGCCGTGAAGATGAAGGTGACAGCCTCCCGCTGCATATTGTTTCCAAGCAGGATACGGACAGGCGCAAGGACCTCCTCCCTGCAGATCCACTCAAGGAGCTCATACTTATCCTGAAAATGATTATAAAATGTGACGCGGATCACGCCGGCGCGGTCTGTGATCTCCTTAATGGTAATCTTCTCAACCGGCTTCTCAAGCGCAAGTTCCTTGAAGCTCTCGGCGAGAAGCGTTTTCACTTCTCTTTTCTGCTGCATTGAACAACCTCAGGAATCTCTCTGGAACCGCTTTATCTTACCATTTTTATTGATTGTGCGCAACCGGTTGAATGTTCGTCCTCCTTCAGAAAGGATGGCGTGATGGAAAATTTCATTTTCTGGTGCGTCGTCGGATGCCTGAACTGCAGGCTCGCCGCACACAGCTTCAAATTGTAGTCATAATACAACCCGGCCGGTCCGTACTTCCGATCCCCGTCGATCGGAAGACCAGCCCCCGCAAGCTGAACCCGGATCTGGTGATGCCGCCCGGTATGGAGATGAATTTCAAGGAGTGCCCGTCCTTCCCATGCCGTATCTGACGGCCAGATCTTCAGTGTGCGGAAGGTCAGCTCCGACCATTTCGCATCCTTTGACGGATTCGGCACGATCTCTGTGGTATTTCTGGCAAAGTTTCTTTTCAGATAATTCTGAAGAACCGTCACAGAGTGCTCCGAACGCTTCACCTTGTCACAGGAAGCGCGGTCCTTCAGCAGCACGACAGCCTGGTAGACCTTGCGCATATCCGTATATGCGCCCTCCCCCGTCTGTGTCTTATTTGCATTCGCCTTTGCCTGAACCTGACGGCTCAGTTCACTGGCCGCCTGAGGTGTCTTCGCGAAAACGACAAGTCCCTCGACGGGCTGGTCAAGCCTGTGGACGATTCCAAGATAGGGTTCCTCCGCACCCGGCGCAGCCTGTCCTTTTTCGGCGCAAAGATGGTTTTTCAGAATCGAAATGAGATCCTTCCGGGAAGCTGTCCCCGCCTGAACCGGAAGACCGGATTCTTTGTTCACGACAATGATGTCATCGTCCTCATACAATATTTCCATAGATACCTGCTTGTATTTGCCTGCCGTCTGACTGTCTATCCGTAAAATGAAAGGGGCCGGACACTGTCCGACCCCTGAATTGTACAGTTCAATCAGCCGAGATACTTTTTCAGATCATCGACCTTGTCGAGCTTCTCCCACGGAAGATCCAGATCATCGCGGCCAAAGTGTCCGTACGCAGCGGTCTGCTTGTAGATCGGTCTGCGCAGATCCAGCATCTTGATGATTCCTGCCGGACGAAGATCAAAATTCTCGCGCACGATATCGGTCAGCTTGTCATCTGCAAGTTTGCCGGTTCCGAAGGTATCCACCATGACGGAGGTCGGCTGTGCGACACCGATTGCATAGGACAGCTGAATCTCACACTTGTCTGCAAGGCCTGCGGCCACGATGTTCTTCGCAACATAGCGCGCCGCATATGCTGCAGAACGGTCAACCTTCGTGCAGTCCTTCCCGGAGAATGCTCCGCCGCCGTGTCTTGCAGCTCCACCATAGGTGTCGACGATGATCTTGCGGCCGGTCAGACCGGAATCCCCGTGCGGTCCGCCGACAACGAAGCGGCCGGTCGGATTGATGAAGTACTTGGTGTTCTCATCCACAAGATTCTGCGGAAGAATCGGGTCGATGACGTACTTGCGCACATCCTTGTGAATCTGCTCCTGCGTGACATCCGGATCATGCTGTGTGGAAATGACAACTGCGTCGATTCTCGCAATCTTGTCATCGTCGTACTCGACCGTAACCTGGCTCTTTCCATCCGGACGAAGATACTTCAGGGTTCCATCCTTGCGGACCTTCGTCAGCTGGCGGCAAAGCTTGTGCGCGGTGGAAATTGCGAACGGCATGTACTCCGGTGTCTCATTGCAGGCATACCCGAACATCATCCCCTGGTCGCCGGCACCGATCTGCTCCAGCTCATCATCGGTCATCTTGTTCTCTTTGACTTCCAGAGACTTGTTGACGCCCATCGCGATGTCCGGAGACTGCTCATCAATCGCAGTGATGACAGCGCAGGTGTCTGCGTCAAATCCATACTTGCCTCTTGTGTAACCGATCTCACGAACGGTATCACGGACAATCTTCTGGATATCGACATAAGCCTTCGTCGTGATTTCACCCATGACAAACACAACACCTGTCGTGCAGGCGGTCTCGCAGGCAACACGGCTCATCGGGTCCTGTTCCATCAGTGCGTCCAGAATCGCGTCCGAAATCTGGTCGCACATCTTATCCGGATGTCCCTCAGTGACGGACTCGGAAGTAAAAAGGTGCTTTTCCATCTTGACTCTCTTTCTGATCGACCACTCGATCTGCTGAATGCTTTGCTTTTCCTTACTCTCCCTAAGGCTGTCCGGACATAGCCGGAAGCACCTCCTGCTTCTGTTCGCGCGCTGCGGCGATCCGCAGCCTGCCTGAACAATGAGTGAGCGGTCTCACCACGTCCAGGTTCATTGCAGCCGAACATACACAGTAAAAAATCCGCCATAGGCGGATCTGAGTACATGTCAAATCCCCTTATTGTTCGAGTTTCCTCGCTCAGGTTGGCACCTTCCCCGCGGGGGGTTGCCGTGGTTTCACAGGTCCTATGTACCTCCGCCACCTCTGAATAAGAGAAAAGCAAAATCTGTATGGTTGTTGATACGACACAGAATGTACATGAAAATAAAATTTCCGTCAAGGATTTCACTCTCCCTGACGGAAACAGTTCAAAATGTGTGTCCGATGCAGATATACACACGCCGGAACCTGTCGTTCTGCGATGCATTCCGCATTCCCTTCCCTCATGCGGATCCGAAGCCGGCAGCATTCATCTCCACCTTCACCTCATGAGGCTGTGCTGTCCAGATAATGCAGATAGCTCTCCACCATGAGCGCAATCTTGAAGGTCAGCGCATCATCGAACTTCCGGATGTCAAGACCCGTGGACTTGTCCAGCTTCTCCAGCCGGTAGACCAGGGTATTGCGGTGGACAAAGAGCTGGCGTGCCGTCTCGGAAACGTTCAGGCTGTTGTCAAAGAACATGTTGATGGTCTGCAGCGTCTCCTCGTCAAATGTATCCGGCTGCTGTTTGGTAAATACCTCTTTGATGAACATCCGGCAGAGACTCTCCGGCAACTGATAGATCAGGCGACCAATGCCAAGCTTGTTGTACATGTGAACCCGCTCGGCACTGTAGAAGATTTTTCCTACATTCAGCGCCATCCGGGCTTCCTTGTATGAGCGGGAGACCTGGGAAATATCATGGATGATCGTGCCCGCCGCCACACGTACATCCGTCATGGCTTCGGTATTCAGCGTATCCCGGATGGAGTTGGCTGTCTGCTCGATGTCCTCATAGTTATCGCCGCCTGCCTCAAGCTCCTGCACCAGGATGATGCTCTTTTCGTCGACTTCCGTGATGAAGTGCCCTTCCTCATCGGAGAACATGTTCCGCAGAACCTCCATCGACTCGGTATCCTTCTCGTGCCTCGTCTCGATGATAAAGACAACCCGGCTGCGCTCGCTGACAATGTGAAGTTTCTTCGCGCGGTTGTAGATATCGACCAGAAGCAGGTTGTCCAGAAGAAGATTCTGGATAAAGTTTGACTTGTCAAAGCGTTCCCTGTAAGCCATCACCAGATCCTGGAGCTGACTGACACAGATGCGCCCGATCATATGGACATCCTCACCTGCGCCTCTCGCGATCAGGATATATTCTGTCTGATCCTCTTCTCCCATGACCTTGAAGAAATGGTGTCCCTGAACTTCCTGACTGTCTGCCGGGGATGAGGCAAACTGTCTGACCGTCGCGGCATCGACATCCTCGCTTCCCTGCGTAGATGCCGCAACAGACCCATCCGTCCCGCGCACCGAGAAATCAATCTTCGTGATCTCCTTCAGCTTCTCGATCGACGACTTGATAATCTGATTTGAAATCATAGATATCTCCCTGCTCTAAACCATAACGCTCTTCTGTATGAATTCAGCCTGACCGGCCATATTTCCACCGTTTCCTCGAGTTTACACGGTTTTTTGTCCTGTTGCAAGCACTGCAGGATTCCCCCGCATCATGATACCCGTCACACGGCAGTCCTGATCCGCAGGATGTCTTCGCGCTCATCGTTCATGCATGCATCCGTTCAAAAAAGGGAGGCTTCCCGGATGGAAAGCCTCCCTGCCTTATCAGATATTCAACTTGTCAGGCAGAACCGATCAGTTTGTGATCACCTGCTCGGTCTCCTTGTCAAATACGTGAATCTTGGAAGTCTCGATACCGAAGGTTACTTCGCTTCCGGTTCTTGCTTCCGTTCTCGGATTGACGCGTGCGGTCATGTTTGCGCCATTGACGGTGAAGTACAGGAATACTTCTGCGCCGAGCAGCTCATAGACCTCGATCTTTGCCTTGATGGTGGAGTCGCACTTTGCGACAAGCTCCGGATCATCATCTAGGTGCTCCGGACGGATACCAAGGACAACCGTCTTTCCGACATATCCGCCATCCACAACCTTCTTCGCCTTCTCAGCCGGAAGATGAACCTTTCCTGCTGCGCCAAGGTCAAGATCGCCGTTCGGAAGAACCTTTGCGTCAAGGAAGTTCATCTGCGGAGATCCGATGAATCCTGCCGTGAACAGGTTCGACGGCTTGTTGTACAGGTTCTGCGGTGTATCAACCTGCTGCACAACGCCATCCTTCATGACGACGATTCTGGTACCAAGGGTCATAGCCTCTGTCTGGTCATGTGTGACATAGATGATGGTTGCGCCCAGTCTCTGATGCAGCTTGGAGATCTCGGTTCTCATCTGAACACGAAGCTTTGCATCCAGGTTGGAGAGCGGCTCATCCATCAGGAAGACCTTCGGGTTACGGACAATTGCACGTCCCATTGCGACACGCTGTCTCTGTCCGCCGGAAAGAGCCTTCGGCTTTCTGTCAAGCAGCTTCTCAAGGTCAAGGATCTTTGCAGCATCTCTGACCTTTCTGTCGATCTCATCCTTCGGTACCTTTCTCAGCTTCAGAGAGAATGCCATGTTGTCATAAACGGTCATATGCGGATACAGAGCATAGCTCTGGAAGACCATTGCAATATCACGATCCTTCGGCTCGACATCATTCATGACCTTGCCGTCGATCTTCAGCGTACCGGAGGAGATTTCCTCAAGCCCTGCAATCATACGAAGCGTCGTAGACTTTCCGCATCCGGATGGCCCGACGAAGATGATGAACTCCTTGTCGGCGATATCAAGATTAAAATCCTTCACAGCCTGGAACCCGTTCGGATAAACCTTGTTGATATGCTCAAGTGATAAGCTTGCCATAGATAACCTCCCACTTTCTATGAGAAAAACACTGATCAATGATTCACCTTGTAATCCCCCGCTCAGAATACTCCCCAAGCGATGACCCCAGTATATCGCGCCTCAAATATTTTAGCTATTGACGAGTAACACAATTTTTCAGCGATGCTGTTGTGTTTCCATCCAAAGAAAACAGGCGTTCTTTTTATTCATGTATGAATTGACGAAATAGTACCTTATTTCATAAACAAAATGACGAATCGCCGCATTTTCATATACATTGCCATCAACTCCACAGTACCGTATACTGTAACAGTCCGGGCTTCTGAACAGGCGTTTTCCGCAGAATGGCCGGCGTACGAAAAAACGATTACCAGGGAGTTTTTACAATGAACTATATTGTCCTTGATCTTGAATGGAATCAGTGTCCTGCGGGAAAGCGCAGGGAAGACCCGAGGCTTCCGTTTGAGATCATCGAAATCGGTGCTGTCCGGATGGACGAAAGCTTCTGCAGACAGGATGAATTTCATGAGATCATCCGCCCTGTCCTGTACAAGACCCTTCATCACTGCACACGCAGCGTCATTCATATGACAGAGGCGGATTTTATCGGAAAGCGCTCATTTCCGGAGGTCTTTACCGATTTTCTTGCCTGGTGCGGGGAGGATCCCGTGTTCTGTACATGGGGCCCCGGGGATCTGACAGAGCTCGAGCGGAATGTCTCCTGGCACATTCAGCAGAAAAATCTTCCTGAAAGCTGGCCGTTCCCGTTTCCCCTTTTCTTCCGTGATGTTCAGAAGATTTTTTCCTATGTGTATGAGGACCACAAGGAGCGGCGATCTCTGAAATGGGCTGTCCAGTATCTGAACCTTCCGCAGGATGAGGCCTTCCATGATGCCTTCTCCGACGCTGTCTATACAGCTGAGGTTCTCCGGAAGCTCCCCCGGCAGACGGTGGAGGAATACACCTCCATCGATACCTACATCACGCCAAGGTGCCGCAGGGATGAAATCTATGTCAATTACGGCACCTATCGCAAGTTTATCTCAAGATCATTCAAAAACCGGGATGATGTGATGAAGGATCCTGTCGTGATCTCCACCTGCTGCCCGGTCTGCGCAAGGAAGCTCCGAAGAAAGATCCGCTGGTTCTCTGAGAATGGGAAAAATTACCTGTCCGTCGCCATCTGTCCGGAGCACGGGCTTGTGAAGGGAAAGATCAGAATTCGTCAGAACACGGACGGCGAATGGTTTGTCATCAAAACCATCCGCCCGATTACGGATGAAGAATATGAAAAAGTACGCCGCAGGAAGGAATCGGTCCAGCAGAAACGGCGGACAAGACGTGCGGCGCACAGCGCTTTCACACTTCCCTGAATTCGTCCAGAAGTGTGTCGATGGATGAGAGGAGGCTTTCGACCTTTCCGAACCAGACATCCGGATTCTTCGGGCTCTGCATTTCCTCCTCGATTTTATACAGTTCATTCCGGATCCGCTCAATATGGTGCATTCCGGATCCGCCTTCATACAGACGGCTGCGGGCACGCGCATTTTCCTGCGGTGATTTCCGCTGGATGCCGATCTCATGGTTCGGCTGGATGCCAATGAAGCGATATGTCACAGAAGGAGAACTGTGATTCATCAGATCCTGAATATAGTAGATGTCTCCTGTCCTTCTGTAATACCGCCAGGCGAATGTTTTCCGCATCGTCGCCGCGCAGAGCTCCGGCTGGCCTGCCTTGTCTCCAGCCTGTTTCAAAACCCGGTAGGCCTGCTCTCTGGAGAGCGGCTGCGATGTGCGCTTTCCATACCCGCAGATCAGGTACCCTTCCTCGTCTTTTCCTTTGGTGAAATCATCGATCACCGTTCTCAGATCAGCAGGGATATAAAATGCGCGCTTCACGTCTCGTGTCCCGATCGATGATGTGATGAAGTCTTTTCCTCTGACATCCCGAACCCTCAGATTCAGGATTTCCTGAAGCTGAAGGCCTGTCCCGATCCCTACGAGAAACAGAACCAGATACTTTTGATCGATTTTTTCCAGTTCACTGCAGATGCGCTGAATTGACACCTCATCCTTGATGGGCGCTACCCATTTCATTTTCGAATCCTTTCAGAACATAGCCTGCTTTTTGTTTACTGCTTCTTCATTGCCTGGCGCAGCTCCTCCTCAATCTCAGCCGTCGTCTTCTCCTCGATCTCCTGTTCTTTCCTCCGGGCTTCCTCCTGTGCCTGGTGCATCTTCTTTCTCAGACGGAAGTTCCGTGTGGAACGAACCAGAAAAATCAGGATCAGCAGCAGTACAACCAGCAGGATCGTCCCGACCGAGAGAATGATTGCTGTTCTGTGCGCTTCCCAGAAACTCAGACGTCTCTGATCCAGATTCTGGACGTAGCTGCTGACATTCTGCCATACCTTTTCATTGGTCAGCTGGGCAGCCTCCTGCTTGTCTCCCGTCTCCCCTTCGTCCGCCTTCAGCGTGACACTGGCACTGGCCTGCCAGGAACTTGTCAGCTTCAGGTTCACCGGGCTCACCGAAACACAGCGGCTCCCGACGGGCCATCCGCCCAGCGTATAGTAAACGGCTCCTTCCGTGGGCTGAATATCGGCTGGCTGTCCGCAGATTGTCCCATACTCACCAGCGAGTGTATTGGTGCCGTCGGCTCCTTTGAACTGCGATGTCTCCACTGCCGTTTTGTCTGTCCCTGCCGGAACCGTCACCATCCCGGAGCCCTTGACGTCGGCAATCTTCTGGGCCAGCTCCGGTGATTCCAGATCCGCGCCGGCTCCAAGGTAATGAACACCCATTGCGTCCGCCAGAGTTGTTTCCGCCTTCTGAGTATCCGCCTGAATGTGCGTGAACTGGTCAAACCCATATTTCAGAAGATCGGTTGTCTCCCGGTAATTCTGCGGTGCTCCGTTGCCATGAAGAAGAACACAGACAAACCGCTTTCCATCCTTCTCGCCGAAGGTAACAAGGGTATTCCAGGCGCTCTCCGTAAATCCAGTCTTTCCGCCTGTACACACATCATCATAATAATCGCTGTCCGTCTGGATCATCTTGTGATGATTGGCAAAGACCCTGGCGTCCGCCGTCATGTTGGTCGGCTTGATCTCATACTCCTTCGTGGCGATCAGTTTCCGAAAGTTTTCATTGTCATAGGCTGCAGCTGCGATCAGCGCGAAATCACGCGCACAGGTGTAATGATCGTCGTTCGGCAGACCGCTGGGATTTACAAAATGGCTCACCGTGCAGCCAAGTTCCTGCGCCTTCTGATTCATCAGATCTGCAAATGCACTGACTGAACCTGAGACATGAACGGCAAGCGCGTTCGCCGCATCGTTTGCAGACTCCAGCATCAGCGCATACAGTGCATCCCGGACGGATATCTGTTCTCCCTCCTGCAGCGCGATGTTGGACGCATTGTCATCCAGGTCATAGACAGCCGACGTACAGGTGATCATATCATCCAGGTTCGCATGCTCGAGCGTCAGGAGCGCCGTCAGAATCTTTGTAATTGAAGCAGGGTAGAGCTTTCTCTGTATGTTTTTTGCATACACGATCGCACCCGTGTCCAGATCCATGACGATACCGGCTGAAGCCTGGATGGCCTCACCCTGCGGCCAGCCCGAGATATCATTGGTCTGGACCGGCTCATAGTATTCGTCCGGAATAAACTCCTCCTCCGAACTGTCCTGACTGTCTCCGCTGTCGTCGCTGACGACAGGATCCGAAGATCCGTCTGAGACACCATCCGAAGCCGCCTGATCGTCTGTGACATCCGATCCTGCATTGTCATCGGTCACAACAGTGGCATCTTCTGCATAGGTCAGTCCGGCTGTTCCGGACCCCGCGGCCAGTATGGCGGAAAGAACAAAGACTGTAATCTGCTTGATCCACTTTGCTTTCATGTATATCCCCTTATGAATCAGATGAGCCCGCAAACCGCTTAACGATATACGCGTTTGCCTCTCTCTCCTCATGATCGTCGAGAGGCTGAAGCGTCCCCTCATATCCTCGTCTTCTCAGCGCCCGCAGCAGCAGGTCATCGCAGACGTGCGGATTCTTCGGCAATAGAGGCCCATGAAGGTAGGTTCCGATCACATTCCGGTATATAACACCCTCCTCATGGTCCCTGCCATTGTTTCCATAGCCGAAGACGACCCTTCCAAACGGCTTCACACCCTCCCCCAGATGTGTTCTGCCGCCATGGTTTTCAAACCCGACAACCGGATACGGATAACGGTCATTCTTCAGAACAATATTGGATATCAGCCTCGGGGACCCCTGCTCCGTATACAGATCTGCCAGGTGCAGACCTTCCATCTTCCCCTGTGGTGTGTTGTAATAATGGCCGAGCAGCTGATAGCCGCCGCAGACTGCAATCGTTGTTCCGCCGTCCTCGACGTAATCCCTGAAATCTTTCTGAATCTGCTGGAGCTTCCTGCAGACAATCATCTGTTCCCGGTCGGATCCGCCTCCGAGCAGAACGATGTCAAGATCCGAAAAATCCACCCTGTCATCGATGCAGAACCGCCGGACTTCCACATCGAACCCGCGCCACAAAAGACGCATCTTCAGGCACTGAATATTCCCCCTGTCCCCGTACAGGTTCAGAAGATCCGGATACAGGTGGCCGATTGTAAGCTTCATCTTGCACCCTCCCTTCGGCCTTCCATCTCCCCGAGAATTTTATGCGTACTGTAGAGCGCCGTGTAGTTGACCAGTACATACAGATTTCCGCAGCCGTCCTTCAGCCGCTTTTCTATGGCGGTCCGAACGTCCGCCTCAAGATCGGCATGGATTCCGACATACTTCAGACGGAGCCGCATATCCTGACATCTCAGCCCGGAGACTGTGATGGAACGTATGCTCTGATCCGCAAACCGGTCG
This sequence comes from Porcincola sp. LCP21S3_C12, assembly GCF_052118625.1. Taxonomy (NCBI): domain Bacteria; kingdom Bacillati; phylum Bacillota; class Clostridia; order Lachnospirales; family Lachnospiraceae; genus Porcincola; species Porcincola sp. LCP21S3_C12. The sequence goes on along the minus strand of NZ_JBQKGW010000006.1, from coordinate 151,979 downwards.
AAATCGACATCCCACAACCAGGAGATATCTGTTCCGTCCTGTGCGTTGTCGTTGATGACAATGATCAGATCCTTCGGACTTTCATCCTCCATGACGGAAGATATATTCTGGTTGAAACCGGCGGGATTCTTCGCAAGGTTCAGCAGAACCGTCGACCCTCCGATCCGAAACAGTTCATTCCGCCCGAACTCCGGTCTGTACTTCTTCAGCATCTCATCGAAGTGATCCGTCTTCAAACCGCAGGTTCTGACCGCCGCATAGCAGGCCAGAATATTGTAGATATTGTAAAAGCCTCTGTAGGAAGCCTCAATATGCCGCAGCGGCAGCTTCCCTTCCCCCGTCACAGCGCGCTGTACGACGTCAAAGGAAAGACCGCCCTTCAGGCCGATGTGGCAGGCGTCGAAGTCCACATCCGGCCGCCTGAATCCACAGTGCGGGCAATGGTAGACGCCCAGCTGACTAAAATGATAGAAGTCATAGACCAGACGATGCCCGCATTTCTTGCAGAACTGGCCTTCCCGGATCTCATGGTCATCTTCTCTGTGAAAGACCTGCTCGGATATGCCGTATGTCACAACCTTGTGACCGCTTTCAAGCGCCAGATAGCTGCTCAGCGAGTCGTCGGCATTGACGATGATGGTCATATCCGGTGCCATATCCATGGCTTCCTTCAGAAGGTTCATCGTGATATCGATCTCTCCGTAGCGGTCCAGCTGGTCACGGAACAGATTCGTCAGAACCATATAATCCGGCTTCATATGAGGAAAGACCCGCTTTGCGGAGGCTTCGTCGACTTCAATGACCGCATTGTCTGCATCCAGCCTTCCCGATACCCTCGATGCCAGCACAAACGCAGCCGCCACGCCCATCAGCATGTTGGATCCGGTGTGATTGCAGACAACCTTTCTTCCCTCCGCCTCATATGCAGAGCAGATCAGATTGTTTGTGGTCGTCTTGCCATTCGTCCCGCAGGTGACAATGATCTCACCCCTCACCTGGGCGGACAGCTTCTTCAATATACCCGGGTCAATCTTCATGGCCAGCTTTCCGGCCATCGTGACCCCCTGTTTTCCAGCGACCCTGCAGGCAAAGCTCAGAAGCTTTGCGGATGCGATCGCGAGCGATGTGCGAAATCCCATAGCACTCCTCCGGCGCCGGCGCCTGGTTCATTACTGAACGGAGGTTTCATTTCTGTCTCCGGACTGATACCACGAGGCCACCTTCTCAGACAGATCCCTGATCTGTGCCTGCGCCTGCTCATTTTCTCCATTCAGATCATTGGACAATACAACGAGGATATAGCCGGGTGACGTCTTTTCACCTTCCGTCTCCGGAGCAAATACAATCGCGGAGTCATTCTCAATACACCCGAGCCCGTACCCGTCCGGCATCTCTCCCGTCTTGTTTCCGGAAGAATAGCCCTCCGGAAGACCGGCCGGAATCTTGGATGTCAGCGTCTGTTTCTTCAGGATGTCGAGCATCTTGGCGGAAGCTTCCTCGTTCACAAGCTTCCCTTCATACAGATCCAGGTAAAACTTTCTAACATCTGCAGCAGATGTATAATTGTCACCCTCGGAAAGATCCGCAGCCATAAACCTTCTGCCAAGCGAGGTGTTTGTGTATCCTTCCTCCCTGCAGAACTGGTTTACCCGCTTCTTTCCTGCATCGAAATCTCCCTGTCCCAGTGCCTCAACAAGCCGGTTCGCAGCATCGTTGTCGCTGACCGTGATCATCTTCTCAATCACATCCCTCAGCTGTCCGCTGTAGCTTTCCCCGAAATTGATGACCGGATCGGTTTTCTCAGGATAGCATATATATCGGTAGACCGCCCCCATGATGAAAAGCTTGATGACACTGGCGGACTGCATCTTCTCGTTTTCTCTGTATCCATATGTGTCTTTGCCGTTCAGATCCTCATATGCAAGCGCCCATTTTTCACCGGAAGTCTCCCGTTTCTGAATGGCATCCATCGTTGACGAGAACGGACCCGTCCTATCATCTGTCCGACTGCCTTCTCCGGGAAGCTGATCCTCCTCTGTTTCTGACAGAAGACTTTTCACCGGATTGGACTGATGACCTTTTATTGTCTCCTGCAGCTGTCCTGATTCACTGCGGTCTGATATCCTGGGATCGCTGCTTTCCTGGATGATCTCACTGACCTCAGATTCACTTTCCGGACTCTCCACCAGATCATCGTCCGGGTTGTCTCCGGTCTCTGTTCCGGACTCCGTCCCGATCTCTGTCTGCCAGGTATCCGTAAACAGCACATCTTCAGCTGTCTCTGTATCATCATATTGTGGTCCTACAAAGTATTCTTTCACCCTCCCGCAGGATGAAAGCACTGCCACACTCAGCAGAAGAAAGCCCGCGGCCACCCATTTTTTTCTCATCGATGCCCTGCCCTTTTACAGTGTCTGATCCGGCTGTTCTTCGGAGTCGGAGTTCCCGGATTCACCGGACTGTATCTCCTCCATGGACTCCGTCTCATCCTTCGAGGTCTCCCGCACTTTTGCGACCGACACGACTTGCTCGTTATCTCCAAGGTTCATCAGCTTCACCCCGGAGGTGATTCTTCCCAGAACGGATATGTCACTGCAGCTCATTCTGATGATGACACCATCCGAATTGATCATCATGATCTCATCATCCGTATTCACCGCCATCGCAGCCACGACATCGCCGGTTTTACCGGTAATCTTATAACACTTGACGCCTTTTCCGCCGCGAATCTGCGGAGAAAACTCATTGATATCCGTCAGCTTTCCCATTCCCTTTCCGGAAACGGTCAGCATGTACGGTGCCTCCGACGCCGTCAGCATTCCGACCACTTCATCTCCATCCTGAAGGGTAATGCCGCGCACACCCATCGATACTCTCCCGGTCAGGCGCGCATCCCCTTCCTGAAAACGAATGCAGGCTCCATATTTCGTCACCAGCAGAATATCCTGCCGGTTATCAGTCGCCATAACATTGATCAGCTCGTCATCATCTCTCAGAATGATGGCCGTCAGGCCGTTCTTCCGGACATTGCTGTACTCGGAGACGGATGTCCGCTTGATGATGCCCTTTCTGGTCGCCATCACAAGCGTGGCATCCGGCCCGACCTCCTCATCGGAGCCGACCGGAATCACAGCCGATACCTTCTCCTCCGGCTGAAGCTGGAGCAGGTTGATGATTGCGGTTCCCCTTGCGGTTCTGCCCGCCTCCGGAATCTCGTAGGTCTTCAGACGGAAGACACGGCCCTTATTCGTAAAGAACATCAGGTCCGCATGTGTATCGGTCATCAGAAGCTGATCAATGTAGTCGTCCTTCAACGTCTCGATGCCCTTGATCCCTCTTCCGCCTCTGTTCTGGCTGCGGAAGTTGTCATTGCTCATCCGCTTGATATAGCCCAGCTTCGTCATCGTGATAACGACGTCCCGGCGTTCGATCAGATCCTCGATGCCCATATCGTCCGGAGCGAAGCCGATCTTCGTCCTCCTCTCATCCCCGAATTTTTCAGAGATTTCAAGCAGCTCTTTTCTGATCACGCCAAGCAGCTCCTTTTTGTCGGACAAAATCGCCGTCAGCCGCTCAATCAGCTTCATCAGGGAAGCATACTCTTCCTCAATCTTGCTTCTTTCCAGACCTGTCAGCGTACGCAGACGCATATCCACAATCGCCTGTGCCTGAACATCGTCCAGACCAAACCGCTTCATCAATTCTGCTTTTGCAAGCGCGACGCTCTCGCTTCCGCGGATGATCCGGATCACTTCATCGATGTTGTCAAGTGCAATCAGCAGGCCTTTTAAAATATGAGCCCGCTCCTTTGCCTTGTTCAGATCATACTTCGTCCTTCTGGTGACAACATCCTCCTGGTGTTTCAGATAGTACTGGAGGATCTCGGCAAGGTTCAGAACCTTCGGTTTGCCGTCCACAAGCGCCAGCATGATGACGCCGAATGTATCCTGAAGCTGCGTATGCATGTACAGCCTGTTCAGCACAACATTCGGATTGGCGTCCTTGCGGATATCGATTGAAATCCGCATTCCCTCCCTTGAAGACTCATCTGTGATACCGGTAATTCCATCAATCCGTTTGTCCCTGACAAGCTCCGCGATCTTCTCGATCAAACGTGCTTTGTTCACAAGATACGGAAGCTCTGTGACGATGATCTTGCTCTTTCCGCTCGGCATCGTCTCGATATTTGTGACTGCGCGCACAATGATCTTGCCCCGGCCCGTCCGGTAAGCCTCGCTGATGCCTCTTGTCCCGAGGATCTCCGCCCCTGTCGGAAAATCAGGTCCCTTGATGATCTTCATCACTTCATCAATGGAGGTCTCACGGTTCTCCTCCACACGATTATCGATCATCTTTACGCAGGCACCGATTACTTCCTTCAGATTGTGCGGCGGAATGTTCGTCGCCATGCCGACGGCAATACCGGTGGTGCCATTCACAAGAAGATTCGGAAAGCGGGCAGGCAGAATCGTCGGCTCTTTCTCCGTCTCATCGAAGTTCGGCACAAAGTCAACCGTATCCTTGTTGATATCGGCCAGCATCTGCATCGAGATCTTCGAGAGCCGAGCCTCTGTATAACGCATGGCTGCCGCTCCGTCTCCGTCCACAGATCCGAAATTCCCATGGCCGTCCACCAGCGGATACCGCATGGACCACTCCTGAGCCATGTTGACCAGGGCTCCGTAGATCGAGGAATCCCCGTGCGGATGGAACTTACCCATTGTATCACCGACGATACGCGCGCACTTTCTGTGCGGCTTGTCGGGTCCGTTGTTCAGCTCAATCATCGCATACAGGATACGCCGTTGCACAGGTTTCAGACCGTCCCTCACATCCGGAAGCGCCCTGGAGGCGATGACCGACATCGAATACATGATGTAGGACTCCTCCATCGTCTTCTGAAGATCCACTTCCCTGATCTGGTCGAATACTTTCTCGTCCATGCTATCTCCCTGTTTCTATCTCTTATACGTCCAGATTGCCGACGCGCTTTGCATTTTCCTCGATAAACTCCCGCCTGGGTTCGACCTGGTCGCCCATCAGGGTTGTAAATGTCACATCCACAGAAGACTCATCGTCATCGTCCATGGATACCTGCTTGAGAATGCGCTTTGACGGATCCATCGTGGTCTCCCACAGCTGCTCCGGATCCATCTCTCCCAGTCCCTTGTAACGCTGAATCTTGTTGTTCTGGTCACGCCCGACCTGACTGATAATATCTGCCAGCTCCTCGTCTGTGTAGGCATACCAGACCTTCTGGTTCTTCTCGAGCTTATACAGCGGAGGCGTCGCCAGGTAGACATGCCCCTGTTTGATCAGCTCCGGCATAAAGCGATAGAAGAAGGTCAGCAGAAGCGTCGCGATGTGGGCTCCGTCGACATCGGCATCGGTCATGATGATGATCCGGTCATAGCGAAGCTTTGTAATATCGAAATCCTCATGGATCCCGCAGCCGAATGCCGTGATCATCGCCTTGATCTCTGCATTGCCCAGAACACGGTCCAGTCTTGCTTTTTCGACGTTGAGGATCTTTCCTCTGAGCGGAAGAATGGCCTGCGTCGCACGCGCACGCGCCGTCTTGGCGGAGCCTCCTGCGGAATCTCCCTCGACCAGAAAGATCTCACAATTCTTCGGATCCTTATCCGTGCAGTCCGCAAGCTTTCCCGGGAGTGACATCCCATCAAGCGCAGACTTTCTTCTCGTCAGGTCTCTCGCCTTCCTGGCCGCGTCCCTGGCCCTCTGCGCCATCACAGACTTCTCGACAATCAGCTTTCCGACCTGCGGATGCTGTTCCAGATAGATCGAAAGCTTTTCGGAGAGAAGGCTCTCAACCGCCCCTCTTGCCTCGGAATTGCCAAGCTTCTGCTTGGTCTGTCCCTCAAACTGCGGCTCTGAAATCTTGATGGAGATGACCGCTGTCAGCCCCTCCCGGATATCATCTCCGGTCAGATTCTCCGCACTGTCCTTGAGCAGCTTCATGGAGCGCGCATAATCGTTGAACGTCTTGGTCAGCGCGTTCCGGAAACCTGTCATATGCGTGCCGCCCTCCGGCGTGATGATATTGTTGACAAATGAATAGACCGATTCGTTGTACCCGTCGTTGTGCTGGAAGGCAACCTCGACATAGACGCCATCCTTCATGCCCTCACAGTCGATGACATCCGGGTAAAGCGGCGTCTTCCCCTTGTTCAGATACTGAACAAACTCCCGGATTCCGCCCTCATAATGGAAAGACCGCTCCTTCGGCGGATTCTCCCGCTCGTCCGTGAGCGTAATGCGAAGTCCCTTTGTCAGGAATGCAACCTCCCGAAGTCTCTGCTTGAGCGTGTCGAAATCAAAGACCGTTGTCTCAAAGACCTCCTTGTCCGGCAGAAAGGTCACCTTCGTCCCTCTCTTGTCCGGCTCGCATTCTCCCACAACCTTCAGGCTGCTGACAGCCCTGCCCCTCTCATATCGCTGGTAATAGATCTTGCCTTCATGGAAGACCTCCACCTCGAGATAAGTGGAAAGTGCATTCACAACAGATGCTCCGACACCGTGGAGGCCGCCGGATACCTTGTATCCGCCGCCGCCAAACTTTCCGCCGGCATGAAGCACCGTGAAGACAACCTCCACAGCCGGCTTGCCGGTCTTCGAATTGATCCCGACCGGGATGCCGCGCCCGTCATCCGTTACCGTGACCGAATTATCCGGATGGATGATGACGCGGATATGCGTGCAGTAGCCGGCAAGCGCCTCATCGACCGAATTGTCCACAATCTCATAGACGAGGTGATGCAGGCCTCTCGCCGAAGTCGAACCGATGTACATGCCAGGTCTCTTCCTGACCGCCTCAAGCCCTTCCAGGATCTGGATCTGGTCCGCCCCGTACTCACCGGTCACTTCCGTATCTTCTGTTCCCATTCCATCCTCCGTATGTACGAAACCTGCCCGTCCGAGGCGGGCAGACAGTTATTCTGATACCAGCCAGCCGCACAGCCGAAACTGCCGTTTTATGCCAGACTTGTGCAGCGGCATCTGAAAAGCCTTTTATGAGCTATTATAACACAGGATCGGGGATATTTGACGGTTCCGGCTGCACATGCCCGCCCTGTACGTGGAATCGTTTGTCGATATGAAAACCGGAACGAACATACTCCTCAATTCCGGTGCATGTGATGAAGGTCTGGATATCGCCGATCGACTCCAGAAGCGCCTGCTGCCTGCCTGCGTCGAGCTCCGACAGAACATCATCCAGAAGAAGAACAGGAGGATCCCCTGCCTTTTTCTTTACCAGCTCAATTTCCGCCAGCTTCAGGGAGAGCGCCGCACTCCTCTGCTGCCCCTGGGAACCGTAATGTCTCAGATCCACTTCATCGGACAGAAATACAAGGTCATCCTTGTGCGGTCCTGTCATCGTGCTGCAGAGATAAAGATCCCGCTGTCTGCCGTCCTTAAGCGCCGACGCATATGCATCCGCCTCCACATTCTTCTCATAGCGGACGATCAGATGCTCTCTTCCTCCGCTGAGCTTCTCGTGAATCGGCCGGATGATCTCATTGAGAACCTGTACAAAAGATTCCCTGATCCGGATGATGATGCTGCCGTACCGGACCAGCTGCTCATCCCACACATCCAGTGTCTCCATGTCCCGCCTGTCCGTGGAAAGCGTCTTCAGAAGTTTTCCGCGCTGTTCCAGCACCTTGTTGTAGGACGTGAGCGCAGAGACATATACCTTGTCAAGCTGACAGAGCTCCATATCCAGAAAACGACGGCGTCCGGCAGGCCCATCCTTTATGATCGACAGATCCTCCGGAGAGAAGAGGATGAAATGTCCGAGCCCGATGAGTTCAGCTGCCCGTCTGACAGGCACCATGTTGACAGCGATTCCCTTCGCCCTGCCAGCTCTGAGGAGCATATCGATACGCCAGGAGACATCCCCCTTCCGCATCATCATCTGAAGATGGGATTCATTCTCCCCGAACCGGATCATCTCCCGGTCTTTGGAGGTCCGGTGGGACTTCGTCGTTCCGCAGACATAGACCGCCTCCAGAATGTTGGTCTTCCCCTGCGCATTCTCCCCGTAAAATAAATTCGTCCCTGGAGAAAATTCCAGAGAAAGCTCCTCATAATTTCTGAAATTCTGAAGCTTCAGAGAATCAATTTTCATCAGCGGACCCTGATCTCCTCGCCGCCGAAGGCAACCACATCGCCTGCGTGGATCTTCTTTCCTCTCATCGTGCAGACTTCCCCGTTCACGGAAGCCTTTCCCTCCTCGATGGCATATTTTGCCTCCACGCCGGAATCCACCAGGCCTGCCGCCTTCAGAAGCTGGCCAAGCTTGATGAAATCCTCCTCACCGTGCAGTTGAAATTCTCTCATATGGCACCTCCTGCGCCGCTTTCAGAGCGCCGATTCTATTTCGCCGCCTGGCAGATTCTGACAGATCCGGCCGCCTGCCTTAAGCCACAAAGTTGACCGGAAGGATCAGGTAAACATACGACTGCTGTTCATCCCGGATAAAACAGGGTGACTTTGAGTTGAGAAAATAGATTGTAATCTCATCGTCCCGGATGACATTCAGAGCATCTGCGACAAACTTCGGATTGAAGCCAATCATCAGATCCTTTCCTTCCTTTGTGATCTGGATGTCGTCACTCATCGATCCTCTTGCCGGAGAGTTGATCTTCAGATTCATGTCCCGGTCTGTGATGGAGACAACCAGCGGACGCTTCTCTGATTCACTCGTAAACAGCATTGCACGGCCGACGGATGCCGACAGATCCGCCTTCCGGACCGTGATCTTTGTATCAAAGTCATTCGACAGCATCTGGTCAATCCGGAAATAAGTTCCTTCGATCAATCTCGATACGACAATGGTACCTTCCAGATCGAACAGGACCTCGTTCTTTGTAAAGTAAATATGGACCTTGTCCTCCTCCTCGCCGCTCATGATCTTCTGAAGATCGGACAGTGTCTTTCCCGGGATAATGACCTTGAAGGTCGGAACGACCTCATCCAGCTTCATCCGCCTGATCGCGATGCGGTGTCCGTCCAGGCAGACCATACGGATCTCATTCTCGTTGGTTTCAAGCAGAGCGCCGGTCATCAGCTTGTTTGCATCGTTGACCGCGATCGAAAAGATCGTCTGCTCGATCATCTCCCGTAGTGCGAACTGGCTCATGACAACCGGATTCTCCCGGTCAATGGACGGAAGCGAAGCAAACTCGGTCCCGTCTTTTCCGGCAATCCGAAGCTCGGTGTTCTCGCATGTAATCCGGATCTGAAGATTGCTGTCCGTCGTGATCGTCACCTCGCTGTTTGGAAGCTTGGAGACAATGTCTGAAAACAGCTTCGCGTCGATGCAGATCAGCCCTCTTTCATCGATCTCCCCGGAAACGACTGTCTCAATGCCCAGTTCCGTATCGGTTGCCGTAAACTTGATCTGATCGACCGTCGCATCAATCAGGATGCAGGTCAGAATGTCCATCGTTGTCTTGCCTGGGATCGCACTCATAACGGTCCGAATCGCTCTTTGAAGCTCTGTCTTTTGTGCTCTGATTATCATATCGGCATCTCCCTTATGATGATATCTGCTGACTGTATCTGCATCCTCTCTGTCCTGCATGGCCCTGTGTCTGATTCATGGACGCATCTGCGTCGGCAGGAAGGAAGCAGTAATAAGAAAAATCATCAGTACCCTTATTATAGCGCTGTGGATATGTGGAAAACTCCTGAAAATGCTTGATTTATGCGGATTTCCGGAGACAATTCTGTGTGAAAAACTGTCCCAGGTCATCCACAATGCGTCCGAATCATCCTGATTTTATCCACCCGGGTTGATCTTCCGCTTCAGGACATCGATCGTTCTCTGCATGTCAGGGTACTGCGACATCTCGTCCTCAACAGCCGTGATGCCGTGCATGACGGTCGAATGGTCCCTTGCCAGCACCTTTCCGATGGATTTGTACGGAAGATCCAGCATCTCCCTGCAGAGATACATCACAATCTGGCGAGGCTGCGCAATCTCTGCATTGCGCTTTTTTGAAAGAATATCGGCTCTCGTGATCCCGAAATGCTCCGAGACGATATCGATGATTGTATCGGCCGTGATCGGCTGCCCTTCCTCCGGGGATATGAGGTCCCGCAGGGCGTCCTTTGCCAGCTGGATATCGATCGGCCGCCCGTGGTCGAGCCGGCTGAAGGCAATCAGCTTGATCAGGGCTCCCTCCAGCTCACGGATGTTGGACTTGATGTTGGTTGCAATGTACTGCAGAACCTCATTGTCCACCTGATACCCTTCTGTCTCCGCTTTCTTCTGCAGAATGGCCATCCGGGTCTCGTAATCCGGTTTTTTGACATCTGCCTGAAGTCCCCAGGCAAGACGGTTCTTCAGCCGGTCATCAAGCGCGTCAAATTCCTTCGGAGGCCTGTCCGAGGAGATGATGATCTGCTTGCTCTGGTCAAACAGGTCGTTGAACGTATGGAAAAATTCGTTTTGCGTTGCGTCCTTTCCGATGATGAACTGGATATCATCGATCAGGAGAACATCAATGTTGCGGTACTTGTGGCGGAACGCATTGAGCATACTCACGTTGTTGGAATTCTTGAGTGCGGAGATCAGCTCATTGGTGAAGACTTCGGAAGAGACGTAGCGCACAATCTTGTCCGGCTGTGTCGTGATGATGTGATGCGCGATCGAATGCATCAGGTGTGTCTTTCCGAGGCCGGATCCTCCATATATAAAGAAGGGATTGTACACCTTTCCCGGCGCCTCGGCGATTGCGACAGCGGCTGCATAGGCAAAACGGTTGTTTTCACCTACGACAAAGGTATCGAAGGTGTAGCGCGGGTTGAGGCCTGCCTTCTCAAGCGCAAGCCTGGCCTTCGGCGGAATCTCCTCCTCAGTTTCCTTCTTTTTTGCCTGATTGGCTGTCCGCAGCCGGTTCTCACGCGCCTGCTCGGGTGTGATATATTCCAGCTCGTACTCCACTCCTGTCATCTCCGCAATCGCGACCTTCAGCTGGATGGTATACTTCTTCTGTATATACTCGATTGCCATCTGTCCGTTCGGGACAAGGATGCTGATCGTGTTTCCCTCAATCTGAAAGATGGTCAGCGGTTTCAGCCATGCCTTGAACGCGACGTCAGAGACTTCATATTCCTGATGGACATTCTCCAGAATGTCCGCCCATTTCTCTTCTACAACTTCCATAAGTCACAACCTGCACTTTTCATACGATGCGGAAAAATGTCAAAATTTGACACGAATATTTAAAGTTTACTTGAAAGCTGTGTTTTTTTCAACAGCAGGGCAGAGGGAGGTGTGGATAACTTCATTTCCGGGATGTGGATACAGAAATACGTGTTTTACGGGACTTTCAGACCGGAATATAGAAAAATGCACCTGCGAACACACAGTTGTCCACCGCGCTTTCTGGAGATATCCACATAAAAAGGTGGATAAGTTTTCTGCTTGACGGGGCATACGCTTCTGCATATAATTATAGCGATGTTTTCTCGATTAACTGTGTACGGACTGTTTCCCTATAGCAGAAAAGAATATGAGAGAATAGACCGGCAGCTGTTGAAGCGGCCGGGAATCGGGAGCAAAGGGGGTGTTTGAACCATGGCAAAGATGACATTTCAGCCGCATAAGAAGCAGTATCACAGAGTCCACGGGTTCCGCGCCAGAATGGCGACAAAGGGCGGAAGAAAGGTTCTGGCTGCAAGAAGAGCAAAGGGAAGAAAAGCTCTTACCGTCTGATGCGGATATTGAACTTAGCAGGGAATTATGATGAAAGAGTTTCGGAGATGCTTCGAAGCTCTTTCTTCATATTATGCAGTGTGCAGCCCCGTCTGAGGGGCGGGCGATTTGGCAGATATTTATGAAATACTCGAATACATCAGAAAGTCTGAAAGACAATCGGGATTTCCAGAAGGTGTACCAGTATGGAAAGTCTGCTGCGAACCGGACACTCGTTCTTTATATGTACCCGCGGGCTGAGAAGATGAGACAGCTGGAGCAGGGGGAAGGGGAGAAAGTACCCCGGATGCCCTATTCCTGGAAGACGGCGGGGTATACGAAAAACCGTGTCGGCATATCGGTGAGCAAAAAAGTGGGAAACAGCGTCGTGAGACATCATCTGTGCAGACTTGTGAGAGAAAGCTATCGTTTGAATGAAGATAAATTCGACAGGGGCCTCGATCTTGTCGTGATCGTCAGGCCGGGCGCGAGAGAACTTCCGTTCTCTGATATTGACCGCGCGCTGCTCCATGTATCCCGTAAGCTCGGGGTGCTTCAGAAGACAGAGGGAGCAGAAAAGAAGAATACAATCGGGGAGAGCAGATGAAACATATGATGATCAGGGCAATCCGCTGGTATCAGAAGTATCTGTCTCCACTCAAGACCACCCGCTGTCCGTATATTCCGACCTGCAGCAACTATGCCCTGCAGGCAATCGAAAAGTACGGTGCGCTGAAGGGCGGCATACTTGCAGGCTGGAGAATTCTGAGGTGCAATCCATTTTCGCACGGAGGATACGACCCGGTTCCGTAAGGAGAAAGGATAATCATGAGCTTACTTACTCAGAGCAACAAATTTCTGATCGGCCCTGTTGCCGTTGGGCTGGGGTGGATCATGGCTGGTCTGTTCTGGCTGATGTCCCTGATCGGGATCAGCAACATCGGTCTGGCCATCATCCTGTTCACCTTCGTGATTCTCATGGCAATGCTTCCGCTCACGTATCGACAGCAGAAGTTTTCCAGGATGACGCCTCTGATGCAGCCGGAGCTGAACGCCATCCAGAAGAAGTACAAGGGAAAGACAGATCAGGTCTCGATGCAGAAGATGAACGACGAGACAAAGATGGTTTACGCAAAGTACGGCGTCAATCCTGCCGGCTCCTGCGTCCAGATGGCGATCTCGATGCTCGTTCTGTTCCCGCTGTACAATGTCATCATGAACGTTCCGGCGTATGTGCCGGCTGTCAAGAGGGTCTTCGAGCCTCTTGCATCCGCTCTTCTGAAGGCGCCGGGCGCTGAAAAGTATCTGACAGGAATTGCCTCTTCGATCTCGGCAACGACCATCACAAAGAATTTTACCGAGAATACAATCATCGACACGCTCTACAAGTTTCATCCGTCGACCTGGGCGGATCTTGCAAAGCAGTTTCCGGATCTCTCCGGTACGATTGATACCTGCAAAAACACGATCAACCGCATGAACTTTTTCCTCGGCCTGAATATCGCGGATACGCCGATGAATATCATCCGTACACATGCATCTGTGTGGCTGGTGATCGGTGCGGTTCTGATTCCGATTCTGGCAGCTGCTTCACAGTGGATTTCGGCAAAGCTCTCCATGGAGATGTCTCAGGGAGCATCCGGAGGAACGGATCAGACGGCGGCGACGATGAAGACGATGAATACCGTGATGCCGCTGATGTCCGCGTTCTTTACGCTGACGCTTCCGGTTGGTATGGGCATCTACTGGATTGCGTCTGCCGTGATTCGTACCGTCCAGCAGATTTTCATCAATCGCAGGCTCGAGAAGGAAGACGTGAATGAACTTCTTCAGAAGAACCTTGAAAAGCAGAAGGCAAAGATGGAGAAGAAGGGCGGTGTGTCCGGACAGTCGATTATGAAGAATGCCACGATCAACACCAGACAGATTGAGGCTCCGGATAATCCGAAGCTGTCCAAAGCCCGCACGATGCAGAACAAGGCAAAGAATCTGTCGGAGGATCTCGGAAGCGAGAAGAAGAATGTCCGGCACGGATCGCTGGCAGAGCGGGCCAACATGGTGTCAGAGTATAACAGAGAGCATCAGAAGAAGTGAGGCAATATCATGAGCGAGTCTATCAGAGTCAGCGGAAAGACAGTCAATGACGCCATCCTGAATGCTGCCATTGAGCTGAATACAACAAGTGACAATATCGAATACACGGTGATTGAGCACGAATCGAGAGGTTTTCTCGGCATCGGGGCAAAGGATGCCGTGATCGAGGCATCGGTCCGCAGGGAGACTGAGAAGCCACAGAAGCCATACAGCCCTGCAGCGGAAACTCCAGCGTCTTCAGCGGAGGCTTCTGAGAAAAAAAAGAATGACCCGGCGGCAGGGCAGGCAGAACAAACACCTCGGGCTGACAGTGGTGATGACGCAGATCAGAAAGCAGGTGAGGAACCGCAGTCTGACAGTCAGGAACCGGATGAGAATGACGATTCAGCAGAGGTTCCGGATGCAGAATCCACGCCGGAGAATGAGGACAGTTTCGAGTCCAGACGTGAGAGAAGAAACAGCGACATCAAGGTGCTGGACGATCCAAGTGAAGCCATCGAGCGGGCAGGGACATTTCTGAAGAATGTGTTCTCATCGATGGGGATGACTGTGAATCTGAGCTCTTCCTATGACGGAGAGTGTCTGAACGTCTCGATGGAAGGAGACGAGATGGGACTTCTGATCGGGAAGAGAGGACAGACGCTGGATTCTCTGCAGTACCTGACTTCTCTGGTTGTCAACAAGGGAAAGTCGTACTATGTGCGGGTCAAGCTGGATACCGAGAACTACAGAGAAAGAAGAAAGGCGACCCTTGAGAATCTGGCGAAGAACATCGCCATGAAGGTCAAGAAAACCAGACAGCCTGTCTACCTGGAGCCGATGAACCCGTATGAGAGACGGATCATCCATTCAGCTCTGCAGGGAGATCCGTTTGTTACCACACACAGTGAGGGTGAGGAGCCGGACAGAAAGGTTGTTGTCACGCTGAAAAAGGATGCGGACCTCGATCTTCTGGACCGGAAGTATGGAGACAGAGGACACAGAGGCGGATACCGGAACGGACATGGCTATGGCCGCGGATCAAAAGGCGGCTACAGCCGGGGCGGACGTTCCTCCAGGTACAGCGACCGTGAGGATATGAAGGAAGAGTAAAGGGATCCCGAAGACATTCAGGCGAATTCAACAGAATAACCGAATCGAACGTCCACCGCATGGTTTGAAAGCAAGCTGTGCGGTGGCTTTTTTGTCGGTTTCAGTTCAGACAGGAGACGCCGGATGCCTTCTTGTGTTCTGTCCGCCGGTCGTGTAATATGAATAATCGATCAGAAGAAAGTGGAGATGGAGATGTGGAAGATAGAGAACACAGACACGATTGCAGCCATATCTACAGCTGTGTCGGAGTCTGGAATCGGGGTGATCCGGATCAGCGGACCAGATGCAGTTGAGATAGCAGACCGGGTTTACCGTTCACCGGGCGGAAAAAAAAGACTTGCGAAAGTGGAAACTCATACCATTCACTATGGTTATATTGTAGAGCCTGATGCAGCCGTAAATGCTCTGCAGAGCAAACCCGCCGATGTGATTGATGAGGTGCTGGTGTCTGTCATGCGTGCACCGAGAACTTATACGGCGGAGGACGTGGTGGAGATCAGCTGCCATGGAGGCGTTCTGGCTGTGACCCGTGTTCTGGATGCAGTTCTGAAGGCCGGAGCGAGAGCCGCGCAGCCGGGAGAGTTTACGAAGCGTGCATATCTGAACGGAAGAATCGACCTGACGGAGGCGGAAGCCGTTATGGACGTCATTGAGTCGAAGAACCGGTTTGCGCTTCAGAATGCGGTCAGCCAGGTCCAGGGTACGCTGTACCGGCGGATCGAGAAAGTCCGGAAGGAGATGCTCTATCAGTCCGCCCACATCGAGGCCTGCCTGGACGATCCGGAAGCACTGTCATTTGAATCGTATCTGCCGGAATTTTCCAGTGCTGTGCAGCGATGGACGAAAGAACTATCTGCACTGCTTGCTACAGCGGATTCCGGGAGACTGATGCAGGAAGGCATCCGGACAGCCATCGTCGGAAAACCCAATGCCGGCAAATCCTCGCTGATGAACCTGCTTCTGGGTGAAGATCGTGCCATTGTCACCCCTGTAGCCGGAACGACAAGAGATGTTCTGACAGAGACGATCACCGTCGGCGGTATGACGCTCATTGTGACGGACACTGCCGGAATCCGGGAGACAGATGATCTGGTTGAAAAGATCGGGGTGCAGCGCGCAAAGGGTGCAATCGGGCGGGCTGACCTGGTTCTCTATCTGATTGATTCATCTACATGCATCGATACTGAGGATCGGGAAATTCTGAATCTGATTCAAGGGAAAAAGATCATCATCCTCCAGAATAAGACGGACCTGCATACGATGACCGATGAACGGCAGATCCGCAGGATGGCCTCAGAGGCAGGGCTGGGGGACGGCATTCCGGTCCTTCCATTTTCTGCAACAGAGAAGACAGGTCTTGACGAACTGGTATCCGCGCTTCGGACTATGTTTTTTGACGGAAAACTTTCATTCAATGACGAGATCGTCATTACGAATGCACGTCACAAGGAGCTGCTGAAGCGTGCACTGGAGAGTCTGAAGCAGCTTTCAGAAAGCATCGATAGCCAGATGCCGGAGGATTTCTATACGATAGACCTGATGAGTGCCTACGAAGCACTCGGTGAGATCACAGGACAGGAGGCCGGTGAGGACCTGGTGAATGAGATTTTCAGCAGATTCTGTATGGGAAAGTGAGGAGACATGGCAAGGGTTGAAGAATGGACAGATGTGATTGTCGTCGGTGCCGGACATGCAGGCTGTGAAGCTGCGCTTTCCTGCGCAAGACTCGGACTTTCCACAGTGATCTTTACGGTGTCGGCGGATTCGATTGCCATGATGCCCTGCAATCCACATATCGGAGGAAGCTCCAAGGGACACCTGGTAAGGGAAATAGATGCCCTTGGCGGCGAGATGGGAAAGTGCATCGATCATACATTTCTGCAGTCAAAGATGCTGAACAAGTCGAAGGGTCCTGCCGTCCACTCACTCAGGGCACAGGCTGACAAGGATGCCTACAGCATGCGGATGAGGCAGACACTCCAGAATCAGGAAAATCTGACAATCCGGCAGATGGAGGTGGATGAGATTCTGACAGATGCGTCAGGAAGACTGACGGGTGTGAAGACCGATTCCGGTGCGATCTGGCACTGCAGGGCTGCGATTCTCTGTACAGGAACGTATCTGAACGCACGATGCATCTGCGGAGATATGGTGACATACACCGGGCCGAACGGACTTCAGTCTGCGACGCACCTGACAGACTCCCTCAGACGGCACGGCGTTGGGATGAAGCGGTTTAAGACAGGAACTCCCTGCAGAATGGATGGAAAGACCATCGACTATTCGAAGATGGTGCCGCAGACAGGGGATGTACCGGTTGTTCCTTTCTCGTTTGAGACGGATCCGAAGGATGTACAGATTGATCAGGCAATTGTCTGGCTGACGCACACGACAGAGAAAACACATGATATCATCCGCCGGAACCTGGACAGGTCCCCGCTCTATTCCGGAAAAATCAGTGGAGTGGGACCTCGCTATTGTCCTTCGATCGAGGACAAGGTGGTCCGGTTTGCGGAGAGAAAGAGCCATCAGGTGTTTGTCGAGCCGCAGGGACGAAATACGAATGAAATGTACATCGACGGCATGTCCTCCAGCATGCCAGAGGATGTACAAATCGAAATGTATCGATCTGTACCGGGACTGGAACATGCCAATATCGTCAGAAATGCATATGCAATCGAATATGACTGCATAGATGCCCAGCAGCTGAATCGTACACTTGAATTTCGGGAGATTCCGGGACTTTACGCCGCCGGGCAGATGAATGGAAGCTCCGGGTATGAGGAGGCTGCGGCGCAGGGGCTCTATGCCGGCATCAATGCTGCACTGGAGATCATGGGGAAAGCCCCCCTTCTGATTGAGCGATCGGAGGGATATATCGGTGTTCTGGTAGATGATCTTATCACGAAGGAAAGCACCGAGCCATATCGGATGATGACCTCCAGAGCAGAATACAGGCTTCTTCTGCGGCAGGATAATGCAGATTTAAGACTGACTGAAAAGGGTTATCGGGCAGGACTGATTTCCGAGGAGAGATATCAGCGTTTTTTAAAGAAGAAAAGACAGATTGAAGAGGAGACGGATCGTGTCCGCCATGTCACAATCGGAGCCAGCGAGAAGGTGCAGGACTGTCTGAAGCGATGCGGAAGTGATCCG
This sequence comes from Porcincola sp. LCP21S3_C12, assembly GCF_052118625.1. NCBI lineage: Bacteria > Bacillati > Bacillota > Clostridia > Lachnospirales > Lachnospiraceae > Porcincola > Porcincola sp. LCP21S3_C12. The sequence goes on along the minus strand of NZ_JBQKGW010000006.1, from coordinate 133,912 downwards.
CTTTCGACGTCCGCATCCCTTGCGGAACTGATTCGGAGGCCGGAGCTTGATTACTTCTGTCTGTCGGAAATTGATCCGGATCGCCCGGATCTTCCGGTTCAGGTTCAGGAGGAGGTCAATATCGAAATCAAGTATGAAGGGTATATCAGAAGACAGGAGAAACAGGTTGCGCAATTTGAAAAAGCGGAAAAGACACTGATTCCTGATGAGATTGATTACGCTCAGGTGCCAAGTCTGCGGATCGAGGCGAGGCAGAAACTGATGAAGGTCAGGCCATCCTCGATCGGACAGGCGTCCAGAATCATGGGTGTAAACCCGGCAGACCTTTCAGTTCTTCTGATTTATCTGAAAAAAATGCGCGGAGAGAGGAATAGCGGAGAATGACAGAAAGAACAATCAACGAATGTCTTTCTATACTGAAGATGCGCTGCATGGATCTTGGAATTGCTCTGACAAAGGAGCAGATCAGACAGTTCGAAATCTACTACAGCTGCATGGTCGAAAAGAACAAGGTCATGAATCTGACGGCTATTACGCAGCCACTGGAGGTCGTGGAAAAACACTATCTGGATAGTTTGCTGGTGGTGCGCCATGTCGATCTAAGCCGTGAGATGAGCATTCTGGATATGGGAACAGGCGCAGGGTTTCCCGGGATTCCCCTGAAAATCGCATTCCCATGGCTTCATGTGACACTTGCAGACTCTCTTAATAAAAGAATCCTTTTTCTGGATGATGTGATTGGTGCATGCGGGTTAACCGGGATTGATACTGTTCACGGCAGGGCAGAGGATCTTGGAAGAGACCGGAATTACCGTGAACAGTACGATCTGGTTGTATCAAGGGCTGTGGCAAACTTATCAACGCTCAGTGAATATTGCCTGCCGCTTGTGAAAGAGGGAGGACTTTTTATCTCCTATAAATCAGCGGATATTGAAGAAGAATGGGAAGCTGCACAGAAAGCCATTCGTCTGTTAGGCGGCACAAAAAGCAGGGTAGAAAAGGATACCATCCCTGGAACGGCACTCGAAAGAAGCTTTGTGATCATTCAAAAGAATCAGAAAACCCCGGCAAAGTTCCCGCGAAAAGCGGGAATGCCGGGGAAAGAACCAATCTGCTGATATCGATCATATGCTCAGACAACACCAGCCTTTTCAGCAGCATGGAGGAATGCCTTTGGACATTCCATCATAGGAAGATACTTCGTCTTTGTGATCGGGCATACTTGGATGCTGCTGTTAAGGGTTGTATATTCCCTGACAATATCGGAAGAATGCTCAATACCTTCTCCATAGAGAATCGTAAATCCAGCCTGTGTTTTTTTCAGAGCCTTCTGAATATTGACTGTCAGATAGATTCCCTTGATAGAGGCCAGCAGATACTTTCCTGCACATTCATGGTAATGAGCGCCTTCATAAAACGCATCTATAAACCGATTGTTGCCGCGGAAGGGATTGTAGAGATAGTCCTCCGTAAAGCGGTAATCCAGATTCCTGCGGGACATCTCAATATTGTACAGACTCGTCCCAAGAACAGGAAGTGAAAGAAGAAGTTTTCCGACTCTTGACCGCCTGGATTCCGTTCTTCCAAGATTCCCCAGACTCTGAGGATTAATGGCTGTGATATGGTGAATCAGGGAAGCATCCAGAACGGAAACCATCAATGCAATCGATGAGGAATATCCGTCTGCGATCACATCTGTTTTTCTTTTCACCACCTTTTTGATAAAACTGCTTAGAAACAATACATAAAAATAGTTGGTATACGTGGTATTGGGTTTCGCAGAACGTCCGCATCCTGGGAGGTCAACAATATAAAGAGTGTGGTTCCTGCTCAGAGACTCAATCACATCAAACCATACATATCCGCTCTCTGCAGGGTTCACATCATGAAGTAGCACGATCGGAGTACCTTCTCCGATTTTCTGGTAGAAAATATCTCCGTACTTCCACTTAAAGTACTTTCCGATACCCGGTTTCAGCATATTCTTTGATGTGGAGAATGAAGTAATGAATCGGTTTGCTGTATGCATGATGCAGAGTGCCAGAAAGTCAAGCTTCAATAGAGTCTTGATATGTTCCTTCAAACTAACCATAAATTCACCTCATAGCCTGGAAGGCTGACTGTCAGCCTGATATCTGCAAAATTCACTCAAAACGATTATAAAATATGAGCGTCAAAAGTACCATTGACACTCATGAAGTCCTGCCACCACTCGCATGCAGGCATGCGTGCGTGGTGACGGACTCATTGAAACTGTAATCATTATAGTATGTTTTCAGTTGATCCGCTACCGCAATTGAGACCATATTGGAAAAATATGATGTTTCACGTGAAACATATCGAACGTGAAACATGTGGAACAAAGCATTGAATATGGATGGTATGTTTCACGTGAAACATTATAGCCATGAAAATTGATGTGTGCTAAAATAAAACCCGAATGCGAGGTGGAATATGGGGAGAATAATCGTCATCGCAAATCAAAAAGGCGGAGTCGGGAAAACGACAACTGCTATCAATCTGTCAGCATATATTGCGATAAAAAAGAAGAGAGTCCTTCTGATTGATATGGATCCACAGGGAAATGCTTCCGGTGGATTTGATATTGATCCGTCATCTGTCAGGAAGACGGTATATGATGTCATGCTTGGAGACGCATCAATTGAGGACGCGATCATCAGCAATGTCAGGCCAAAGCTTTCAATTGTTCCTTCTGATGTGAATCTGGCGGCAGCCGAAATTCAATTATCGGATGTTGCGGATAAGAACCATATATTAAAGAAAGAACTTGGAAAAATCCGGGACAAATATGATTACATAATCATGGATTGCCCTCCTTCTTTGAATATCCTGACGATCAATGCGATGTGCGCGGCTGATTCAGTCATTGTGCCGCTTCAGTGTGAATATTATGCGCTGGAGGGACTGGCCCAGCTGATGCAGACGGTTTCGCTGATACAGGAACGTGAGAATGATCGGCTGAAGATCGAGGGAATCGTCTTTACCATGTATGATGGCAGAACAAATCTTGCAACACAGGTTGTCGAAAACGTGACGCAGAATACAGATAAAAAGATCTATAAGTGTATTATTCCAAGAAATGTCCGGCTGGCGGAGGCTCCAAGCTATGGAATGCCGATCACAGAGTATGATCCAAAGTCTTCCGGAGCAAAGGCATATGAAAAACTTGCATCGAAAGTGATTCATTACAGGAGGACTTGATGGCTAGAAGAAGTGGATTGGGCCAGAGAGGCCTGGATATTCTGATTCCGGAAAAGAATGCCGGCGGAAAGAAAAAAGACGCTGCTGAAAAAAATGAAAAAAATAAGAGACTGAAGAAATCCGGAGCAGAGCCGGTAAACGAAAAAGACGGGGCGGCAAAGGATACGGAAGAATCAGAAACTGCTGAGACTGCGGAGAACGCCGGAAAAGATGTCATTGCGGTGGAGGAATCGGAGTCAAACAGAAGTGGACAGCTTGAGGTTGACATCAATCTGGTAGAGCCAAACAGAGATCAGCCACGAAAAAAGTTCGATGAGGATGCTCTTCAGGAACTCTCAGATTCCATCAAGGTGCATGGCGTGATACAGCCTCTCATTGTCCAGATGAGAGATGGATATTATGAAATCATTGCCGGTGAGAGAAGATGGCGGGCAGCAAGACTTGCTGGACTGAAAACAGTTCCAGTTCTGGTTCGTGATTACTCGGACAGGGATATCATGGAGCTCTCTCTGATCGAGAACATTCAGAGGCAGGATCTGAATCCGATCGAGGAGGCATCCGCTTACAAGAGGCTGATTGATGAATATCAGCTGACACAGGATGAAGTCGCTGAGCGTGTTTCCAGAAGCAGAGCCTCTGTGACAAACTCCCTGCGCCTTTTGAAGCTGGATGAACGTGTTCAAAATATGCTGATCAGTGAGATGCTGTCAACAGGCCATGTGCGGGCCCTGCTCGCCATTGAAGACAGAGACCTTCAATATCAGATTGCACAGAAGGCGTTCGATGAAAAATGGAGTGTCCGGGAGGTAGAGAATTATGTCCGGAAACTTCAGAAAAAAACGGTCCCGGAGAAAAAGCCGGTGATCAGTCAGCAGCTTCAGATTATCTACCAGGATATGGAGGAAAAGATGCGGACTTCTCTTGGGACGAAGGTCAGTATTCAATCGAAAAACCCGGAGAAGGGCAGAATTGAGATAGAGTATTTTTCAAGTGATGAGCTGGAGCGTGTATATCACGCCATATTGAACAGTGATGAAAGCTGAGTGAAGGGATGGGGGTAAAATAGGAATGCAGAGCAGTTTTCTGAACAGCCTGGGCTTTGATCCCGGAATTCTGATGATTGTGGTCCTTCTGATCATGGCGCTTGTATTGTTCTATCTGGCACATGTGTCGATGAAGATGAGCCGCTTCCTGAAACGGTATAAGCTCTTTATGAGAGGAAAGGATGGCGCTTCTCTGGAAAAGGCGATGGAGAGTGAATTCATCGAGGTAGAGCGGATCGGTGAACAGTGCAAAAATCAGGCGGCCGAGATTCAGCATATCAAAGACATCATGAGAAGGACGCCGATGAAGACCGGAATCGTGAAATATGATGCATTTCCGGATGTCGGCGGAAGAATGAGCTTCGCACTGGCCCTTCTGGATCAGGATAACACAGGTTTTGTTCTGAACGCCATTCACAGCAAGGAAGGGTGTTACACCTACATCAAGGAAATCGTCAAAGGCGAGTCGTATATCGTTCTTGGCGAAGAGGAGAAGGAAGCACTCAGGCAGGCTGTCACAACTTATTCAAACAACATAAGCCATGCTTAAGTCCGAGATGAGACTGGACGAATCACCCGAATTGGGATACAGTCTTAGGGCAGAGCAGAAGGAACAGTCAGCATATCGGCATACAGATCGGTCCTGGCTGACAACACGTGTGACCGGGACATTTGAAAGAGACATCGGGAGGAAATGAAAGATGCTGGATATTAAATTTGTCAGAGAAAATCCGGATATTGTTAAAGAGAACATTCGGAAGAAGTTTGAAGATCAGAAGCTTCCGCTTGTAGATGAAGTGATTGAGCTTGACAGACAGAACCGTGAGATCAAACAGGAGCTGCAGGCACTTCAGGCCGACCGCAACCGCATTTCCAAGGAGATTGGAAAGCTGATGCACGAGGGCAAAAAAGATGAGGCCATGGCTGCAAAGGAAGAGGTAACAAAAAACCAGGCGAGAGTTGCAGAACTGTCTGAGAAGGAGAAGACAGTCGAGGAGGAGCTGAAGAAGCGGATGATGGTCATCCCGAACATCATTGATCCGTCCGTCCCGATCGGCAAGGATGATTCGGAGAATGTCGAACTTCAGCGGTTCGGGGATCCGGTTGTCCCGGATTATCCGATTCCCTATCATACAGAGATCATGGAAAAGCTTCATGGAATTGACATGGATGCGGCAGGCCGCGTTGCCGGCAATGGCTTCTACTATCTGCTCGGCGATATCGCAAGGCTTCATTCTGCCTGCCTTTCCTACGCAAGAGATTTTATGATCGACAGAGGATTCACCTATGTCATTCCGCCGTATATGATCAGAAGAGCTGTTGTGGACGGTGTGATGTCCTTCGATGAGATGGACGCGATGATGTACAAGATTGAGGGAGAAGATCTGTATCTGATCGGAACCTCAGAGCACTCAATGATCGGCCGGTTTATTGGTGAGACGATCGATGCGGACAAACTCCCGCTGACACTGACCAGCTATTCCCCTTGCTTCCGCAAGGAGAAGGGTGCACACGGCATCGAGGAGAGAGGTGTCTACAGAATTCATCAGTTTGAGAAGCAGGAAATGATCGTCATCTGCGAACCTGAGGATGCGAACAAGTGGTATGACAAGCTGTGGCAGAACACGGTGGACTATTTCAGAAGCCTTGAGATCCCGGTCCGCACGCTGGAGTGCTGTTCCGGTGACCTGGCTGATCTGAAGGTGAAGTCCCTCGATGTCGAGGCGTGGTCTCCAAGACAGAAGAAGTATTTTGAGGTCGGATCCTGCTCGAATCTGGGAGATGCGCAGGCACGCCGCCTGAACATTAAGATCAAGGGAGCGGACGGGAAAAAGCATCTGGCGAACACGCTGAATAACACCTGTGTGGCACCGCCAAGAATGCTGATCGCGTTCCTTGAGAATCACCTGCAGGCAGACGGAAGTGTTACGATTCCGGAGGCGCTGCAGCCATACATGGGCGGAAAGAAGGTTCTCGTTCCATAAGAGTGCCTGACAGATACGGATATATACGGAGCCGGCTGGCGGAAAATCCGTAAGTACGGAGGAGTGTGGTGAAGGAATCCTATGCATGCTTACCTGAGATCGATCGGTCTGACAGATGATCGCATAACGGAAAAGGATATCGAGAAGCTCTGCGACAGGGTCTATGAGAAATATGATCATATGGAATCGGTCAGGGATGAGGATACAAAGGCAACCTTTCTCGAGTTTTCCAAGGAGCTTGGGAAGGGATTCGGGCTGAAGGTGCTGGGCATGCAGGACAGCTTTGGCTTTCACCGCACTTCCTACTATCCATATGTTGTGGGTTCCGATGAGGGCAGTGACGGTAGTGTTGGAATTCAGAAGAAACTGATGGGGGATGCCTTTATAGGCGTCTGCAATGACGGACATGTCGGAGCGCCGCTGATCTTTACGCTTCAGAATCCGGGGTGCTATCTAAGAGGTCTGAAGGATGACCCGCAGCATGAAAGCCGTGTGACAACCACATTTTCAGCGCTTGCAAAGTGGGGACGCATTCTTCTGCCGACAAGAAACCTGGGACACCGGTTTATAGAGACTCCTTCCGATTGGGAGGAGGAGCGGGTTGAGACAATCCAGCGGGCGAAGATGGGCGACGATGAGGCCATGAAGGAGCTGACAGTACAGAATCTGGAACTGTATGGAAGAGCTCAGGACCGAATCAAGGATGGCGAGGACATTCTGTCGGTTGTGGATACGTATTTCATCCCTTATGGGATGGAGTCCGATCAGTATCATATTCTGGCGAACATAGACCGCGTGAGAGAAGAACACAGCAGTGTCACGGGAGAGGTTGTCTGGAAGATGCTTTTGAACTGCGGCGGTCTTCTGTTTGACACATGCATCACAGGTCAGGACCTGGAAGGGTTTCCCCTTCCGGGCATGCGGCTGAAGGCGGATATCTGGATGCAGGGACGAATCAACTTCCTGCTGCCGTCGGCGGTATCCTGATTTGTAAAAATGCAAGTGTGTCCGCTCTGCTGACAGATCATTGTGCATTGCTGTCGATCAGCTGCGAATCATACTTCGAGTGAAGAATCTGCTGAGCTGAGTACAGACCATAATAGCCTGATGAGACATAGGAAAGCGCGATCGCCATTATATAGTAGGGAAGCCCGCCGATTCCGAACATTTCCAGACAGATGAAGAGGGAGGCAACGGGTGAGTTTGTGACACCGCAGAACAGGGCACCCATGCCGATTGCCGCGCAGAAGGAGGAGGGAAGGCCCATCAGTCCGCCCAAAAAGCTTCCGAAGGAAGCACCGATGTAGAGAGCTGGGACGATCTCACCGCCCTTGTAGCCTGCAGCCAGGGAAAGCGCGGTGAAGAGAATCTTCATCAGGAAGGTATACCAGTGAATATCTCCTGCCTGACCTGAGAGCGCTGCCTCGATGATATGGATGCCGGTGCCATTGTATGTATGTCCGCCTGTCAGCCAGGTCAGGAGAAACAGAATTGACCCCAGTACCAGTGCCCGCAGATAGCGGTTCTTCAGCAGAGCCTGGCTGTATCTGGAAAACCTCTGGATTGCCAGACAATACAGGATGCTGACAAAACCGGTGCAGAGTGCCAGAAAGGCGATCTTTGAGACGGTCAGTACGCTGAATGCAGGAGGTGCGCTGATCAGATAGGACTCAGCGGGAACGCCGCACCAGTGCGAGGCAACCGCTCTTGCCGTGAAAGACGCGAAGGTAACCGGAACGATGGAGCCATAGTTCATCATGCCGACATCGACCATTTCCATGGAGAAAAATATGGCCGTTGCCGGTGTCCCGAATACAGCGGAGAAGGCGGCAGCCATTCCGCAGGTAACCATGGTTCTGCGTTCTTTATGTTCAAGATGGAAAAGATGTCCCATCGCATGACCGATGCTTCCGCCAAGCTGCAGGGCAGCGCCTTCTCTGCCGACCGATGCGCCGCACAGGTGCGAGAAGATACTTGAGACGAAGATCGCGGGGGCCATGCGAAATGGAATTTTTTCTCCGCACCTGATCGAGAGAATGACCATGTTGGTTCCCTTTGCCTTATCGTAGCGCAGCATATGGTAAAACAGAAAGATGATGACGCTTCCGACCGGGAGCAGAAGCATGACGGCCGGATGCCGGAAGCGGATGCCGGTGACGGCTGTCACGCCTCTTGCAAAGAAGCCGCCGACAACGCCGCAGACAATTCCGCAGGCCATCGCCATGGCAGCCAGTGCCAGGACGTGGAGCGTCCCGAAAAAGATGACATTGAACTGTTTGTGCAGCTGTGAATCCATCGTATTTTCTCCTGGCGAGACAAAGTGAAAAAGTACCTGAGTCCTGCCGCCACTTGTATGCAGACATGCGTGGTGACGGATTTTTGACACTGTAATCATGATTATAAATGAGCGGTGTCAACCGGACAACAGACAACAGGCAGGAATGGTATAATAACCGGAGACTTGATTAGAAGAAAGGACGCCGGAACCATTGGAACCATTCCAAAGGCCGTGCAGAGGAAAGGGGTTATTGGTATGTATACACAGATTTATTCCATTCAGACAAAAGAGGAGGCACTCGCCTGCATCGATGCCGGGGCGGACCGGATCGGCCTTCTGGTTGGCGTGCACGGCGGAAAGTTTCCCTGCGCGATCACGGAGGAGAGGGCGAAGGAAATCTTTGACGCCATCAAGGGTAAGGCTGTCCGCATTCTGATCTCTGTCGGGGAGACGGCGGATGAGGTACTGGCGCAGACAAAAAGACTGATGCCGGATGTCCTGCATCTGTGTGCAAACTATGACGGGAATCCGGAGTTTGCGGAACGGCTGCGCCGTGAGATTCCAGGTGTCCAGCTGATGGAGGCAGTCGGTATCACAGGACCGGAGAGCATCAGGGAAGCAGAATACAAGGCGACATTTGCGGATGTTCTGATTCTGGATACGGTGTCAAAGACGGTTCCGGGTGTCGGAGCAGCCGGCGAGGTGAATGACTGGAACATCGACCGGGAGATCGTGGAGAAGGTGAAGGTTCCGGTGATCCTTGCAGGCGGTCTCGGACCGGACAATGTGGCGGATGCGATCAGGGCTGTGCATCCGTATGCGGTCGATTCTCTGACCAAGACCTCTGACAAAGAGAACGGAGAACTGGTCCGGAAGAACATAGGAAAGGTCCGGGAATTCTGCCGGATCGCGCATTCCTTCGAGTGAGGTGGGGCTGTGAGCGTCATATGTGTAGGGGATCTGTGCTGTGATCTGATCGTGCCGTACGGCGGGATGCGCGCAGCCCTTGCAAGAGGAGATTTCTCAAAAAAAACCGCTGATTCTATGCTGGTCCGGATGCAGTGCGGGGGATCGGTTGCGAATGTTGCCCGGAACATCGGAAAACTGTCAGACCCAAAGAGCCGCCCTCTGTTCATCACGCCGTTGAAGCTGGATGGACTTGGACTGTATCTGGAAGGAGAGATGGAGAAGGCAGGCGTGGACATGAGCGGCGCTGTGCCGTGCGACAGGTCGAACATGTACTGCATTGCTGTTCTGGATGAGAGCGGTGAGCGGACAATGTTCTGCTTTGTCCCGCCGTGGGCGGATTACCCGCATTTTACAGCAGACAGCTTCCGGAATACGCCGAAGGCGGAGAGCGGGGATATTGTCTTTACGAGCGGGATGGCATTTTTAGATGATGCTGCAAACAACGCAGCCGTTCTGGCCTTCTTCAAAGAGCAGAAGGAACACGGTGCCACCGTGATCTTTGACTTGAATGTACGTGCCGAGTCCTATGGGTATGCGGGAGAGAGGAAGGCCTCCATGGAGCAGATGATTGGCATGAGCGACCTGGTGCTCGGATCAGGCGGTGACGAGCTCAGTCAGGTGACGGGGCATGCCGGTCAGAAGGCCGCAGCAGAGGTGCTCCTGGACAGGATGTGTGGAAAAGACAGCAGCAGAAGGCCGCAGAAAACGGTGATTGCCAGGAATGGAGCCGATCCGATCCTTGTGCTGTCTGCCGGACAGCACAAGGAAACCTGGATTCCGGTAAAGCCGGTGAAGCCTGTCTCGACACTGGGAGCCGGCGATGCCTTTGACGGTGCGTTCATCCATGCCCTCTCCGGAGGAACTACGGTGCAGGAGGCAACAAGGACGGCGTCTGACTATGCCGGACGAGTGATATCCGGACAAGCGTGACAAAGCCGTGCGGGAAGCGGCGGTCGTGTGATCTGACTGCTCGCAGATGATTCGCTGGAAAAGGTTCATTCAGCAGATCTTTGAGCTGGTGTGGATGGTGTGTCATAAGGTGGCAGATCAGGAGAAAAAAAGCGGGAGCTGAACGGTTAGCTCCCGCTTTTTGTGTAGGTACAAGCGAAGATTCTCAGTTCTGGTAATGGATCTGCTGGCCCTTGATCAGATCATAGGTGACGACCGTGTCGCCGTCGAGATTCTCGTGGTGCATGTCAACGGCACTGATCTGGCTGTTCTCATAGGTTGTGTAGTAGTAGATGCCGAGATCCAGGTTGCAGCAGCTTGAATAGATTGTGATCTCATACTTGTCCTCGCCGAGCTTGCAGAGTCCGCGCTGCTGCTCGACGCTGCCGAGGATGTGGAAGAACTGGCTGATGCTGGCAGACTCAGAGTCATCCGACAAAGAGTTCATCCGCGTGAAGGCGACTTTCACGAATCTTGAAGCGGAGGAGAGATCCCCCGGAAGCCCCATGCCGCCCATGCCGCGGCTGTACGGATGAAGGTCAAGCCCTTTTGCAAAGGTGCACGGCCCGGCCGATTCCACAGACAGGTTCCGGTAGTCTGCCAGACGGTTCATCTGCATGTCAAAGGTCGGGTTGTTCGTCATGACACCGACCGGATCATCATAGACATGAAGGCCGGATGCTGTCTGCTCGACGACGATGACATCCTTACCGTCGGCGACCATCCAGTGCAGCGGATTGGTCGGGAGCTTGTCGCTGAAGGGTTCATTTGTGATGTTGATGTGCGAAAGAAGAGCCTTCGCTTCCGCGGTTGTGCTGCAGAGAGAGAGAACATAGGGGATCAGTTCAAATGAAGCGATGTTGTCCTTTCCTTCCTGCAGTTCTTTGAAGTCGCAGTTGTCCGGGAAGTTCAGCCCGGCCATTCCGAGTCCTTTTTCATTCATGGCATCGTAGTAGAGCGGAAAGCCGTTCACGACAAAAGCCATGCCGATGATCGCCGGATGCTTCATGATGGATTCCACATTCCTGAACTGGAAGGGATAGTTGCGGGGGGTCACCGCGACCTGCTCGTGGTAGGAGTATTCCAGATCCAGGTTCCGTCCAAAATAGTGACATCTTGTATTGTACGTTGCTGCAGTGCACATATCAGATACCTTCTTTCCGACCATCAAAAAGAGATGGTCTATGCCGTACGATGCTAACATATCTGCAGTATATCTCATTTTGACTGGATGATCAAACAAGTTCACAGAAAGAACACACAGAGGCACTGCTTCAAAGAGCGGGACCTCTCAGCAGAGACAGGGCAGAGTTTGCAAACCAACAGACTGCAGTCTGTTCAGACATGGTACCTGTCGCGGATCTTCTTTTTTGCCTCGTTCACGCGATCCTTCAGCTCACCGGCGGACATCCGACGTGCACCTGCACTGAAAATGATCATCTGGACGATTCCGTCTCCAGTAGCAACCGTCACGTTTCCCTTCTTTGCAAGAGAATGTGTCAGCTCCATGATGTAGGAGTCTGCGGTTTCCGCCTCCTTTGTGTAGATGATGTCGACATTGCCCTGATGGATGATGTGCCGTTTTCCGCCGTGAACCTTGTAGGCGTCGAACACAATGATCAGCCGGCCGCTCTGTGTGCCCTGAAAATCTGACAGGATTTCGGTCAGCTTTCCAGCTGCGGAATCGAGATTCTCTGCTGCCAGCCCGCGAAGCTCCTGCCAGTTGAAGATGATATTGTAGCCATCCACCAGGAGATAATCCTCGCGGGCAGAACCGGCAGACCTGAAGTCTGTGCCCTGACGCTGTGAAGCGTGCGGACGGTCCGGTCCATCGGGCTGATCTTTGCTGCTGCCGGCAGGCAGCCCGGTGCTGCGCTCAAGAGAGCCGTCACGGCTCCAGAGGCCCGCTGAATCACCCGGAAAGTCGTTGGCGGGGTCGCGGAGCGGTGTGTTCCAGGAGGAGCCTTTGTATGTCTGTTCAAAGATCCGGCGAAGTTCCTCCTCCCCGGCACTGATGTCATGCTGCTGCTGCAGCCAGGACTTCTTTTCCGCTGTCTGTGCTCTGCGCCACTGGGAGGAGAAGGCCTGCCGGCCGCCTTCCTGTCTGCCGTCCATCTGAAGGCTGCCGCCTGAAACCTCCTGCGTGTCAGGATGCCATCCGGTATCGACATGCATATAGCGCCGCACTTCGTTCCACGGAATGGTTACGCCCGCGCCGTGCGAGCAGAAGACCGAATCGGCCGGCTGCTCCAGATCAGATGCCGGGTCATATGCAGTCTTGAGAATGACATCTTCCGGATTTCTGCAGGGCTCGTATCCTGACAGGGAGAAAGAAATCTGTCCGGTACCGTGTGTGTAGGCACGTACTTCGGCAGCATAATCACCCGTTTCGGAAGCCGGGACAAAGCCGGTTACCTGTGCCCGCACACCATCCCCGCTGACCGGATCCAGACGGCCATCCATCCGCTGGATATCGCTCATCAGCCGTCCGATGGCATCCTGCGGAATTTCCGCTTCGAAGCGGTACCATGGCTCGAGGAGGATACTCTCTGCCGACATCAGACCCTGCCGGAGTGCGCGGATAGAAGCCTGGCGGAAATCGCCGCCCTCTGTGTGTTTCTCGGACGCCCTGCCTCCAATCAGCGTGATGCGCAGGTCGGTGATCTCCGATCCGGTCAGGACACCCCGGAAATGGATGCTCATGAGGGAGGACAGAACAAGCCGCTGCCAGTTCAGCGGGAGGGCGTCAGTGCTTAGGTTCGTGTCGAAGGAGATGCCGCTTCCACGTTCCGCCGGCTCCAGCAGCAAATGCACTTCCGCATAGTGCCTGAGGGGCTCATAGTGGCCGACGCCTTCGACTGGGGCAGCAATTGTTTCGCGGTAGACGACGGAAGGAGGCCCGAAGGAGATGGACATGCCGAAGCGTTTTTCAGAAAGATTCCGGATGATCTCAGTCTCGACCTCCCCCATGATCTCGGCGGAAATCTGTTTTGTGCGCGGATCATATTCGATTCCAAGCATCGGCTCCTCTTCCTGGAGAAGCTTCAGGCTGCGCAGGGCTGTCACAGGGTCCGTGTCATCAGTGAGGAGGATCGCGCTCCGAAAGACTGGCAGGATCAGATGCTCCGATACCGAGCGGTGCTGCAGGGATTCAGACAGCATCACGGCGGTCTTTGCATCTTCCGGAAGGCTGTCCGTCCGTCCGGAAGATGCGCCGGCTTCAAGAGAGCTGTCCGGAAGCCCGGCTGCTGTATCATCTCTCAAAATCTGTCCGGCTGAGACGGTATCAAGTCCGGTGGCGCAGACAATCTGTCCGGCCGGAGCCTCACGCAGGACACTGTAACTGTCCCCGGAATACTGACGAAGCTGGTCAACCTTTAGCGAGTAGGGGGCTGAAGCACCATTGCCGGACTGTGCGTCCAGAGAACGCTGTATCCCGGAAACGGTGACTTCCATCTTCGCGCGCAGCGTGCCGCCGAGCACCCGGATCCAGGCCAGCCTGGTTCCGGACGCGTCTCTGGATATCTTGAAAACCTTTGCCGAAAAGGTATCTGGCAGCGCCGGTTCTTCGGTATAGCGGGAAAGACCTCTCAGGAGGGCGTCCACACCGGTGTTTTTCAGCGCGGAGCCGAAATAGACAGGAAACAGCTTCCGGGCGGCGATGAGTGCAGCAATCTCGCTTGTGGATGGTGCCTGCCCCTGCTCCAGGTACTGCTCCAGCAGCCTGTCGTCACAGACAGCCAGCGTCTCAGCTGTCTCAGCGTCGAAGCGCTCAGGATCTGTATCCGGAAGTGGAATGCAGGCTTCATCCAGAGAGCCGGACAGCTCCTTAAGGACAGGGTCCGGTTCCATTCCCGGCTGATCCATCTTGTTGACGAAGAGAAAAACCGGAATATGGTAATGCGCAAGAAGTCTCCAGAGGGTCTGTACCTGTCCGGTCACACCGTCCGGGGCACTGATGACCAGAACCGCGTAGTCCAGGACAGAAAGCGTGCGCTCCATTTCCGGGGAAAAATCCGCATGCCCCGGCGTATCGAGCAGTGTGATGTCCAGACCGCCGAAGTCCGGGAGGGAGAGCTGCGCCTGTTTCGAGAAGATTGTGATGCCGCGCTGTTTTTCCATGCTGTCAGTGTCGAGATAGGCATCGCCATGGTCGACACGGCCCTGCCTGCGGATGGCGCCGGACAGGTAGAGCAGACTCTCTGAAAGCGTCGTCTTCCCGGCATCAACATGCGCAAGAATACCGAGGACGATATGACGGCGGTTGGAAATGATCTCTTGACTCATACAGAAACCTCATCAGAATAGCCAATAATAGAGTACAGGTACAGGAAGTCAGATGCAGCCTGCAGTCAGCCGCGTGGGATTTCCTGCCTGGAGATGGCGGGGGTTGTCCGGATGAATTTCCGGAATCTGGCTGCCGCATAGGGCAGCGTGGACTCATCGCGGTAGGCGAGGCAGGTGCGCCTGAGAACCGGTTCCTTCAGCGGCCGGACGGCGACAGCCTTGTCAAACCCGCGGATCACGTTGTGGAAGAGCAGGGCGACGCCCAGCTGGCTGCGTACCATGGACAGGATGGAATAATCGTCATAGACCCGGTAGGCGATCTGCGGGTTCAGGTTTTTGTCATGGAAGGCTGTCAGAACGGTGCTGTAGCGGCCTTCGTCAAGCAGGATGAAAGGTTCCCGCTCCAGATCGCGGAGCGATACCACTTCCCTTGCAGCGAGTGGATGCTGAGGCGGGAGCACTGCCAGCATCCGGTCTTCATAGAGATAATCATGCGGCAGATTTCCAACCATGACTTCTGCCATGAAGCCGAGGTCGATCTGTCCGGATTCCAGCCAGTCATGAATCTCGTCATAGTCTCCCTGGTGGAGCTCGAAGGATACGCCGGGATAGGCATTCCGGAAGGTCTGCATGAGCGGCGGAAGAATGTCGCGGCTCACGCTGGTGAAGGTTCCGATCCGGATCACCTGTCCGCTCAGCCCCTGCATCTCTTTGTTTTTGCGGGCGAGCGCCTGCTCGGCCGCGTAGATGGCTGTGATATACGGTGCGTATGCCTTCCCGTCTTCGGTCCATGTAATGTTGTGACGCCGCCGGTCAATCAGGCTGGTGGAGAGTTCTTCCTCCAGCGATTTAACGGAAGCACTGATGGAACTCTGCGCATAGCCGAAGCGCTCTGCAGCTTTTGTGAAGCTGCCCTCCGCGATGACCTCGCAGAGAATGCCATATTTCGACAGCATACTTGTACCTCTGTTCTGGTAATACAGAATCGAAATTAATGATACTTCTATTATAATCATCAATTTTTCAAATCACAATTCCTGTACTACAATTTCATTGAAGAAGAAAAAGCGGGGAACCGGATCGAAGAAGCATCGGGACGGCGTCTCAATGGAGGCTGGATGGACAGAATGGACAGCTGTCCATCGAATTACAGATGTAAGGGATGATGGAAAAAGATGGGAGCGTACATGAGGGAGGAAGAAATGATGCCGGGACAGGCAGGATGGCGCAGGGAGTTTTCGGAAGGCGTGCGCGACGCCGTCCCGATTGCGCTGGGATATTTCGCTGTTTCATTTTCGCTTGGGATTGCCGCGCACATGATTGGCATGACATCGGTTCAGGGGTTCTTCCTCAGCTTTCTGAACAATGCGTCCGCCGGAGAATATGCCGGGATCTCGGCGATTGCTGAAGGAACATCGCTTGCGGCGCTGGCAGTTCTGATTCTCATCACAAATGCGCGTTATCTGCTGATGAGCTGCGCGCTCAGCCAGAAGCTGAGTCCCGATGTCGGCATCCTGCAGCGGCTTGTCCTGGCGTGGGGCGTCACGGATGAGCTCTTCGGGCTTGGCGTCTCCCGCAATGGATATGTACAGCCCTCTTATCTCTATGGCGCAGATGTCACTGCCCTCAGCTGCTGGGCGGCCGGTACTGTGGGAGGCGTCATTGCCGGAAATGTTTTTCCGCCTGATGTCGTCTCTGCTCTGAGCGCCTCGATCTTCGGCATGTTCCTGGCTGTGATTCTGCCGCGCGGGCGAAAGGACAGGGCGACGCTGATGGTGGTTCTGAGCGGGTTCGGGTTGAGCAGCTTTTTTGCTGCAGCGCCTGTCCTGAATCAGATATCCGGGAATATGCGTGTCATTCTGCTGACCCTTGTGATTTCCGCCGCCGCGGCCGTCATAAAACCGGTTCGGGAAGAGGAGACAACAGGAGCGGAGATCGTGCAGGAGAAAACAGCCGGAAAGAAGACGGAGCAGGAGAAGTCAGAACAGAAGAAGCCATTACAGGAAACGCTTGCAGCCAGAAAGACTGCTGGCGCGGCATAATCAGACAGCATAAGACACGGGAGGCAGACGATGAAAGCGGATTCAATCAGGATCTGGGAATGTATCCTTGTACTGGCGGCAGTGAGCTACGCTCTCCGGGTGCTGCCGCTGACACTGATCCGGAAACCAATCCAAAACCGGTTTGTGCGCTCATTTCTATACTATATTCCGTACGCAACGCTGTCGGTCATGACGGTGCCGGCGATTTTTTCGGTCACATCGAACCCGCTCGCTGGAATTGCCGCACTCGTTTTTGCCGGACTGACCGCCTGGTTTTCCTCAAACCTCTTTTTATCGGCAGCCGCCGCATCCATCGCGGTTCTGATCGTGCAGATTCTTGTATGATGCTCCGCTGCATGCATGCTGACAGTCTGTTCAGCGGTCTGGCTCACAATTGCCATGATACTTTCACAAGAGAGGAAAGGCCTGAATATGATGTGCCTGTCAGCTGAATTTGTTTGTTGACGTTTGCATATCGGTTACATGCAGAATGGTATATAATTGCTGGTTGCCGGCGGTTGGTGCCATGGTGGAAGCTTCCAGTATCGTATGGATTTGTTCCGGCGTCAGCTCCCGGTCATCAAAGGCACGGGTCGATTTCCTCTCATAGAGTTGCTGAAGTGTTTCGTTCATAATATTCTGCCCACGATTTTCTGAAGCTCCGGGACTACTTCCGCGTAGAACCAGGGATTGTTTTTCTGCCAGCGAATGTTCAGAGGACTCGGATGCACAATTGGAAAGAAGTGCGGCAGATATTCTGCATAGTTCCGAACAGTCTCCGTCAGGTTCCGCTTCGCACATTTTCCCAGATAATACCGGATGGAATACCTTCCGATCAGAATGGTGACCTGTATGTCTGGCATCAGCCGGAGCAGCTTTTCGTGATACTCCTGCGCCATGAAAGCTCTGGGCGGCAGATCACCTGTCTTTCCTTTTCCCGGATAGTAAAAATCCATGGGCATGATCGCAATCTGATCTGAGTAGAAGGTCTCCGGATCGATGCCCATCCATTGCATCAGTGTGTTTCCTGACTGGTCGTGAAATGGAATGAGGCTCTGTTCCACCTTTTTCCCCGGCGCCTGCCCGATGAGAAGAATCCTTGCCTTCTCATGAATCTGGAAGATTGGAGGAATGCCTCGTTCTGTGTAAGAGCGGTTTCGCGCATCGGCCATGATCTGGCTTGTGATTTCGTCAAGGTTCATGTCTTTATTCTGTCCATACTGTTTGGTTGCTGTCATGAGAATATCAAAACAGAGCCGGGGCCTTCTGTCAATACAGATGGCTCCGGCTCTTTGATATTGTGAAGAATCAAACTGTTTTCAGCCTGAGATCAATCTTCTTTCTTCAGGCTGGAAGACTTTCCGGCGATCTTTGAGTAGGTTGCCAGAAGCAGCGTTCCGAGAACACCGATGATGATGATGTTTCCAAGGAATGCAAATGCGCCCTGCAGGAATACTTTTGTCGCCGGTTCAGCGTATACAGCGATGTCGAGCACCGGTGCGACAATGATCCATGCAACGGCATTGGCAATTACCTGCACGATATTGAACAGAACCATCTTCCCCTTCGTGAAGCCGCCATCGCTTACAGCGAACTTTCTGGCAAATGCGCCAATTGCGATTCCGACAACGGCTTCCGGAAACACCCAGCTCCACCAGACCGATCCGTAGTAGAGCGCGTCACCCAGCGCATGTCCCAGCAGGCCGATGACCGCACCTGTTGCCGGTCCGAAGATTGCGGACAGGAATGCAAGAACCGCCATTCTTGGCTGAAGGGAAGTGTTTGGAATTCCGATCGGAATCTGCACCTCTGTCAGAACCACGAACAAAGCAGTTCCAATACCGCAGGCGACCACATTCTTGATGCTGATCTTATTTCTCTTTTTCTCTCTGTCTGCCATACTCAATCTCCTCCTCTCAGTATCTGTAACGAAACTGAAACAAAACTGACAGCTTGTACTATAACATTAACCTGATATATCTTCAAATATGAATATGGAATCGATCAGAAACAAACAGAGCTGTACAGCTTCCTGCCTGGAAAAAGAGAACATCAGCCGCCGGGCTGTGTCAGTATCTGGTATAATCCAGATTGCGGCAGCATTTCTGCCGTATGCTTGAGGATTGAAACAGGAGAAAGCAGGAATAATATCAATGCAAAATTCGCAATCTGATACCGGTTTACCCATCATTGAATTCTCGGATTTTTCATTCAAATACCGGGCGCAGCAGGAGCCGACCCTTCAGCACATCAATCTGAAGGTCAGAAAAGGGGAGAAGATACTCATAACAGGACCTTCCGGCTGCGGAAAATCCACCATTGTACACTGTATCAACGGCCTGATACCGGAAGCTTTGCCTGGTGAGATGTCCGGGAAGCTTTCCGTATGCGGATTGTCTCCGGAGGATGCAGGTATTTTCGGCATGTCGAAGCATGTCGGGACGGTGCTCCAGGATACGGACGGTCAGTTTATCGGACTGACAGTCGCGGAGGATCTTGCATTTTCTCTTGAGAATGACAACCAGCCGCAGGAGGAACTGTTCCGGAAGGTGGATGAGGTGGCGCACATCGTCGGGATGGAACGTTTTTTAAAGCACGCTCCGTCCGAGCTGTCAGGCGGTCAGAAGCAGCGCGTCTCGATGGGCGGTGTTCTGGTTGACGATGTGGAGATTCTTCTGTTTGATGAGCCGCTTGCGAATCTTGATCCGGCAACGGGGAAGACGACCGTCGATCTGATCGACCGCATCTGCAGAGAGCAGGATAAGACGGTGATCATCATTGAACATCGTCTGGAGGATGTGCTTTACCGGGATGTGGATCGGATTGTGGTTATGAGTGATGGAAAGATTATTGCAGACGAGACGTCGGACGAGCTTCTCTGCAGCGATATTCTCGCAGAGACAGGTGTTCGTGAACCACTCTATGTGACGGCGATCAAACATGCAGGATGCAGGATTCGTCCGGAGGATCATCCCCAGCACATTGAATCGATGAACATCGAACCGTACAGGCAGAAGGTCCGCCGCTGGTTCGAGGAGACGAAGATTCCCCAGAAAGAAAACAGTAATCCGTATGCACTGCAGATCGAACATATCTCTTATTCCTATCAGCAGGGCGAACCGGTTCTTTCAGACATCAGCTTTTCTGTCCGGAAGGGAGAGATGATGGCTGTTGTCGGCAAAAACGGAGCGGGGAAGTCGACGCTCTCCTCACTTGTCTGCGGTTTTCTCACTCCTGAAAAGGGCAGGATCCTTCTGAATGGAGAGGACATTGCGCCGCTTTCCATCAAAGAGAGGGGAGAGAAGATCGGAATGGTGATGCAGTCACCGAATCAGATGATCTCAAAGCCGATGATTTCAGAGGAGGTCGGACTGGGACTGGCAGTGCGCGGCGTTTCGCAGGAGGAGATCACAGAGCGGGTAAACCGTGTTCTGACGATCTGCGGCCTGTACCCGATGCGGAACTGGCCGGTTTCTGCGCTCAGCTTCGGGCAGAAGAAGCGCGTCTCGATTGCATCGATCCTGGTTATGGATCCGGAGATCCTGATCCTCGATGAACCGACCGCCGGTCAGGACTTCCGTCATTATACAGAGATCATGGAGTTCCTGAAAAAACTCAATACGGATATGGGACTGACGATTCTTATGATCACACATGATATGCACCTGATGCTGGAATATACGGACCGTGCTGTCGTACTTGCCGAAGGCAGACTTCTTGCTGACGATACACCGGCAAGGATTCTCACGGACGAAGTGACGGCGGACAAAGCCTGCCTCAAGAAAACGTCCCTCTATGATCTGGCAGGCAAGTGCGGAATTCTTGAACCGGATGAGTTTGTCAACCGGTTCATTGGATATGAGAGAATGCAGAGGGAGGAAGAAAGATGACAAAGCTGCTCAGCTATACAGACAAAGGAACATGGATCCACCGGCTGTCGGGCAGCACCAAGCTGATCTTTTTTCTGCTCTGGTGCGTGACAAGCGCTATGACGTATGATACAAGGATTCTTCTGATCATGATCGCTGTCACGGTCACACTCTTTGCCTTGTCCAAGACGGAATGGCGGCAGATCAGTGCTGTCTTCAAAATCGTCATGTTCTTCATGATCCTGAACGTCGTGGCCATTTTTATCATTTCTCCGTACCAGGGATGCTCGATCTACGGATCAAAGACGATTCTGGCATCCTTTCTGCCGGGACATGCAGTCACGCGCGAGGAGCTGTTCTACCTGTTCAATGTTGTGATCAAGTATTTTACGGTTACGCCGGCGATCTTCATCTTTCTGGTCACGACTGATCCAAGTGAGTTCGCCGCATCGATGAATACGATCGGCATTCCCTATACTGTTGCGTACTCCGTCGCAATTGCGCTGCGGTACATTCCGGATGTCCAGGGCGACTACCGCCGCATCCGCAACGCGCAGCAGGCGCGCGGTATCGAAATGAGCAAGAAGGCAAAGCTTTCCGAGCGGATCAAGCGAACATCGAGCATCATCTTTCCGCTGCTGTTTTCCGCAATGGAGAAGATTAACATTGTCTCCAATGCTATGGAACTGCGCGGATTTGGCAAGAAGAAAAAGAGATCCTGGTATGCATACCGGAAGTTTCAGACGGCGGATTATATCGTGCTGATCATCAGCGGCGCGTTCTGCGCATGGGCGCTGTGGTTCACCTTCAGGGACGGCAGCAGGTTCTGGAACCCGTGGGGGTGAAGAAATTACATGTAAGGGTTTTACGATGGGCGGAGCAGATAAAGGCTGAAGACCAACATACACTCTGTTTACAGTAAAGAACAAAAAGGAGGAGTGTTATGCATTTTATCAAGGAACGCATCGGGAAGATGCTGGAGTACCTCCAGGACAGAATCTATCCGGAAAGTGTACCAGTATCGGACTTCCGGATGATCAGGAGTTCTGAACGCTTCACAGATATTGAGCACATTGATACGTCTGCCTGGAAGCCGTTTCACAGAGGAGAGATCTGGGGCGGTGACCGGGAGTATTACTGGTTTGAAACGATCCTGACAATTCCAGAGGAATTTGACGGGAAGTGCGTCGTTTATGAGGTGAAGACTGGTGCGGAAGGAGGCTGGGATGCGACAAATCCCCAGTTTTCCATCTTCGTGGACGGAAAACGGATTCAGGGCCTGGATGTCAATCACAGGGAAATTGTCCTGACAGAGAAGGCGGAAGCGGGAAGAGCTTACCGGGTGATTCTGTCCGCATATACCGGGGACGGAAATTTCCATCTGTTACTGGATACCGCGATGAAGGTGCTCGACCGGGCGACCGAGAAGTACTACTACGATCTGGCAGTGCCCTATGATACAGCAAGGCTTCTGGATCCGGAGGACACAGACTACATCCGGATCATCCAGGCACTGAATGATTCCCTGAACCTCCTGGATATGCGTGAGGAAGGGTCGGAAGCCTACTATGCAAGTCTGGAGAGGGCGCAGGCGTATATAACGGAAGAATTCTATGACAAATACTGCGGGAAGGAAGACGCTCCGCTTGTCTGCTGTGTCGGTCACACGCACATCGACTGCGCCTGGCTTTGGACACTGAGTGTGACAAAGGACAAGGCAGTCCGGAGTTTTTCAACCGTACTGGAACTGATGCGCAGGTATCCGGAATACATCTTTATGTCCAGCCAGCCGCAGTTGTACGAGTATGTGAAAGAAAATGCGCCGGATGTCTATGAAGGGATCAGGCAGCGCGTGAAGGAAGGCCGCTGGGAAGTGGAAGGCGGCATGTGGGTTGAGGCTGACTGCAATCTGGCTTCCGGGGAGGCGCTATCCAGACAGTTTTTGTATGGAAAACGGTTCTTCAGGAAGGAATTTGGAAAGGACAACCAGATTCTGTGGCTCCCGGATGTCTTTGGTTATTCCGCGGCACTGCCGCAGATTATGAAGCTGAGCGGAATCCGTTACTTCATGACGACAAAGATCAGCTGGAACGAGACCAACAAGATACCTTATGACACCTTCCTGTGGGAAGGAATCGATGGGACAAAGACGCTGACGCACTTTATACCGACAAGAGACTACCATAAGGCTGTCGTGGAGAATGGAACAGAGACCGAGCACTTTACTACATATAACGGTTATCTGAACCCGAGTCAGATGAAGGGAGCCTGGGCACGGTATTCGAACAAGGATCTGAACAGGGAGGTTCTCTGCAGCTATGGCTTCGGAGACGGAGGAGGAGGCCCGACAAGCGAGCAGCTGGAGAATCAAAGACGCATGAGCCGGGGGATTCCGGGACTTCCTGTGACCAGGCCTTCGACGGCGCTTGACTTCTTCAAAAAGCTGGAGGCGGATACGAAGGACAGCAAGTATCTCCCGTCCTGGGTGGGCGAACTGTATCTGGAGTATCATCGCGGAACCTACACGACGATGGCACGAAACAAGCGCTTCAACCGGAAGGCAGAGCTTGCCTTTCAGGATGAGGAGACGTACGCTATCCTTGACAATCTGCTGACAGGAGCGGATTCTCCGGACAAGGAGCTCCATGAAGCCTGGATCGTGATTTTAAGAAATCAGTTCCATGACATTCTCCCAGGCTCAGCGATCAAAGAGGTTTATGAGGATTCAAAGGCAGAGTATGAGAAGATATTCGCGCTGAATCAAACACTTCAGAACAGGTCGCTGGGAGATATCGCCTCTCAGGTAAAGACTGTCGCCGGAAGTGTTGTGATCTTTAACCCGAATTCGGTGTCAAAGGATGGACTTGTAACATTCCGGATGCCGCGCATAGGCATGGCTGGTGACGCAGAAGGGTCTGTTTTTAATCTTGAGGGGCAGGATGGACGCCTTTTGGCAGTTCAGAAGACGGAAGATGGCTGGTTGTCATATGTGAACCATGTTCCACAGAAGGGATATGAGACCTTCCGGGTGATCCAGACAGGGCAAAAAGAGGGCAGGAAGGCCGAAGAGAAGACTTCTCTGCACGTAGATACAACCTGCATGGAGAACGATTTCTTCCGGATCGAGTTCAATGAGAAGGGACAGTTTGCACATCTCTACGACAAGCGGGCGAAACGAGAGATTCTGAAGGATGGAAAGCCGGGGAATGTCATCGTCAGCTATGAAGACAGGCCACATAATTTTGACGCCTGGGATATCAACAACTATTATACGGAAAAATCATGGGAAGTCGATCAGCTCGAGAGTCTTCGGGTTGTGGAGACAGGACCGGTCAGGGCGACGGTGCGGATTGAACGGAAGTATCTGGAATCCACAATCGTTCAGTATATCAGTATCTACCACGATCTGGACCGGGTAGATATCCGCAATGAGATTGACTGGAAGCAGCACCTGATCATGCTGAAAGATCACTTCCCTGTCGATGTCCACACATCGAGTGCAACCTTCGATATCCAGTATGGAAATGTGACGCGCAGTACGACGGACAATACCTCCTGGGACTGGTCAAAGTTTGAGGTCTGTCACCACAAGTGGCTGGATGTCGGGGAAGATGGGTACGGCGTCAGTTTCCTGAATGATTGTAAATTTGGCGTTTCTGTCCGCGGGACGGATGTCGGACTGACGATGCTGAAGTCACCGCTGTATCCGAATCCGGATGCAGATAAGGAACATCATACCTTTACCTACTCGATCTTCCCTCATCAGGGTGACTGGAGAGAAGCAGGGACAGTGGCACAGGCATATGAGCTGAATAACCCGATGAAAGCGGTGGCCAGGGAAGCCGGGGGAGGAAGCCTTCCAGATTCATTCTCACTGTTCTCTGTCGATCAGGAGAATGTCGTCATAGAAGCGGTCAAGAAGGCGGAGGATTCGGATGCGGTCATCGTGAGGATGTATGAGTGCTGGAACCGGAGAAGTGATGTTACCCTGACAGCAGGCGCGCAGATCCAGTCGGCTTCCTTCTGCAACATTATGGAGGAAGAGGACCAGACAGTTCAGACAGATGGAAGACAGATTCATTTCCAGATTCGTCCTTACCAGATCGTCACACTCAAGATCAGACTGGGCTGAGCAAAAGCGAGTATTGCACAGAACGGTTCGAAAAAGGGAAGGCTGAAAAAAGGCCTTCCTTTTTCACACGATTTTGGGCAGCACTTTCAAATACGATTGCAGAAAGCATTTGAAAAATGCGTGATAAGGAATCTACTTTCATAAATTAATGTATAACTTGCGTAAAAAATAGTAAAAATATAAAATTAACCCATCCGAAGATGCTGATAGCTGATAATACGAGACTGAATTTGATAGCATCTCAAGAGGATGGTGTTCCCGCTGGAATGATTCCAGCGGGACTCGTGGGGAAATCAGAGCCGGATTGGAGGTAGTCATGAAAGGGAAAAAAGCATTCAGTGCAGGACTCACAGCAGTATTGATGTGCAGCATGATGGCAGGATCCACAAACATGACATATGCCGCATCGACGGAAAAAGAACAGACAGGGGACAGGGAGACTGTGAATTTCTGGTACCTCTGGGGCGGAGATGAGGCATCTTATATCGAACAGATTATCGACGCTTACAATGCCAGTCAGGATAAGTATCAGGTAGTCGGCCTGAGCACCCCGGATCAGCAGAAAGTCATTACAGGTATATCCGGAGGAAATGGTCCGGATATTACGGATGACTTTGGTACAAGCATTCCCAATTATGCGGAGCAGAATATAGCGATGCCGCTCGATGATTATATCGAGAAGGATGGAATCAATCCTGAGGACGTTTTTGTTGATGGAACGATGGATGAGCAGGTCTATCAGGATAAGACGTATGCTTTTCCGATTAGTGCGAATGTTGACGCACTTTACTATAACAAGGATCTTTTAAAAGCCGGAGGCTATGACGCGCCTCCAAAGACGATGGAAGAGCTTCAGGAGATGTCATCCAAACTCACGACAGTGGAGGACGGTGAAGTGACCCAGCTTGGTGCTCCGCTTGTTCCAAATTCATACTGGTGGGAATGCATGACTTTCGCGGATGGAAGTACATTCGGTACGCCGGGAGATCTTGAGATTGACAATGAGGGCTTTCGAAAGGCGCTGAGCTGGCTGGAAAGCTATGTAAAAGAGTTCGGTTCCGATGCGGTCAACAGTTTTGTCACTTCCGGACAGGCAAAAGTCAATTCCGCGCAGGATCCGTTCCTGTCCGGAAAGGAAGCTCTGCGGATCGATGGACCATGGTTTTACAAGATGGCAGAGGATTCCGGTGTAAACTTTGGACTTGCAATGCTTCCTTCCTATGAGTCGGAGGGGGACAAGACATATAATTACATCGCGACATCTAATTTCTATATTCCGACAACAGCTTCTAATCCTGATGGAGCGTGGGATTTTCTGAAATATATCACCATGGGAGATGGAGCAAAGATGTTTGTCACCTTAAAAGGAGATTTACCGGCACTGAAATCTCTGTTAAAGGATCAGGATGTGATAAAGGCATCCGCGTCCTATGACGTTTATCTGAAAGCGCTTTCGGAGTCCAGCCTTGTGGCGATGCCGAATATTCTTGATGGTAGTGATCTGGATGTCACGCTCACGAATGCCGTTGATTCTGTGGTTCTCGGCGGAAGCGCAGACGATGCGATTCAGGAGGCTGCTGATACTGCTTCTGGGTTGGAGTGATTCAACTCAGGGAGGGGCAGAAATAATCTGATAACAGGACACAGGGGGCAAATCTGATTTGCCCCCTGTGTTGTATAAGGGGGATGCGTGGATGAGAAAGTTGAAGAAACATGATGGGAAAAGAACCTGGAGTCCCCGGGAAAAACAGGCAAATCGGGATGGATTGTTATTTGCGCTTCCATGGATTCTGGGATTTCTCATATTCAGCCTGTATCCGATCATCATGTCTGCGTATTACAGCTTTACGAATTTCAGCGCAATCAAGGATCCGGTATGGGTCGGACTGAAGAATTACCGAATGCTGATGAAGGACCGACTATTCTGGAAGAGTCTGAATAATACGCTGGTCTATGTGGCCATTTCAGTTCCTGCTACCATTATTCTTTCGCTGCTTCTTGCAGCATTGCTCAAGGCTGTTAAGAGAGGAAAAGCGTTTTACAGATCTGTCTTTTTCCTCCCATCTATTTTTCCGGTTGTAGCATCAACAATGATCTGGTTATTGGTTCTCGATCCGATCAGTGGGTATCTGAACCGTTTTCTGAGTTTGTTTGGGATCCCGGCGATCAACTGGCTGGGCAATCCGACATGGACAAAGCCGGCACTGGTTATTATGACATGCTGGGGAGTTGGGACAACCGTTGTGATATTGCTTGCATCTATGGGAGATGTCCCGCCGGAATTATACGAATCGGCTTCAATGGACGGTGCCGGTGCATGGACGAAATTCTGGCATATCACCATTCCGGGGATTGCGCATGTCCTTGTGTATCAAATCGTTCTGGCCATTATCAATGGGTTCCAGTATTTTACCCAGGTCTATATTTTGTGCAGCGCACAGTCAGGAAACCTGAGTGCCGGAGTAGGAGCCGGAAAAAAGAACAGCCTGCTCATGTATCCGTTATATCTGTTCCAGAATGCTTTTGCCCGCCTGAAGATGGGAACAGCCTCTGCTATGGCATGGATTCTTTTTATCATTGTATTTGTCCTGACGCTGGTATTGATCAGAATCTCGGATAAATACGTGGATGTAAAGTAAAAGGAGGCGGTTCAGA
Source organism: Porcincola sp. LCP21S3_C12 (assembly GCF_052118625.1). Classification (NCBI taxonomy): domain Bacteria; kingdom Bacillati; phylum Bacillota; class Clostridia; order Lachnospirales; family Lachnospiraceae; genus Porcincola; species Porcincola sp. LCP21S3_C12. The sequence goes on along the minus strand of NZ_JBQKGW010000006.1, from coordinate 106,482 downwards.
TGGGGGAAAGAAACGTTAAAGGAAGGTTCAGCAGGGTATTTCCGGTTGTCGTGATCACATTACTGGCACTCATCTATATATTTCCGATTCTGATCATGATTTCAGCATCGTTCCGCTCCAATGATCAGATCTTTGACACATCGCTCGGACTTTTCTCACGCCATCCGACTCTTGATAATTTTAAAAATGTGTTTTCCGTGATGCCGTATGGAAGGTATTTCGGCAATACAATGTGGATTACGGGGATGAATGTGCTGGGAACCGTCTTCTGCACGCCAATGATCTCCTATTCGCTTGCAAAAATCAGATGGAAGGGGAGAAATATCATATTCAGCATCATTATGGCCAGCCTGATGATTCCCTATACGGTCACGATGATCCCTCTTTACAAATTCTGGACGAAGCTGAATCTGGTAGGTACCTTCTGGCCATTGATCATCCCGGCCTTTTTTGGATATCCGTTTTATATCGTTATCCTGAGACAATTCATGCTGACGATACCAGACGAGCTTCTGGAGGCAGCTGAAATTGACGGTGCAGGAAGGTGGAAAATCTACCGGACGATTATCCTCCCACTGTCCCGTCCGGGCATTGCGACCATTACGATCTTTACATTTATGAGTACATTCTCTGATTTCCTGGGGCCTTTGCTGTATGCAAACAACAGCGACCATTATACGCTGTCACTCGGGCTTTACTCGTTTATGAATGAGCATTCTGTAGACTGGGCAGGAATGATGGCTGCGGCGACGCTGCTGATGATTCCGATTCTTGTTGTGTTTTTGTTCTGCCAGAAATATCTGATGGAAGGGATTTCAACTTCAGGGCTGAAAGGATAATGGCATGATGGGTGATATAGCAAAAACGAAAGTCCTTTACGTTCCGCTTGATGACAGAGACTGCAACTATGAGTTCCCATACCAGCTGAGTATGATGACGGACGATATGGAGCTGCTGAGACCGGACAGGGCATGGATGGGAGCGCTGAAAAAGCCGGCGGACATCGAAAAGCTATGGGACTGGCTTTTTGAGCATGCGAGGGAATGCGAGTACGCGATCCTTTCTGTTGACACACTGGTATACGGTAATATTGTCGGATCACGAATCCATCAGTTTTCACAGGAAACATGCATGGAGAGAATGGAAGCCTTCCGCAGGCTCAAGCGGATGAATCCGGCACTCCATATCCATGCTTATAATCTGGTGGCGCGGGTTGCTGCCTATGACAGCGCCCAGGAGGATCCGGATTATTGGGAGCAATACGGGTACGCGATCTGGAGATATACGTATCTTCTTGACAAAAAGAATCAGGGGAAGACAAAGCCTGAGGAAGATCAGGAAGCAGAGATGCTGAAGGAGAAAATCCCGGAAGACATCATGCTTGATTTCCTGAGACGTCGTAGAACAGACCGTGCGGTGAACATGGAGAGCGTAAAGCTTACCAGGGAAGGGATCTTTGATATTCTTACAATACCGAAGGATGATACGTCCGAATTCGGGTACGCGGCCCTTGATCAGGCAGAAATCCTCAGGATGGTCAGGGAATACTCGTTATTTAACAGGGTCTTTGTATATCCAGGAGCGGACGAAGCAGGAAGCACAATTTTCGCAAGAGTGTTTAACCTGAAGCATCACTACCAGCCGGCTGTATATGTCCGGTATTCATCCGTCCGCGGACCATATGTCATCCCGCGGTATGAAGACAGACCTCTTGGTGAGAGCGTGAAGTGGCAGATTCTCTCTGCCGGCGGGATCGTATCGGAAGATCCTTTAGAGTCAGACTGTATGCTGGCTGTGAATGCTGCCGGGACAGAGCAGGTTGAAAGCTCGGATCAGCTGCTCCGCAATGTGAACTCCAGGAATAACACGAATGCCGAGGAGCTATTACGCTATATCGCGTATTTTCATGCACATTATGGGAAGGCAATCGGAGTTTCAGATGTGGCGACATCGAACGGATGCGACAATGATTTCTGCGACAATGCCCGCCTGCATGGTACGTTTCAGCTGATTCAGGCATTTGGAGGCTGGAATACTGCTGAGAATACGAATGGCGTGGTGATTGCCCAGACAATGATAGCAGCCTATTACCACTGCTTTCAGAATATGGAGGAGCAGGAGGAACGTTCAGACACATTTTTGGCGCGTGCGCTGATCTGTGACTGGCTCTGCCAGGCGAATGTAGCCCCTGCATTTATGAAAGAATATGCCCCATCTCATGGAATCAATCCGTTCAGACTGGCCGAATGCATTGATGAAGTGACAGAATACTACACAAAGAGCCTGGAAGAGCAATTGTCTGAAAAACTTTCTCACCAGCTGAAGGGAAAAAGAATTCTGCTGAAAAGGGTACGCTTTAACTGGAACGGGGCTTTTTATTTTGCTGCAGACTGCGCGATGGAGAAAAAGAAATGAAGAACTTGAACGTTATGGTCGTCGGCGCACATCCGGATGACTGTGAAGGGGGATGCGGGGGAACCGCGCTTAAATATGTGAAGGCAGGGTGCAGAGTGACATTTGTATCGGTAACAGACGGAAGTGCAGGTCATCAGACACTTGGCCGCCAGGAACTGGCAAAAATCCGTGAAGAGGAAGCGCAGGCTTCCGCCAAAATCTCAGGCGTTACATCCATCGTCCTGAAGCATCGGGACGGGGAACTGGAGCCGAACCTTGAAGTCAGAGAAGAGATGGTGCGTCTGATCCGTAAGGTTCAGCCGGATATCATCATCACGCACAGGCTGAACGATTACCATCCGGATCACAGGAGCACTTCCCAGATTGTCGAGGATAGTTCTTATCTGGTCATGGTGCCTGCGATTTGCCCGGATACCCCGGCTCTGAATCATCAGCCGGCGATCTTCTTTGTATATGACCCATTCCGGAGACCATATCCGTTTTCTGCGGACGTTGTTGTAAGAATCGATGATGTAATGGAAGAAAAGCTCAAGATGACCGGCTGTCACAAGTCTCAGTATGAAGCATTTCTTCCCTGGATGGCCGTCAAACAGGGTGAGATCCGATCAGACTACGATGTCAGAAATTATCCGTCAGACGCAATTACGAAATGGGATCGAAAGGTCGCGGAACAATACCAGGACGTTTTGAAACAGCGGTATGGGCATGAGAGCACGACTCAATATGCGGAAGCCTATGAGATGAGTGAATATGGGATGGAAATTCCAAGGGCTGATCTGGATGAATATTTTCCGCGATAGGAAAGAATGGAGGGGCGCAGATGTGCTGCAGCGAAAGAAGGTGCGATGGCAGAAACCTGTTTCTTGGGAACGGGACAAAACAGGTAATCAAAGAGGCTTTTCCTTCCATGACACACGTGGAGAAGAGTGTAGCGCGCTTCTTTCTGAATAACACGGCAGTTGAGGATTTTTCATCCAAGAATATCGCAGCCTTGCTGTATATCTCGGAATCGACGCTGTCGAGGTTTGCCAAAAAGTGCGGGTTCCGGGGATACCGGGAATTTGTCTTTTCGTATGAGAAGGACTTCTATGAGGAAATGGAATATGTAAAATCTCATAGTGCGGTCGATTTCATTCCGTCAAAGGTGCATGCGATGTATACGGATGCTACAGCGCAGGAATTCCAGGAGAGTCAGATCGAACAGTGGCATGATCTGGCCAGAACCATCCGAAGGAGCAGGGCTGTTTATATGACCGGCTCCGGGTGTGCCGGCGCGTTGACAGAGCTTCTGGAATATCGGCTGATCCAGCGTAGTCTTCCCATAGAGATTGTGCACCACACGCAGCTTCTCCAGATTCGCGCCGGGCTGGCGACAGAGGGAGAGTTATTCATCGGAATTGACATGGATGGAAAAGATATTCTGATGCGGAACGCGCTGACTGCCGCTGTTGAGAACGGAGCCAGAAGTGTGCTTATTTCATCGGAACCGGTGAATGAACTGAAGAATTCAGATATCAGGAACCTTTGTATATCATCTGGTAAGACAATATCAGGAGAACATATATCATGCGTGGTTCCTTATCTGGTCATGCTGGATCTGCTTCTGATGTATTGCGAATATGAGAGGGACAGAGGATAAGATGATAAAGATCGTGCTGCTTCCAATGGATGAAAGACCTTGCAATCGCCGTTATGCCGAGGAACTTTTCAGTCATGATGATATCCGGATCGTTTGTCCCGGAAAGCTTGGAAATAAAAAAGAGCCGGCTGATATCCAGGAGATCGTTTCTTTTTTAGAGCAGGAGTGCAGAGATGCAGATGGCCTGGTATTGTCAATGGACATGCTGCTGTACGGCGGTCTGGTCCCATCCCGGATCCATCATCTTTCCGGCCATGAATTAACGCGGCGTATGGAGGTTGTAAAAGAAATCCGGGACCGGTATCCAGGCCTGAAGATATACGCATGGCATTGCATCATGAGATGTCCGGATTATTCCTCTGATGAAGAAGAGCCCGATTATTATGAGCAGTATGGAGCGATGATTCATAAAATCGGAGAGGCCGTTCACAAGAGCCGGGTTGATATGTGTGATCCCGGAGAGGTAGACAGACTGCTGCGCAAAATGGATCAGGGCGCTCTGGATGATTATGTATCCAGGAGGGCAATGAACAAAGCCATGAATCTTAGAGCACTGGACTTTGTTGAGGCCGGCGTGATCAATGCTCTCGTTATTCCGCAGGACGATTCTGCCCCATTCGGATATGCGGCAATGGACCAGAAGGAAATCAGGGCAGCCGTTGTTGAACGGAACCTGATGGACAAGGTTCTGATCTATCCAGGAGCCGACGAGGTTTCCCTGACTCTGACGGCGAGAATGGTGAACCATCTTCGAGGAAAGAAGCCGTCTGTATATATCAGATATGCAAGCGAACAGGCGAAGATGGTCATTCCGATATATGAGGGGAACAGCCTGGAGAATTCGGTAAAATCCCATGTGATTTCTGCAGGGTGCAGAATCTGCGACACAATGAGCGAGGCAGATTTCGTATTGATGATTACTGCGCCAGCATACAGGATCAGGGAGGCGAATGAGCAGCCGTCCCTGGAACCTGGATATCTGACAGAAAGAAATCTGCCGGAGCTGCTGGATGAGACAGTGGAATGTATCAGGAGAGGAAAACCAGTTGTGATCTGCGACAATGCATATGGCAATGGAGGAGAGCTGGCGCTGATCCGAATGTTGAATAAACTGAACGTTCTTGACAAGATTGCCGGGTATGCCGGATGGAATACATCTGCAAATACGCTTGGCACCGCGCTGGCGGAGGGGGTCGACTTTGACGCGCATGGCCGCAGCCAGGCCCATATGAATTTCCTGATGGAACGGTATATTGAGGATTGCGGATATATGTCGAATGTCAGATGGAAAATTGCCGGTCTGCTTGGGAAGGAGGACGTGCAGGATGGAATCGACCTCAGCCCATTTTCCTATACGGAAGTGGGGGAGGAAAGAGGAGTCGTGAGTCAGTTGATTCAGAAAGAGCTTGAACATTATATTCATACAGACATGTCCTCTGTCTCCGAAAGAGTTCAGATTGAGGATGTCTGGATGCCGTGGCGGCGGATGTTCGAAGCAGGGCTTCGGGTGCGGTACCAGAATATCAGGCAATGAAGAATAGAAAAGATGAGTTCATGGAATATAGGGTAGGCGTCGACATTGGCGGGACCAATCTTGATATTGGCCTGGTCGATTCGGAATATCATATTATTGATAAACAGAGTGTCAGGACAGCAGAAGCAAAAGAGCCGGGCTCCATGGCCGGATATATCGGGTCAGCTGTCTGTCACATGCTGAAAAGGTGCAGCATACCGGCCGGCCGGATCCGCACCATTGGTGTCGGGGTACCCGGGACTGCCAATATAGAAAAAGGTTCTGTTGAGTATGCCAATAATCTTGGATTCCAGGACGTTCCATTTGTCAAAATGATTCAGAAGGATCTTCCCGGTGAGCTGCGTGGAAAAGTCCTGATTGAGAATGACGCCAACGCGGCAGCGATCGGGGAATATCTGGCGGGCGGTTATCATGTGAATCATTTTGTCATGATGACGATCGGGACGGGGATAGGAGGCGGCATCATCATGAATGGAAAGCTCATCCGGGGCATTAATGGAGCAGCGGGTGAATTTGGCCATATGTCAATAGAACTTTCCGGTGTGACCTGTAACTGCGGCAGAAGGGGATGCTTTGAGAAATATGCCTCCGCGCCGGCATTGGCGGAACAGATGAGAGCTGCCCTCCGGGAGGAATCGGTGGATGGACGCCTGGTGATGAAGCTGTGTGGCGGAAAGCGAGACCGGATTGATGCCAGAATTGTCCTTGAAGCAGTGAGAAGAGGAGACCCCGCGGCAGTAAAGGTATTTCATCAGTATTTATTTTACTTGTCAGAGGGGATTGCGAACATTATCAATATCCTGCAGCCGGATGTTCTGGTGCTGTCCGGCGGAATTATGAGATCGGGAGATCTGTTTCTGGAAGAGCTGAAAGAGATGACCCATGAGAAAATATATTCACGGGATAGCGCTGTTAATACATGGATCGGTTTGGCCGATGCATGTGAGGATCCAGGGGATACCGGCATCATCGGGGCAGCCTGCATTGGTCTTCTATAAGAAGAGGGTGTGTCGTTCGGTATGTCCGTATCTGCCGTGATCCGGACCGAATCTCATTCTTTACAAGGACAGGGCGATTATGAGAAGATGCAGCTATCGGAGTATATAAAATATGGGAGGATTCGGCGATGGAGGAATTCAGGCAGAAACGAAATGAGACGTTGGCACAGGCTGTCATCAAGGGACTTTCGTCACGCAACATGACAGGCTACCATGTGCACACGAAGGAAGAAGCACTGCAGCTGGCACTTGAACTGATTCCGGAGAGGAGCAGAGTGACGGGCGGCGGTTCGCTTACGGTTCAGCAGATCGGGCTGGAGGAGGCGCTGGAGAAAGGCGACTACGAGTTTGTAAACCGCAGAAAGACGGCGGGGGCAGAGAAGCGTGCAGCAGAGGAGTTTGCCTACAGCGCGGATGTGTTTATCGGAAGCGTGAATGCGGTCACAGCAGACGGCATTCTGGTCAATATCGACGGCAATGCAAACCGTGTATCGGCTTATGCTTACGGACCGAAAAAACTCGTCCTGATTGCGGGCATGAATAAAGTCGCGCCTGATTTCGATGCGGCGCTCAAGCGTGCTCGGAATGAGGCGGCTGTCATCAATGTACAGCGCTTTGGTCTGAAGGCACCCTGCACAAAGACCGGTACCTGCATGGACTGTAAATCACCGGATACGATCTGCTGCCAGTTCCTGATCACAAGGTATTCCCTTCATAAAGACAGGATTCACCTGATTCTGGTGGATGAGGAACTGGGGTATTGAAGCAGCGGATAATAAAAGTCCGGAAAATTTGGTGGAGGGACTGTGAAAGTTGTAATCGCAATTGATTCATTGAAGGGTAGTCTGACATCCCTGGAGGCGGGTAATGCAGCAGCGGAAGGTGTCCGAAGGGCGAATCCGGAAGCGGAGATAATTGTCCGGCCTCTGGCGGATGGAGGAGAAGGAACAGTAGATGCTCTTGTTCAAGGGATGAGTGGAGAATATCGGAAAGTATATGTGTCAGGTCCGCTTAGCGTACCGGTGGAGTGCACATATGGCGTGATTCCAGGATCGGAAACAGCAGTCATCGAGATGGCCGGAGCATCCGGCATCACGCTGGTGAAGCCGGAAGATCGAAATCCCCTCCTGACGACGACCTATGGACTGGGTGAAGTGATTCGAGATGCAGTCCATGCCGGATGCAGGAAGTTCATCATCGGAATTGGCGGGAGCGCAACCAATGATGGCGGCGCCGGAATGCTGCAGGCATTGGGGTTTGAGCTCCTGGATTCGGAAGGGAAACAGATTCGGCGCGGGGCGATAGGTTTGAGGGATCTTGCGGAAGTCAGGTCTGAGCACGCGCTCCCCGAGCTTTCAGACTGCAGATTTCTGATTGCCTGCGATGTGACAAATCCGCTCTGCGGACCCGATGGCTGCAGTGCAATCTATGGACCGCAGAAGGGCGCAGATGAGATCATGATCAGGGATATGGATAAGTGGCTTGGCTCTTATGCTGAAATCACAAAAAAACATGATCCGGATGCAGATCCGACATTCCCGGGCGCAGGTGCTGCGGGCGGGCTTGGATTCGCCTTTCTTGCCTATCTGGGGGGAGAGTTGAAATCAGGTATTCAGCTTGTCCTGGAAGAAACACATCTGAAGGACTATGTGAAAGATGCGGATGTAGTTGTGACAGGAGAAGGCCGCCTCGATCATCAGACCGCCATGGGAAAAGCGCCGATCGGTGTAGCGAAACTGGCGAAAAGGTATGGGGCAAGAGTCGTAGCATTCGCAGGAAGTGTGACGCAGGATGCAGCAGCCTGTAATCAGGCTGGAATTGATGCGTTTTTTCCAATCGTCAGGGGTGTCTGTTCGCTGGACGAAGCCATGAATTCTGAAAATGCGAAGAGAAACATGGCAGATACAGCGGAGCAAGTCTTCTGCTTGATCCGGGCATGCAGCAGGCTGTAAGATCGGTGTGGCGTGCAGAATTCATTTGCAGGCAAGATGACTGAGGAGACCTCCCATTTCCCACAGAAGGCTGCTGTTGTGCTATACTGGGGACGCATCGCGCGGAAAGAGCGGACGCATGCCGAAAACCAGCGGTTTTTCAGGCGGCCATGCTGATGTATACAGGAAGATGACGCGGAGTGTGCACAGAGATAGAAACTGCCGGATATCCGGCAGGGGATCCTGCCGTCAGGCGGGTAAGGAGGAGATTATGCTGAACTGGAACAACCTGGATACGACCAGGGCATTCGAGGATCTGAAGAAGGCAGAGAAAGTGGATCTGACAAAGGCCATGGTTGGAGAAAGCGGCGCTGAGCGTGTGAGAAAGTACCACGTTCCGATGACGGCAGGGCTGGACTATAACTTTGCGGCTAAGAATGTGGATGACAACATTCTGGAGAAGCTGGCGGCGCTGGCTGAAGAGCAGCAGCTTGTCGACAAGTATGAATCGCTTCTGAACGGCGATATCATCAATACTGGAGAGAAGCGGCATGTGCTTCACCAGCTGACCAGAGGGCAGCTGAAGGGTGATGTCATTGCCGATGGTGTGAACAAGCGTGCATTCTACAAGGAACAGCAGGATCGCATTGCGGCATTTGCAGAGAAGGTTTACTCCGGCGAGATCAGCAATGAGAAGGGTGAAAAGTTCACAGAGGTTGTCCAGATTGGAATCGGCGGTTCGGATCTGGGACCGAGAGCGCTTTACATTGCGCTGGAGAACTGGGCAAGGGCTCATCAGACGTTGAAGATGAGAGCCCGCTTCATCAGCAATGTGGACCCGGATGATGCGGCAGCCGTTCTGAATGCAACCGATCTGGCGCATGCGCTGTTTATCGTGGTGTCCAAGTCCGGCACGACTCTTGAGACGCTGACGAACGAGACCTTTGTCAAGAACGCGCTGACCCGCGAGGGACTGAACCCGGCAAAGCATATGCTGGCGGTCACGTCTGAGACTTCGCCGCTTGCGAAGAATGAGGGATATCTCGCAGCCTTCTTCATGGATGACTATATCGGCGGACGTTATTCCTCGTCCTCCGCTGTCGGCGGTGCGGTTCTTTCCCTGGCGTTCGGTCCGGAGGTCTTTGCAGAGATTCTGGAAGGGATGCATGAGGAAGATAAGCTTGCTCTCAACAGGAACCTGCTGGAGAACCCGGAGATGCTAGATGCTCTGATCGGGGTGTATGAGAGAAATGTTCTGGGATACCAGACTACAGCAGTCCTTCCGTATTCACAGGCGCTTTCACGCTTCCCGGCGCATCTGCAGCAGCTGGACATGGAATCTGGCGGAAAGTCCGTCAACCGCTTTGGAGAGCCGGTTGATTACCCGACAGGCCCGATCATCTTCGGAGAACCCGGCACGAACGGACAGCATTCCTTCTACCAGCTTCTTCATCAGGGGAAGAACATTATCCCGATGCAGTTTGTCGGTTTCCGCAGCAACCAGATCGGTATGGACGATGTGATCGAGGGAAGCACAAGCCAGGAGAAGCTCTGCGCGAATGTCGCGGCACAGATTGTCGCATTTGCCTGCGGGCGTGACAATGAGAACCCGAACAAGCGGTTCAGCGGTAATCGTCCGTCCAGCATCATCACCGGCGACCAGCTGACCCCGAAGAGCCTCGGGGCACTTCTGTCACATTTCGAGAATAAGGTCATGTTCCAGGGCTTTACATGGAACATCAACAGCTTTGACCAGGAAGGCGTCCAGCTTGGCAAGGTTCTTGCGAAAAAGGTCCTCGCTCACGAAACGGACGGTGCGCTGGCGGAGTACAGCAAGCTGCTGAATGTCTGATTGTATGATATAAGGGGGACTGTCGCAGGTGCGTCAGCCCCCTTTTGAAATGGTTACGGGCTATATCAATGATACAGGTCGTCGATACACAGCAGGGTACATGCTTCATCGGCAGCTCTTTTTATAACGGGCTTTGTAAATCCACTTTTGCTGATAAACATCAGGTGTTTTTTCTGAATGTTTGGAAATGCCATCGTTGCATGGATGAGGTCGTCATACTCTTCCATGGGCATCGGCCTGTTTGTGAACTTGCATTCGCAGAAAAGAGCTTCATCCTCTTTTTTATTGATGGCAAGAATATCGATATCATCCTGCGCATGGATAGCCGGATTGTTCCCCCACCATTTTCCAAGATGATATGGGATAAATGGAAGCCTCCTGAGCTTTGCCTGCCTTCTCAGATACTGCATGCAAATCAATTCAAAGGAAGGCCCCATAAAGTCGTTCAGGTTCTTTTCGATCTCAATGGAAGCTTCCTCAGTCCCCAGAAGCTCATAGTAGCTTTTATTAGCAGAAATATATCGAAACCAGAAACGGAAATAGGAGTCAGTCAGCGTATAGATGCTTTTTTTACTATTTTCCGGCTCCCCACAGGGCGATTGTTTCTGGATCAGCCGGAGGGTGGTCAGCGTCGTGATGTATTTACTAACCTTCGCACGTTCTTCATGTATCGCGTCTGAGATTTCGATGATCCTGTTATGACCACTGGCAATGGCTTCCAGGATGCTGGCGTACACGCCAGGTTCACGCAGCTCCATTCGCAATAAGGCAGAGGGTTCATCATAAAGAAAAGAACCTGGCATCAGGATATGGTCTCTGATATTCTCACGGATACCGGATTGATCTGAGAATTCGGACAGGTACTGGGGAATCCCGCCTAAAATCCCATATGCCACTGCTTTCTGAACATTGGAATACCCAGGGAAGAAAGCGGCGCTCTCCAGATAATCGAAGGGGAGAACTTCCATAGAGGAAGTAGCTCTTCCGTACAGAGGACTTTTGTACCCCATGACCTCATTCAGCATGAAACTGACGCTGGAGCCACATAGAATCAGCAGAATATTCCGGGTCTTCCATGAACGATCAATGGTGTGCTGCAGGATGCTTTTGACAGAGGGGTTCTGTCTGGCAATAAAAGGAAATTCATCGATCATGATGATCGTTTTACCTGAAGACTGTTCTCTCTGAACGCTTTTTGTAGTGATGTAATCAAATGCGTCTTCCCATCCTGCAAAGCTGGCAATAAAGTGTTTATCAAAACGAAGCTGAATCATCTTTGAGAAATCAAGCAGATTCAGGGTATCATTTTTCTCCTGGGCAGAGAGAAAAACAGCTTCATGACGCTTGGCAAATTCCTGCAGGATTGTTGTTTTTCCAACGCGTCTGCGACCGTACATCACTAGAAATTCGAAGCGCGAGCTGTTGTACAAATCTTCGAGACGCTGAAGCTCATTCTGACGTCCAAGCATTGAATCACCTCCAGTGTGAAACAAATCGCACAAAGAACGGCTATCAGATCCGTAGAGAAGCGTTTCTGTGCAAGAAAAAGGCGAAGAAAAGGAAACTTAGAATTTAATAACTCGTAAGTTAATAACTTACGAGTTATTATAACATGTGTCGTGAATATTTCAACGATTCGGATTACAGAAAATCTTTTCCGAGATGGAAATATGCCTGAAGATTGCTGGTCAGGCAGACTATTTCTAAAGAAAAAAGGGGGTGAGCATATGGCATTCGGGACATATGGCAAGCGGGCGCCTTCGGTCGGGGAGTCTACGCCTGCGGAGCGCCGGAAGTATATCGAAGAACACTTTCGCTGCATCAGTGACTGTGACATGTGCGGGATCTGTGCGGTCTACCATAACCAGGATCCGCTTCTGGTTTATCGGGATTACATCGACGGAATAAGGACATTCGAAGAAATTACAGATGAATACAGAAGATGAGGCCGCAGGGAGGCCTCATCTTTATAGAATGATCTTGATGATGTTCAGGATTCGAGCGCTGCTTTCAATGCCTTCGCCAGCTGGTCCGGGCAGGATGTCTTCTTGAAACCGCATCTTGTCCCGTCGAGGGTATCAATGACTTTCTGCGCAGGCATGCCTTCGACAAGCTTGCTGATGCCGGCCAGGTTGCCGTTGCAGCCGCCCTCGAAAGAAAGGTTGTGAACACACTTGTTTTCGTCCAGGTTAAAGTGAATCATGGTGGAGCAGGTTCCGTGTGTCTTATAGTCCATGTTGAGATTCCTCCGGATCATATTTGCTGCCGGCAACTGCCGGCAGCTTTTTTTATTGTACGAATCTGCCGGGAAATGTCAATCGGGAGGAATCGCGCTGCCTTGTATTTGCCTCTTTCCGCCGTTATAATGAAGGCCATAGCGAATCTTGATGGGCAGTTGCATGGAAAGGCAGGTATCGTATGGGAAAGGTTTCTCCTTCTGCGTGTATCGATGTAAAGGATGGCACGCATGTAGCAAAGGTTGTGCTGATGCCGGGTGATCCGCTCCGCGCGAAATATGTCGCTGAGCATTATCTGGAGAACCCGGTACTGTTCAATGATGTCCGGGGAATGCTGGGATACACCGGCTTGTTTGAGGGCAAAGAGGTTTCCGTGATGGGCTCCGGCATGGGCATTCCGTCTCTGACGCTGTATGCGCATGAACTCTTCTCCTTCTATGGGGTTGAGGCGATCATCCGGATTGGATCCGCAGGCGGAATTGCGGATTCTGTGAAGTGCCGTGACGTACTGCTGGCGATGAGTGCGACGACAAACTCGGCTTACTCCGATGCCATCGATCTGCCGGGGCATGTGGCACCGACCGCTGACTGGGGCATGCTGAAGACAGCCTGGGATATGGCGGAAGAGATGGGCGTCCGCACATCTGTCGGCTCGGTTTACACGAGTGATTTCTTCTACTATCCGAACGCGGCCATGAAGGTCAACGAGAAGGCGAAGGCAGTCGGACTGATGGCGGTTGAAATGGAGACGGCAGGGCTTTATCTGACCGCGATGGCAGATCATAAGAAAGCTCTGAGTGTCCTGTCCATATCCGATCATGTTTTCTCCGGCGAGCATCTCAGCCCGGAGGAGATCCGCGATTCCTTCCATGAGATGATGGAGATCGCGCTGAAGACAGCTGTCCGTACAGAGGTATCCGAGTAAGCAGGCGGGGGAGAGAGCAAGTGAAGAAGATTGGCATCATCGGCGCGATGGAAGTCGAGGTCGAGACACTGAAGAAGGATATGGAGGTCGGCCGGGTTGTAAAGAAGGCCGGGATGGAGTTTCACGAGGGCGTTCTGAACGGGATGCCGGTTGTGGTGGTCCGTTCCGGGATCTGCAAGGTCAACGCGGCTGTCTGCACTCAGATTCTGATTGATGATTTTGGTGTGGACGGGATCATCAACACAGGGGTCGGGGGGTCCCTGAATGCAGAGATTAACATTGGCGACATCGTCATCTCGACTGACGTCGTCCACCACGACGTCAATGCTGTGGAGTTCGGGTATGCACTCGGGCAGATTCCGCAGATGAGGGTCTTTTCATTTCCGGCAGATGAGACATTCGCGGAGAAGGCGAAGGCAGCCTGCAATCGTGTGAATCCGGATATCACGGTCTGGCGCGGCAGAATCTGCAGCGGCGACCAGTTCGTCTCAAGCCAGGAGCAGAAGAATCAGATCATCAAGGCCTTCCACGGCTGGTGCACGGAGATGGAGGGAGCCGGTATCGCACAGACGGCGTACCTGAATGGTGTTCCATTCATCATCGTCCGGGCGATCTCGGACAAAGCGGATAACTCCGCCTATGTCGATTATGCGACCTTTGAGAAGAAGGCTGCGGAGCACAGTGTCAGGCTTGTAGAAGCGCTGATGAGCGATCTCGCACAGTAAGTGAGGGAGCAGGACAAGACACCGGTTCTCCATGAACAATACGGATATTTGCAGCGATTAATGATTGGCAGGAGAAGTACTTGCAGTCAGAGAAAAGTACCACATGCAGATGGGCATGAAGGGAGCATGTAAACAGAAAAAGCGCCACCGCGAAGTTTGCGGCGGCGCTTTTTCTGAAGGCGGCAAAATCAGTCTGCTGACTGGATAGAGAACGGCTCAGTGCATCGTCTTAGTGATCCTCCTCCAGCACCTGGATCTCCAGGTAGTCGAAGGGAACGTCTTCTGTGAAGGCATCCTTCCCGAACCGGCATCTTGCATGCCGCTGGAAATCGCGGATCGTGGAGTCAAGCCAGATCGGGTGCTGGAGGTCGAATTTCTCGCAGATCTCGTCGATGGCGTAAAGCACCTTGTGGGTGCGTGTTTCGTCGCTTGTGTCTTCAATGGTCAGATCTCTCAGCAGATGGCTGTTCTGCCATTCCTTCGCCCAGATTCTCATAAAGATGCTCCTTTCTGGAACTGATCCTGATTCTGTGTTTGGCTTTCGCAGGATGCGGGGAGGTCTGCTTTGCCAGAAATTCATCCGGGCGGCGTGCCTGAATGGTTGCTCAGTTCAGGTAATTGTAGACCATGCCTGCCAGATCCTGAATCTCCTCCTGGGCCGTGTTTTTGCTGTCCCAGTCCTCCGAGAGGACGACAAGAATAAAATCCGTCCGTCCGCCGAAGACAAGGGCGGCATCATTCTCGACGGTATCCATCTCACCTGTTTTGTTGGCGACCTCGACATCGTCCGGAAGTCCCCGCGGAATTTTGTAGCGGGTTGCCTGGTTCAGCATCATGTCCTCGATTTCGTTGCAAACATTCCGGGATATGAATGACCGGCTGTACACATGTTCAAGGAGAAGTCCGATGTCCTTGGCATTGATCTGGTTGAAATGGCTGCCATCCACGATAGCTGCGTCATCCTCAAAGCCATTGTACTCGCGGGTATCCTTGCTGTAACCGTGCGAGGAAATGTATCTATTTACCGCGCGAACTCCTTTTGCGTAATCGCCTTTTCCGAGGAGCAGGAGAAGCCGGTTGGCAGCTTCGTTGGAGGAATTCGAAATCATATCGTGAAGAAGCGATACGACCTCGTCGGTGCGTTCTATTTTACCGTTGTCGATCTGCTCATAGACCGCTGCCATGACGAAGAGCTTCATGACGGAAGCGGACTTCATCGGCTGATCACCGACGATCAGTGCCTGCCTGGTTGAAAGATCCTCCACATAGACGGACCAGGTGCCGGAATAACCGGCGACGGTATTCCGGATCTGATCATAAAGGGTGTGCAGATCCCGGGGAAGAGAAGGCAGCGGATAATCCCGCAGCATGCGATAGTCGTAGAGCGAGATGCGGGCGTCGTTATAGCCTTCGATGTCGGGAGACTGGAAGAAGCCATTTGTCGCATGAGCGTCATCGGATTCTGTCTCAGCATCCTCGCCGATTACGCCACTGTCCTGCGGGACAGGCGTGGAAGGCACTTCAGTCTCTGTGGAGGCTTCCGCAGCAGGCGTATCATCCGCCTCAGCGGAGCCCTTCCCGGAAGCGGACTGCCCGCCCTTTGCAGGCACTGCAGGACCGGCCTCAGTTTCTTCCGTGCGATTGAGACCTGGCAATGCCGGGACATCTGTACCGGCATATCCCTCAGAGCCTTTGAAACCACCCGAAAGGGGATTCACCAGCCTTTCTATGTCTGACGCAGACGAAACAGAAGTGGATGCAGGCCAGGCAGATGTGCCAGTCTGAGACGCGGCACTGGTCCGGCCGGATGCATCAGCCTGAGCCGGAGTGTGAACCTGATCGGGTGCATCAGTCTGTGCCGGCGCAGCAGAGTCACTGCGCTGTGCCGATGTTCTGCTGCGTGCTGCGTTGACATCACCGGATGCATCATGACCTGAGTCAGAGTATCTCAGGATGCCGGATGTTACCGTGTTCAGGTGATCGGCTCTGGTTGCTGCAGCCGGCGTCTGCGCGGCTGCAAGAGCCAGCAGCAGGCTGAGGCTTATGTACGACTTCCGTTTCATTCAGGACCCCTCTTTGCGGCGTAAAATATCTGCACCATCATAGCACGGGAGAAAACCGGATGCAATTCAGCACATATTCAGGCATGCAGTGGAAATGAAGGATTCAGCATTCAGACGTGCGGCGCAGTGTGGATGAAGGATTCAGTATTCAGACATGCAGCGGAAGGAAATCGAGTATTCAGCAGGAGATGGACGGAGCCGGCAAAGACAAAAAAGAACCGGCTCACGCCGGCTTCTGTTTTGAAGAGGAGTGCCCCGGAGGAATTTCAGCTGTTCAGCCTTCCATCCCTCCGGAGCTATTATGAAAAAATATCATTCGCTTGGAATGTGTATTTAGGGTCGAATCAATCACTTGTTATCTCAATTACTTGTATAAATAAGTTACCACATAAATATTACAACAATGTTTCTAATATATTATATTTATGTTAAATTGGATGGATTTTCAGGCAATCTGGGCACAGGAACCCCAGAAAAGTCTGGTTTTGGTGTAGAGTAGAGAAAGAAACAGTGGATCACAAAGCCGAACGGGCAGGGGGATGACGCAATGCCGCAGGAGTCAGGGGATATCAGAGAAGAACTGGAGCAAATTACAAGAGCGCCTCAGAGGCAGAAGAAACGGACCGTGTGTGTCATCGGGCACAAGAATCCGGATACGGATTCGATCTGTGCGGCGATTTCCTATACATATCTGAAGAAACAGCTTGAAAAACCGGACGGAAGATACCAGTATGTGGCGTGCAGGGCGGGCTCCGTGTCGGCTGAGACACAGTTCGTTCTGGATTATTTTCATGTCCCGCAGCCGCTGTTCATCGAAAACATCGGGACGCGGGTGAAGGATCTGGAGATCCGCCGGACACCGGGCGTCGATGCGAAGATTTCGGTCAAGGATGCATGGAACCTGATGAATACGCAGAACGTCTTCACCCTGCCGATCACAGATGCGGAGAGCCATTTGCAGGGACTCATCACGATCAACGATATCGCGAAGTCTTACATGGACGAAAATGATTCCGCGATTGTCTCTGTCGCACGGACGCCATACCGAAACATCATGGAGACACTGGATGCGGAGATGGTGGTCGGGGATCCGGAGGCGAGCTTCACGGAGGGGAAGGTTGTCATTGCAGCCGCGAATCCGGATGTCATGGAGAACTACATCAACCCGCATGACATGGTCATCCTGGGAAACCGGTATGAGTCGCAGCTGATGTCGATTCTGGCGGGAGCGGGCTGCATTGTTGTCTGTCTCGGCGCGCCGGTCTCAAAGACCATCCAGCATATGGCGAAGGAGAAGGGGACGACGATTCTGGTCACCCCGCTTGACACGTATACGGTTGCCAGACTGATCAACCAATCGATGCCAATCGATTTCTTTATGAAGTCGGACAATCTGATTACGTTTCATCTGGGCGACTTTACCGACCAGATCAAGGAGATCATGTCGAAGAAGCGGTACCGTGACTTTCCGGTTCTTGACAAAAGAGGAGCGTACATTGGCACCATTTCCAGACGGAACCTGCTGAATGCGCGCAAGCGGGCGCTGATTCTGGTCGATCACAATGAGGTCTCCCAGGCGGTTGACAACGTGGAGAACGCTGAGATATTGGAGATTCTTGATCACCACAAGATCGGAACGCTTCAGACCATCAACCCGGTCTTCTTCCGGAACCAGCCGGTGGGCTCTACATCGACGATTGTCTATGAGATGTATCGTGAGAACAATGTGGAGATCCCGAAAACGATCGCAGGGCTCCTTGCCTCCGCGATTCTGTCTGATACGCTGATCTTCCGGTCACCGACCTGCACGATGATGGATAAGATGGCGGCGGAGCATCTGGCGAAGATCGCCGGGATTGAACCGGAGGAATACGCACGGAAGATGTTCAGGGCGGGATCTGACCTGAAGAACCGCACGCCGGAGGAGATTTTCTACACAGATTTCAAGACATTTGAGGTCAATGAGGAGACGATCGGGATCGGGCAGATCACATCGATGGACGAGGAGGAGCTGTCTGACATCCGGGATCGGATCAAGCCGTTCATTGAGAAGGCTTATGAGCAGCATGGGCTGTCGCTGGCGTTCTTTATGCTGACGAACATCATTGATGAATCGACGACGATGATCTGCTACGGAAAGCATGCTCAGGGGCTTTTGGAATCAGCCTTCGGGGTGGCGGTCAAGGATCATATAGCAAAAATGCCGGGAATTGTATCCCGCAAGAAGCAGGTTGTCCCGGTGATCATGGCGGAGCTGAACAAAGACAACGACGTATAAGGATGACGCAGGAGGAACCTTCGAGGAGAGGGTTATGAAGCAGAGGAAGGATAACAGAACCGAATATTCGGGAAGGCAGCGGGCAGTGAGGAAGCCTGGCAGAGAAGCAGGCGGGGAATCCGGACGGAGCCTGGCAAGGTCAGGAAAAAAGTCCGGCAAAAAAACGGAGCTGAAAAGGAAGCAGGCGGAGCTGACAGAGCTGGCAAGGTCAGGAGAAAAGTCCGGCATAAAACCGGGGCAGCCGGGCAGGCATGTATCTGGCAGCAGGCAGGTCTGGAGAGGCGGCAACATGCTGTATCCGGTTCCCGCGGTGATGGTGAGCTGTGCCCGGAAGGGGGAGAGACCGGACATTATTACGGTCGCATGGGCCGGAACGGTCTGCTCGAACCCGCCGATGGTCTCGATCTCTATCCGGCCGCAGCGGTATTCACATGACATCATCGAGGAAACCGGGGAGTTTGTGATCAATCTGGTGACAGAGAAGCTTGCAAAAGCCTGTGACTGGTGCGGTGTGAAGTCCGGACGGGATACGGCGAAGTTTGCGGCAGAAGCGGGGGCGGCTCCGGAAAAGCTGACCGCCGGCAGAGCCAGCCGTCTGGAGGCTGCGCCGATCATCCTGGAAAGCCCGGTCAGTCTGGAGTGCAGGGTAAAACAGAAAATAGCACTCGGGTCTCATGACATGTTCCTGGCAGAGGTGGTCTGTGTGGATGTGGATGAAGCATATATCGACTCAAAGGGGCGGCTTGACCTGGACAGTGCGGGGCTGATTGCCTATTCGCACGGAACGTACTTCGGCCTTGGCAAAAAGCTGGGTACCTTCGGGTACAGTGTGAGACGCCGGGATAGCTGATGGAGAGTGCCGGCGTCTGGCGTGGTGTGCTGACGCATGCAGGACAAAAAACGGCAGTACGGATGCCATGCAGGCGCAGGGCCGGGTGTGCTGATGCGGGGTGCAGCTGCGCTGTCAGCTGTGGAGCATGCCGCGGTGGTTCAATTTCACGCCGTACTTTTCGCGGAAGGCATCGATCGTCTCAAGGCCTGCGATGGAGACAGGGCGGATCCATTTGCGGGAATACATGTGCAGCTGCATGATGATGTAGCGGATGGGCTCGTCGCAGTAGCACAGGGCGAAGACGACGAGAAACGGCGCATGAACCAGGCTGTTGGCGATGTGGATGGCCGGCTGAACCATTGCGAACATAAAGATGATTTCAAGCATCGAGCCGAAGCTGGGATCTCCGGCTGCGCGGTAGGTGTCGTTCATCGACCAGTTCCCCATGCGGATGACGGCTGCGATGCTGTAGATGTAGAGCATGACCGTGCAGGTACGGTAGGAGTCCCCGCTCAGCCCCATCGCGTGCAGCAGCGGATTGTGAATGGCAATCAGGAGGAGTGCTGCAAGGCCGGTCAGTCCCTGGCAGAGGTAAATGAGCCGGTATGCCCTCGAGAAGGCCTCTTCATGGCGGCCGGCGCCGATCTCAGTGCCGACCAGAACGGTTGCGGCGCTCGAGAAACCACTGAAGAAGGCGATGATGATGCCTTCCAGCGTCCGGAAAACAGCGGTTGCGGCGATGGCGGACTCGATCTGGTGGCCAAGTACGATGTTGATCAGCATGTTGCCGATTCCGATCATCACTTCGTTCGCGATAATCGGAGCGGACTTGCGCAGATATGCGGATAGCAGCTTCCGGTTCCAGCGGAAATGGCGGGTAACATCCATCAGGTACGGAAGATGCATGATGCGGGCAGCTGCCACGATGACCAGAATGTTGACGGCTGCCGCTGCGACGGTGCCGACCGCGGCGCCGCGGATGCCCATCTTCGGGAAGCCGAACTTCCCGAAGATGAGGATGAAGTTGATCACAAAGTTTGTAACGACGGAGGCAATCGCGCCGAACAGCGGAATCTTAACCTGGCCGATGGAGCGCAGAAGGGCGCTCTGAGCCATGGCGAGAACCTGCAGCGGGTACGCAAAGCCGACAATCTGCAGGTATCTGGCTCCGATCTTCTGGATGGCCGCACTCCCTGTGTACAGGCGCATGACGGACATCGGCGCAAAGACGGCGAGGGCACCGAAGGTGATTCCGGAGATCATCATGAAAACGATGGTCATCCCGTAGGATTTCCGGATGTTTTCATGTTCCCCGGAGCCGTAGAACTGTGAGAAGAACAGCATGCCGCCGCCCACAAAGCCCCAGTATCCCGAGAACATCAAACTGGAATACTGGGCGCAGAGGCCGGCTGCGCCGACGGTGCGTTCACCGAGAGAGGCGAGCATGATTGTATCGACCATGGAGCCTGTCGTAGTCAGCAGATTCTGAAGGGCGACAGGAATTGCGATGACGGAGATCATCTGAATCAGCCTCAGAAGCGGAAGCTGCTGGTAGTCTGAGTGAGGTCTGTTGTTTCTGATGGTGTCTTTTCTGGATTTCAGATTGCCGTTCATAAGGGTCTCCTGGGATTCTGATGATATAAATCTGAGAGAGGCGGGTGCAGTCAGCAGCGCTTTGTGATTGAATCCGTCTCCAGGTCAATCGGCTGCCGTCCGGCAGGCGCGTACAGTAGAGTATACAGGAAACCGAGGCTGTTTACACAAATATTCCATCTCTGTTTTGTACAGAAAAATTTGCGGAAACTGGTGATATTCACGAATGATTCGGAAAACGAACCTGTGCGGCTGCACAGGGATGTAGACTGTTTCGATTTTGGGCGAATGGGCGAAAAGCGCTCCTCATTCGCGAAAAGCTTTTTTGCGTTCCGCAGGGTGGATGGGCAGATGGGTCTCTTCCTATTAAATAATCCTTAACAGATTGACTAAAAATAAATCGATCAAAATGGAAGAAACAGGATAAATTTCATCGAACATATGGTCGAAAATTGCGGAATTATTAATTTTAGTTTACATAGATGAAAATTCTATGTATAATCGAGCCAAAGTGCCAGGTTTCAAGGGGCACAAAATCGGCGGACAGATGACGCCGCAGACGTTCATTTCCGGAATTAAGGGGCTGGAGGAACGGCTGATGCAATGGGAGTAAGTAATTAATAGTCAGCTGAGGTACGTATATGGAACAGTATATCATCAAGGGCGGCACGCCTCTGAAGGGTGAGGTGGAGATCGGCGGGGCCAAGAATGCGGCTCTCGGAATTCTCGCAGCCGCAATCATGACAGACGATACTGTAATTATAGAGAATCTTCCGGATGTTGCGGATGTGAATATCATGATCGAGGCGATGAGCCAGATCGGTGTTCACATCGAGAAAATTGACAGGCATACCATTAAAATCTGCGGTGCGGACATCGGCGATGTCAACATCGAATACGAATACATCAAGAAAATCCGGGCAAGCTATTATTTTCTGGGAGCGCTGCTCGGAAAGTACAAGAAGGCTGAGGTGCCGCTTCCGGGCGGCTGCAATATCGGTTCAAGACCGATCGACCTGCATCTGAAGGGATTCAAGTCCCTCGGGGCGAAGGTTGTCATAAAGAGCGGGGTTGTCTGCGCGTCGGCATCAAGGCTGGTCGGACAGCACATCTTTCTGGATACGGTTTCCGTCGGGGCGACGATCAATATCATGATGGCGGCGTCGATGGCGGAAGGCCGGACGGTGATTGAAAACTGCGCGAAGGAGCCGCATGTTGTCGATGTGGCGAATTTCCTGAACAGCATGGGCGCGAATATCAAGGGCGCCGGGACGGATGTCATCCGGATCATCGGGGTACCGAAGCTTCACGGGACCGAGTATTCCATCATTCCGGATCAGATCGAGGCGGGCACCTACATGTTTGCGGCAGCCTGCACACACGGAGATGTGACGGTCCGGAATGTCATTCCGAAGCATCTGGAGGCGACGGTCTCAAAGCTTCTTGAGATTGGCTGCCGGGTCGAGCAGTTTGACACGGCAGTTCGTGTGATCGGGCCGGAGGGAAGCCTTTCTGCGGCGAATGTCAAGACGCTTCCGTATCCCGGATATCCGACCGATATGCAGCCTCAGATCGGTGTGGCGCTTTCCATGGCGGAGGGAACCAGCATCGTCACGGAGAGCATCTTTGAGAACCGGTTCAAATACCTGGATGAGCTGGCCCGCATGGGCGGCAGCGCGAAGGTCGAGGGGAATGCAGCAATCATCACAGGTGTGAAGCATCTGACGGGTGCGCGGATGAGCGCGCCGGATCTTCGGGCAGGTGCAGCGCTTGTGATCGCAGGTCTTGCTGCGGACGGCATCACGATCATTGATGATATCGTCTATATCAAGCGTGGATATGAGGATTTTGATGGGAAGCTTCGGAGCCTCGGAGCGAAGATCGAGTGCGTCTGCACAGAGAGAGAAGCGAGAAAATTCATGCTCAAGGTTGGATGAACCGGAGAGGGATCAGCCAGTCTCAAGATAGAACTGTCGGGAGCGCCTGCAGGCCGAATGGCTGCGGACGCTCCTTTTATGTGACGCGTATTGCCGTGTCATGGGAGTGGAAAGTTGCAGTTTAATCTGATATGATGTATGTACTTGTGAGCAGTGCCAGTATACGGATGCCTGCCTGAGAGACCGGTCAGAGAGCCGGAGCTCAGGCTCCTGGCCTGCCATGAATCATGATTCTACGAAAGAGAAGGCCGGAGGGGCCGGACACTGAAAAACGGCAGGTGATCGGATGAGTAAGGTTGCGATTCTGACAGACAGTAACAGCGGTATCTCGCAGGAGCAGGCAAAGGCGTACGGGGTCTATGTTCTGCCGATGCCGTTTTATATCAATGACAACCTCTATTACGAGGGAATCACGCTGACACAGGAGCAGTTCTATGCACATCTGGAGGGAGATTCGGAGATCCATACGTCCATGCCGGTCGTCGGGGATGTCCTTGACAGATGGGACAGCCTTTTGAAGGAGTATGACGAGGTTGTCTATATTCCGATGTCAAGCGGACTGTCTTCCAGCTGTGAGACTGCAAAGACGCTTGCGGAGGACTACAACGGAAGGGTCGAGGTGGTCGATAACCATCGAATCTCCGTCACAATGATGCGTTCGGTCCTGAATGCAAAGGGGCTGGCGGATCTGGGATGGAGTGCGAAGGCGATTCGGGAATATCTGGAGAAGACAGCTGCGGATTCCAGCATCTATATCCTTGTGCCGACCCTGAAATATCTCAGAAAGGGCGGAAGGGTGACGCCGGCAGCGGCGGCGCTCGGCTCTCTGCTGAAGATCAAGCCTGTGCTGCAGATTCAGGGTGAGAAGCTGGACTCCTACGCAAAGTGCCGGACGCTGAAGGGCGCGAAGACTGCGATGCTCGGGGCGATCGAGAACGATATTGAGAATCGCTACAAACCGGTGCATGGTCTGAGTGATCTCTGGATTGATGCCGCCTACTCCGGGCTGATGCGCGACGAGGTGACAGAGTGGGTGAAGGATATCCACGCGCAGTACCCGGTCGGTATCTGTCTGCAGCAGCTGTCCCTCTCGATCAGCTGTCACGTCGGGCCAGGCTGTCTGGCCGTAACCTGCGAGAAAAAGCTGCCGGAGGTGCCGGAGCATCCGGTGAGGATGATCTGACCCGGACGAACAGATGCTGATGGTCGGGCCGGAGGCAGCGGAGCATCCGGCGGAGATGATCATTTACGGACCAGAAAAGGGGATGTGATTGAGATGAAAAAACTGGAGAATGGCCTTTCGGTTGGTTCAATCATTATGGCTGTGCTGGGATTGATCCTTTTGATTTTTCCTTCCATCACCAACAAGGTGATTGTGTTTGCAATCGGGATTGCGCTGATTATCTACGGTGCGTACCGTGTGATCCGCTATCTGAGAAGGGAGATCACGGTGGCAGTGACGGAGCATGACATATCCGTCGGACTGATCTGCATTGTGACAGGCCTTTTCATGCTGGCTTATTCCAAGGTTGTGATCGGTATCCTGCCATTTCTGTTCGGTCTGTCGCTGATCTTCGGCGGCGCGATATCGATCCAGTCTTCATTTGATATGAAGCGGTTTGGCAGTATGAGATGGATGTACAATCTGCTGACCGGCATCGCCTTCGCCGTTGTCGGAGTTGTTGCGCTGAAGAATCCGTTTGCGTCAGCGGCTCTTCTGACACGGTTTGTTGGAGCGATGATGCTTGTGGAAGGCATCTATATGTGCGCGGCAGGTGTGGCAATCGAGAAGCTGCGGAAGGCATTCCGCGGGGACGACATTGTGGATGAGCAGTAAAGGCGGTCTGAAAGCGCCGGTGTGCCGGACCGGATGAAGGGACCGGATGAAGGCGCGGCTGCTTTGACTGAAGGATATGAGGAGACAGAAGATGGCAGAGAAGAAACCGTACTATATCACAACAGCAATCGCGTATGCGTCCGGAAAGCCGCATATCGGCAACACATATGAGG
This sequence comes from Porcincola sp. LCP21S3_C12, assembly GCF_052118625.1. Taxonomy (NCBI): domain Bacteria; kingdom Bacillati; phylum Bacillota; class Clostridia; order Lachnospirales; family Lachnospiraceae; genus Porcincola; species Porcincola sp. LCP21S3_C12. The sequence goes on along the minus strand of NZ_JBQKGW010000006.1, from coordinate 81,513 downwards.
CAGTGCTGGCGGATTCGATCGCAAGAAGGAAGAGACAGGAGGGCTATGACGTTGTGTTCCAGACCGGAACCGATGAGCATGGTCAGAAGAATGAGAACAAGGCGAAGGAGGAGGGCATCACCCCGCAGGAGCTGGTGGACCGCAACTCCGCCGAGATCAAGAGAATCTGGGATCTGATGAATACCAGCTATGACCGTTTCGTCCGTACGACAGACCCGGTTCATGAGAAGAAGGTCCAGAAGATCTTCCGGAAGCTGTATGACCAGGGCGATATCTACAAGGGCTTCTATGAGGGCTGGTACTGCGAACCGGACGAGTCCTTCTTCACGGAATCACAGGTCAAGGACGGGAGGTGCCCGGACTGCGGACGGCCGCTGACGCGCGCGAAGGAGGAGGCATATTTCTTCCGGATGAGCAAGTACGCGCAGCGTCTGATCGACTACATCAACACGCACCCGGATTTCATTCAGCCGGTTTCGCGCAAGAACGAGATGATGAACAACTTCCTGCTTCCGGGACTCCAGGATCTGTGTGTGTCCAGAACCTCATTTTCCTGGGGAATTCCGGTAGACTTCGATCCGAAGCATGTCGTCTATGTCTGGCTTGATGCGCTGACGAACTACATTACCTTCGCGGGATACGACGTGGACGGATCGACGGAGGAATACAAACGGTTCTGGCCGGCTGACCTGCACCTGATCGGAAAGGACATCATTCGTTTCCATACGATTTACTGGCCGATCTTTCTGATGGCACTCGGCGAGCCGCTCCCGAAGCAGGTCTTCGGACATCCGTGGCTCCTGATGGGCGACGGGAAGATGAGCAAGTCGAAGGGCAATGTGCTGTATGCCGATGAGCTGGTGGAGTTCTTCGGGGTGGATGCGGTGCGCTATTTTGTGCTGCATGAGATGCCGTTCGAGAATGATGGTGTCATCACCTGGGAGCTGATGGTGGAGCGTCTCAATTCGGACCTTGCGAATACCCTCGGGAACCTGGTCAAGCGGACGATCTCGATGACGAACAAATATTTCGGCGGTGTGGTGACGCATACCGGGGTGACGACGGGCGGAGACGGCGCAGGCGTCACGAGTGAGGGCGTTTCCATGGACGGCGCGTCGATCGATGCGGACCTGAAGAAGACGGTTCTTCACACGGCGGAGATTGTTCAGACGAAGATGGACGGGCTGCGCGTCGCAGATTCCATCACGGAGATCTTCAATCTGTTCAAGAGATGCAACAAATACATCGATGAGACGGCGCCGTGGGTGCTTGCGAAGTCGGAGGAGACAAAGCCGAGGCTGGCGGAGGTGCTCTATAATCTGACGGAGTCCATCGCGATCGGCGCGGAGCTGCTTGAACCGTTCATGCCGGATACCAGCGGAAAGATTCTCAGCCAGCTGCACGCGGAAAAGCGCGGGCTTGAGAAGATGGACAGGTTCGGACTCTATCCATCCGGCAGGAGGGTGACGGAGAATCCGGAAACGCTGTTTATGAGAAGAGATCTGAAGGAAGTCATGGCCGAGGTGGAGAAGCGCCATCCGGGTATGGTGGAAGCAGAGGAAAAGGCGGAGGAAGCAGCCGGAAAGCAGAAGGCTGAGGCAGCCGGAGCAGGCAGCCAAAACGCAGCCGGGAAGGCGAAGACGGAGGATGCCGGGGCGGAACAGCATGCCGAAGGATCCATAATGGCGGATTCTGCAGCAGAGACCGGGGCAGCCCCAGGCGCGATGGATGTAGAGCCGAAGGCAGAGATTACGATCGAGGAGTTCGATAAGCTTCAGATCCAGGTGGGCGAGATTGTCGCCTGTGAGGCGGTGAAGAAGAGCCGCAAGCTCCTCTGCTCACAGGTGAAAATCGGGACAAAGACACGCCAGATCCTGTCCGGCATCAAGCAGTGGTACAAGACGGAGGAGATGGTCGGAAAGAAGGTTCTGGTGATCACGAACCTGAAGCCGGCAAAGCTTGCAGGTATGGTCTCCGAGGGCATGATCCTCTGTGCGGAGGACGATGCAGGAAATCTGTCCCTGGTGAACCCGGAGAAGGCCGTCAAGGTTGGCGCGGAAATCCGCTGACGGCTGCCATTTCCGGCCGGTCATTACGGACAAACAATGGACAGATCAGAGAAGATCAGACAGACTTTCACAAAAAGCGGGAGGTATCTGCTTACAGCAGATACCTCCCGCTTATGACGTTTGCCTTGCATGCGCTCATCCTGGCCCAGGAGCAGGATCCGCAGATCTCGTCCATCTTCTCAGATGTCATGGCACGGTCGATTCGCTGAATCAGATCCTGGTACCGGTATACACCCTCATGGATGCCGGCAAATGCCGCTGTCCTTTCATCGAATGCTCTTACTTTTGCATCCGTGTCGCACCGGAGCGTCCCATCCGCATCCTCTGAGGCATGCGGACAGACACCGCAGAGCGTATCATTGCCGAAGACAATCCGAACCAGAACGTCAGGATCGGACCGGAGCCGTCTGGTCACTTCGTTCATGTGCGCCACATAAGCTTTGCTGTAGCCATGTCCGCTGTAGCCCTGCGTACAGAGCAGGTGGTGCGGACGGAGCGGGATCGGCGCGCTCACAGCAGATGCGCTTTCGTCAGGGTCTTCTTCAGCAGAATCCCAAGGTATGCAGCCAGAATGATCTTGATGACCGCGGTCGGAATGAATGGAACAACGCAGGCAGCCAGTGTTGCCTTCAGATTCATTCCGGTCAGCGCCATGAACATGATGGAACCGACGACGTAGTTCAGCACAGAGCCGATCGCGATGCCGAGAATGGTTTTCAGGTACTTGTTGTTTCTGCTGAACATGCCGCCAAACCAGGCGATCAGCGGGAAGGAAATAAGAAATCCGCCGGTCATGCCGACCAGCTTGTCGAGGCCGCCTGAAAAGCCTGCGAACACCGGAAGACCGACTGCGCCGAGAAGCAGGTATACGATGGTTGCGATGGTGCCGCCTCTTGCACCGAGGACGACGCCGGCAATCGGGATGATGAGCGTCTGAAGCGTCATCGGGACACCGCCCGGAAGCGGGATCGAGAACTGAGAACAGACAGCAATCAGGGCGGTGAACAAGGCAATCCGGCAAAGCTCCTGGACGCCTGAACGGCGCACGGTTTTCGAGCTGTCTTCCGGGTGACAGACGCGTGTTGAAGTTGTGTTTTCCATAGGAAATCTCCTCATCTGAATCCAATAACCGGCAGCAGGATACTGGTGGCATGCCAGACCTGCTGCCGCTGAGTTATACAGCACAGTGTGTATTGTAGGATGAGAGGTTCCTAATGTCAACCTATAATAAAGAATGGTTAACAATGTGCCGGCCATCAAAATTCTTCAGGTTTTTCAGGCTGACGGTTCTTTCAACAGCCTGTGTTCCATCTCGTACCAGGTCACACCGCCCAGCGTGGACTTTGAGATGCCGCACAGCTGAAAGCCGAATTTTTCATACATCGCGATCTTATCATCACGGCAGGTCAGGACCAGCTTCCGGCGGCCTTCCTTCTGTGCCTGACGGATGGTACGGTTCAGAAGTTCGGCAGCAAGCCCCTGATGGCGGAAGGACGGGAGTACCTCGAGGCCAAGCAGCATGACGTTGGCACCATTCGGCTGGTGAAGAGAAGGATCTTCAAAGAAAGCATCCCGGAAATGCTCTTCATCTGTCATCATCATGGTGATATAGCCTGCAATCTGGTCATGCGGGCCATCCGGTGAAGCAGCTTTCACGCCTGAGACAGACGCGGATTTGCTGCCCGTACATGCATCCCGGCGGCCATCCGTCTGCTGCACCGGGCAGTTGTCCCGGCGCGTCGACGGCTGGCTGTCCGGACAGGCCGGCATGCCGGCTGGCGCGTCAGGATGTGCGATTGCCGCAAGAAACATATCCGGTAATTCCGCCGCCCTCGTTTTCATGGTTTCGGGGCTGAGCGCTGTCGCGGGGCTGAAGCAGACCTGCTCGATGAAAGCGATCTGGTCTCCCTCCTCCGGCCGGACAGGGCGGAACGAATATGTGTAAGTCAATTGATACACCTCCCTTATTGCGTTTCTGTTTGCTGGTTCAGTTGAATGTTCAGTTTGTTCAGCCTGCTTATGCCTTCAGCATGGTGTAGCCGAATCCGTTGCAGATCGCATCGACAGGCTTCCGCGATTCACAGAGGCCGCATTTGTCTGCGCTGAAAGCCTTGTAGTCCGGAAGATCCTGCTGGCTGAAGATCGAATAGATGGTCATCCCTGCGATACTGGTCGCAAGGGAGAAGAGCGCCGATATTCCGGTGATCGAGGCGCCGTAGTAGCGAAGGGACTCGATAGCCTGCGCAGCGTTGGACCCGGTGGTGATGGCGGAGAACAGGAGCAGGACATTCTTCTCCTTGATCCAGGGCAGCAGGCTGTCCCGGAAGATCAGCTGTCCCTCGGAGGAATATTCCGGCGGGATGACATAAATGGATTTGTGCGCATTCTTACACAGGACGCCTGCCTGTGTCAGTTCGTCCGCCAGATGGCCAGCGATGATCTCCGTACCCTCCAGCGCGATGATCGTGTCGACGGGTGTTGAGAAATAGTGGACGCTGCTGAGCGCCTTCGCTGCTGCGTGCGCTTCGCTGGAGCGGAACTTCAGCGGTGTGAAGTCAAGGTAATAATTCACGTGTGCGTGCGGCGTGATGAAATGTCCCGGCACCGCTCTGAGAATGACATCCGGGTATCTGGCCGACTGAATCTTGACGTAGTTTTTCATATGCGCACCTCCCTCTTTTTGTTCTGCATGTTATCTGTCCATCAGCAGCCGCAGGATCATCCCTGGCTCGTGGCATGCTGCGGATATGATTGAACAAGAATAGTATAACACATTTAAACAAGAAAGGGGACCGAATCTGGCGTGGCGCTCAGGATACGGTGATGCTCCATTCGGTGTGCCACCTGCCGCCGTTCTCCAGCCGGATCAGATCCGGTTTAAAGCGGAGGTCTTCCACAATATCCTGCCTGGACGGGAGGCTGCCCCATGGCTCGATGGCTACATACGGCGCATCGGTCTTTGGCATGTGCCAGATTCCGAGATAGGGAAGCCCCGGATACCGGACGGTTATGCTTTTTCTGCCCTGATCGGAGCGGATCGATACAGAATCGGCCATATTCTGGAGGACAATCGCATCCTCGTCAAACAGGCTGTGCCGGAGCCGCAGGATCCGTCCGTCTTCCAGGGCAAAGGGGGCCTGCCGGCCGGCAAGAAAGCAGGCGGGAGTAAACTGAATCCGCTCCGGATCGCAGCGGTCACCAAATTCCAGGTAATAATCTTCGAACGAGAGACCCTCCTCAAGCGGCACATTCAGCCCTGGGTGCCCGCCGATTCCGAAGTACAGCATACCGTCCGGCGCACCGGAGGACTGAGGAGCGGCTGAGCTGTCCGGTGCGTCTCCTGCAGAAGCCTGTCCCGGATTCTCAACTTCATACCGGATCTTCAGGGTATGGCCCTCGGCCGTATAGATCACCCTGAACAGGAACCGGAACGGATAGATCTTCATCGTCTCCGGGCTGTCTTTCAGCGTGAAGATGATACAGCTTTCAGACTGCTTCTCCGCTTCAAATGTTGAGAGGGAGGCGAAGCCGTGAATCTTCATCTGATATTCATGGCCCCCGATTCTGTACGTTCCATCTGTCAGTCTCCCAACATAGGGAAACAGAACCGGCGCATGTTCATTCCAGTATGCGGGATCGGCCTGCCAGAGATATTCGGTCTCTCCAAGACGTATTCCGGTCATCTCGGCTCCGAGATCAGACACAGTCACCTTCAATCCTTCTCTGCTCTCAATTGTGTAGTCCATGTTTTCCTCCTGATGTGTTTTTATTTCCCTCAAAGCTGTGATTCATGATAATATTGATAACCGTTCCAAACCAGCGACAGCCTTGCGCATCGTTGTGATACGATTGATTATAAACCAGGAACAAGGAGGCAGGAAATCATTATGCAGCAGATGCTGAACAAAATGATAGAAGTCTGCACAACGGCCGGCACGCGGATTCTTCTTGCAATCGTTGTCTGGGCTGCAGGACGGTTTCTGATCCGGAAACTTGTTGCGTTTCTGCAGAAAAGAGATCTCCTCAGGAAAATGGAACCGACCGTCGCTTCATTTGTCGGGAATTTTATTAACATTCTGCTGAACATTCTTTTGATTCTGACGGTCATCAACATCCTCGGTATTCCGATGGCGTCCGTTGTCACGGTTCTTGCGACTGCCGGTGTCGCAGTCGGCATGTCGCTGCAGGGGGCGCTGGGCAATCTGGCCGGCGGGATCATGCTGATGTTTTTCCGGCCATTCAGTGTCGGTGATTATGTCTCAGCCGGCGGTGAGGAAGGGACCGTGAAGGGAATCGCGCTTTTTTATACAACACTGCTCACCAGCGATAACAAGCGGGTGATGATTCCGAACGGTACGCTGATGAACGCGAATATCACCAATTACTCCAGTGAGGGCGTGCGCCGTGTCGATCTGGCGTTCTCCTGCGGGAAGGGCGAGTCTGTACAGAAGGTCGAGACGCTGATGCGCAATTGTCTTTCCGCACAGGAAAAGGTCCTGAAGGATCCGGCCCCGTTCGCAAGACTGACCGGTGGAACCGATCAGGCACTGCAGTTTTCCGTGCGTGTCTGGTGCAGAACGGCTGATTACTGGGATGTGTACTATGATCTCCTTGAGCGGATCGTCACCGCGATGAACGAAGCGGGCGTCAGTGCACCGGCCATTCGGGTAACGCAGGCATGAATGTGTCACAGAACGCGTCAGATTTTGAAAGATGAGGAACAGGGAATGGAATTTGAACAGTTTTTTCCCTTCTGGGGACAACTGACAGCGGGCCAGCAGGAACGATTCCGGCAGTCGATGAAAAAAAGGACAGTGAAAAAGGGAACCGTCATCTCACATGGAAGCAGGGACTGCACGGGACTGATCCTTGTGGATGAAGGAAGACTCCGCGCGTACATTTCCTCGGAAGAAGGGAAGGAAATTACGGTTTTCCGTCTGCTGGATATGGACATCTGCCTTTTCTCGGCGTCGTGCATCATCCGGTCCCTTCAGTTCGACATCATCATCGAGGCGGAAACCGATACAAGTCTCTGGATCATACCGCCGATGACCTACAAAAGCCTGATGGAGGAGTCCGCTCCGGTCGCGAACTTTACGAATGAGCTGATGGCAAGCCGTCTGTCCGATGTCATGTGGCTTGTCGAGCAGATCATGTGGAAGAGTCTGGACAAGCGGGTTGCAGCCTTTCTGCTGGAAGAGGCCGCGCTCGAAGACTCCGATACGATTCAGATGACCCACGAAATGATCGCCAATCACCTTGGAACGCACCGGGAGGTCATCACGCGGATGCTGCGATACTTCCAGAGTGAGGAGATTGTGCGGCTGTCGCGCGGAGCGGTCAGGCTGCTGGATCGGCAGCGTCTGAAGGAAATCGCCGGGTGAAATTCTATTTTCTGCCCGCCAGGCCTCTTTGACAATCGGCTGGCGGACTGCTATAGTAACAATATAAGAGGGCGCTACCGATAGACGGTTGTCACCCGGCAGTATTACGGAAAATAACCGCTACTTTGCAGGGTGGGCGGTTATTTTTTTCTGCTATTCTCGATCATTACGATTATCGTAATGATCGCTATGATCATCATGACAAACCAATTTTGTACCGCAAGTATTACTCCCCGGTGCCGGAATGATCCGCACCGGGCTTTTTTTCGTCTTTCGGGAGCGGTGTATATCCGAGCGCGGAGACATCCGCTTCCTCATCTACGGTGAACTGGTTGTCGGCGGCTGGCTTGTCGTCCTCATCATCCGGCATCAGTTCCTTGATAACGGGGTACTGGAGCTGGGTGTTAATCAGAACCTGGACGGAGAAGCCGAACATCAGCAGATACAGAATTGCGTATGACTGCACCAGTCCGGAGGAGCGTGCGACAAAAATCAGCTCCAGAGCGAGGATCCCGAGCATGCCGATGGAGCGGGGAGCCTTTGCAAATGTAAGAAGCACAGCGTTTTTAATGGTCTGGCCGACTTTGTTGACAAACCTGGACTGCAGGGCGAACATCCAGCAGAGCGCCATGTACCAGAGGGACCCGGCAACATAGATCATGATCCGGATCGGTTTTACGGAAGCGTCCGTGATCTGGGCAGCCATGCGGTTTTCCATGAAGAGAAGAAGGCCGAGCGCCAGCATGATCAGCCACATGCCGGTGCCCTGCTTGAAGTTCATCTTGAAGGAGCGGAAGAAGTTGCGGAATACGTAGCCCTCGTTCTCGTCCTTCATCTTCAGGCAGGAGTAGTGAAGCGCTGACAGCGAGGCCCCGATCGTGAAGATCGGCAGGCTACAGACAATGAACAGAATGTTCAGCATCATCATGTCAAATGCTCTTCCGAGGAAGCGCATCACCGGGTTGTCCAGGTTAAATATCCGATCCATCATGAGTTCAGTTTCTCCTTCATTTTCATTCTGAATAATTCACGTGATGTGGCTGTGGTTGTCAGATGCTGCAGATCAGCAGGGGATGAGCGGCCGGGCTGGACAGTCGGCGCATCACCCATCGGACAGGAACCTGTTCGCTATGATCATTCATGGACGAGATCTGCAAGAGCATCTGCCAACAGTGCAAACTGCTGAAGCGACAGCGTTTCGCCCCGCGCGGAGGCCGGAAGACCAAGAGCGGTCAGCGCTGCGGCGGTCTGATCCCGCGTGACCGGAATCTGCGGTGCGTTGCCCAGTGCATTCGACAAGGTCTTGCGCCGCTGGCCGAAGGCTGCCCGGATGAATGCCTTCAGGAGCTGCTCGTCCTTTGTCTGTACCGGCTTGTCCTTGTAAAGCTGCATCGTCACGACGGCACTGTCCACCTTCGGGCTCGGCATGAAGCTCGATGCCGGCACAAGCGTCACGATCTCCGGATGCGCATAATACTGCACGGCCAGCGACAGAGCGCCGTAATCCCGGCTTCCGCAGTGGGCTGTCATCCGGTCCGCGACCTCTTTCTGCACCATGACGGTGATCCGCTCTGCCGGAACATGCTGTTCAAAGAGTCCCATCAGAATCGGCGTCGTTATGTAATAAGGAAGGTTCGCGACCACCTTCAGGCGACTGCAGCGGACGGTCTGCCCGGATTCTGGGAAGACTGCTGCACGTTCGGGAGAGAGACTTCCGGTTTTAAAAACAGGATCCTGATCCGCAGATATAGGCGTACTGTCCACTCCGTATCCGGCCGCAAGCGCGCGCAAATCGGTCTTGAGGACGTCACCCTCGACAATCTGGAGATTCCTGCAGTCGGCAAGAGTTTCATGCAGGATCTTTACCAGATCGCGGTCAATTTCAATCGCGGCGACCTGACCTGCAGCTTCGCAGAGGTACCGTGTCAGCGTGCCGATGCCGGGACCGATCTCGATCACCAGGTCTTCTTCTGTGATGTGGGAGGAGGAGACGATCTGCTGAAGCACACTCTCATCAGTCAGAAAGTTCTGGCCGAAGCGTTTTCTGAAATTGAAATCGTACCGGCGCACGATTTCTGAAGTTTTTCTGTAAGCTGATTGTTTTTCCATGCTGTCATGATACCACAGGAAGGGCCTTATTTGACAGTGTTTTCACAGTATGTATATAATCACTCTGTATGTCCGCAGCGCAGTGGATATGCACGATGCCGGGACCGGATCCGCCGGATCAGTTCAGGCATACAGGGGAATCTGCGCACAGAGGGGCTGCCGACGAGAAAGGCGCTCCGGGAGGAAAAATTCTATGCGATATGACAAGGTAAACACGGACCTGAACTTTGTGGACCGCGAACATGAGGTGAACGAGTTCTGGAAGAAGAATGACATCTTCGGAAAGAGCCTGAAGACCCGTGAGGGCGCTCCATACTACACATTCTATGACGGACCGCCGACGGCGAACGGCAAGCCGCACATCGGTCATGTCCTGACGCGCGTCATCAAGGATATGATCCCGCGCTATCACGTGATGAAGGGCGAGTATGTGCCGAGAAAGGCTGGCTGGGATACCCACGGGCTTCCGGTTGAGCTGGGCGTCGAGAAGGAGCTTGGCCTCAACGGCAAGGAGCAGATCGAGCAGTACGGCATGGAGCCGTTCATCAAGAAGTGCAAGGAAAGTGTCTGGAAATACAAGGGGATGTGGGAGGACTTCTCCGATACCGTCGGGTTCTGGGCAGACATGAAGAATCCGTACGTTACCTACTATGACGACTACATCGAGTCCGAGTGGTGGGCGCTGAAGGAGATCTCGAAGAAGGGACTTCTGTACAAGGGGTTCAAGGTTGTCCCTTACTGCCCGCGCTGTGGCACCCCGCTGTCTGCGCAGGAAGTTGCTCAGGGCTACAAGCTTGTCAAGGAGCGCTCCGCCATCGTCCGTTTCAAGGCAAAGGACGAGGATGACCTGTACTATCTCGCATGGACAACCACTCCCTGGACACTTCCGTCCAATGTGGCCCTCTGCGTGAATCCGGACGAGACCTATGTCAAGGTCAAGGCCGCGGATGGATACAACTACATCATCGCTCAGGCGCTGGCCGACAAGGTGCTTGGCAAGCTGGCCGATCAGGCGACGGCTGCCCAGGTTTCCCGCGCGTACCATGAGGCGAGAGCGCTTGCGGAGGCAAAGAAGGAGGAGCTCAGGAAGGCCGGTGCGTCCGACGAGGAGATCGGTGCTGTGACAGTCGACTTCGATGAGTCCGCCTATGACAGAAATGGTGTTCCGATGGGCACTGCCTACGAGGTTCTGGAAACCTACAGAGGAACCGACCTGGAGCGCCGTGAGTATGAGCCGCTCTACGCCTGCGCAGGCGAGGCGGCGGCAAAGCAGTTCAAGAAGGGCTTCTATGTCACCTGTGACAACTATGTCACGATGACAGACGGTACAGGTATCGTTCATATCGCACCTGCATTTGGTGAGGACGACGGCAGAATCGGCAAGACTTACGATCTTCCGTTCGTGCAGTTCGTCGACGGAAAGGGTGAACTGACGGAGGAGACGCCGTATGCAGGCATCTTCGTCAAGAAGGCGGATCCACTGGTCCTGCGCGACCTTGACAGGGAGGGCAAGCTGTACGACGCGCCGAAGTTCGAGCACCAGTACCCGCATTGCTGGAGATGTGATACGCCGCTGATTTACTACGCACGCCAGTCCTGGTTCATCCGGATGACGGCCGTGAAGCAGCAGCTGATCGACAACAACAACACTGTCAACTGGATCCCGCCGACAATCGGAAAGGGCCGTTTCGGTGACTGGCTGGAGAATGTCCAGGACTGGGGCATCTCCAGAAACCGCTACTGGGGGACTCCGCTTCCTGTATGGGAGTGCCCGGACTGCGGCGAGAAGGTTACAATCGGCTCCCGGGAGGAGCTCAGAGAGCTGTCCGGCCGCGAGGATGCGCTGACGGTTGAGCTGCACAGACCGTATATTGACGATTTCGTCTGCACCTGCCCGAAGTGCGGTAAAAAGCACATGAAGCGGGTTCCGGAGGTCATCGACTGCTGGTTTGACTCCGGCGCGATGCCATTTGCGCAGCATCACTATCCGTTCGAGAACCAGGATACCTTCCACAAGCAGTTCCCGGCAGCATTCATATCCGAAGCGGTCGACCAGACAAGAGGCTGGTTCTATTCCCTGATGGCGGAGTCCACGATTCTGTTCGGACAGTCGCCGTACCGGAACGTCATCGTCCTCGGTCTGGTTCTGGACAAGGACGGCCAGAAGATGTCCAAATCCAAGGGGAATGCCGTGGATCCGTTTGAGGCGCTGAAAAAGCACGGCGCCGACGCCATCCGCTGGTATTTCTACAGCAACTCCGCGCCGTGGCTGCCGAACCGCTTCCACGACAAGGCTGTTCAGGAGGGACAACGGAAGTTCCTGGGAACGCTGTGGAATACCTATGCGTTCTATGTGCTGTATGCGAATATCGATGACTTCAATCCGTCGGACTATAAGGAAGCGTACGAAAAGATGGAGAGGGAAGGCCTGCCGGTCATGGACCGCTGGCTCATATCCCGGATGAACACGATGATCCGCGATGTGGACTCGGATCTTGGCAGCTACAAGATCCCGGAAGCCGCGCGGGCGCTGGAGGGCTTCGTGGACGACATGTCCAACTGGTATGTCCGCCGCTGCAGAGACCGCTTCTGGGCACATGGCATGGAGCCGGACAAGATCGCGGCCTACATGACGCTGTACAATGCACTGAAGAACCTCTGCCTGTGCGCCGCGCCGATGATCCCGTTCATGACGGAGGAGATATACCAGAATATCGTGCGCCGTGTAGAAAAGGATGCGCCGGAATCGATCCATCTGTGCTACTTCCCGAAGGCGGACGAGAGCCGGATCGATGAGGATCTTGAGACGAAGATGGGTGAGGCGCTGAACATTGTCGTGATGGGGCGTGCTGCCAGAAATGACGCGAACATCAAGAACCGTCAGCCGCTGGCACGGATGTTTGTCCGCGCACCGCAGGCGCTTCCAAAGTACTATGCGGACATCATCACAGACGAGCTGAATGTGAAGGAAATTACATTCACGGAGGATGTGAGAGCCTTTACGAGCTACAGTTTCAAGCCGCAGCTGCGCACGGTCGGGCCAAAGTACGGAAAGCTTCTGGGCGGTATCCGGAAGTATCTCTCCGAGGTGGACGGCAGCGCCGCGATGGACGAGCTGAAGAAGAACGGCTCGCTCAGCTTCGAGGTGAATGGAAGCCCGGTCTCCCTTGCGGAGGAGGATCTGCTGATCGAGACCGCGCAGGTCGAGGGCTATGTCAGCCAGCAGCAGGGAGATCTGACCGTTGTGCTGGACACCAATCTTACACCGGAGCTGGTGGAAGAGGGCTTTGTCCGGGAACTGGTCTCCAAGATCCAGACCATGAGAAAGGAAGCCGGCTTCGAGGTACAGGATCACATCGACGTCTTTGAGGCGGGCAATGAAAAGCTGGAGGGCATCATGAAGAAGTACGAGTCCGGCCTGAAGAAGGAGGTCCTCGCGGAGAGCATTACCTACGGAAGTCTGGACGGATACACAAAGGAGTGGAGCGTCAACGGAGAGGCGGTAACACTGGGCGTCAGGAAAATCTGAGGGAGGCAGCATGGATAAACATTTTGATAAAGAACGGTTCAAGGAAACGGTCAGGGACAATGTCCGGAACCTGTTCCGCAAAACCCTGAAGGAAGCGACGCAGCAGCAGCTTTTCCAGGCTGTGGCTTACGCTGTCAAGGATGTCATTATAGACAACTGGATGGCGACCCAGCAGGTTATGGATAAGGAGGATCCGAAGATTCTCTACTACATGTCGATGGAATTCCTGATGGGCAGGGCGCTCGGCAACAATCTGATCAACCTCACCGCCTACAAGGAGGTGAAGGAGGCGCTTTTGGAGATGGGCTTCGATCTGAACGTGATCGAGGACCAGGAACCGGACGCGGCACTCGGCAACGGCGGCCTCGGCCGTCTCGCTGCCTGCTTCCTTGATTCGCTCGCAACGCTCGGCTATCCGGCGTACGGCTGCGGCATCCGCTACCGCTATGGTATGTTCCGGCAGAAGATCGAGAACGGCTACCAGGTCGAAGTCCCGGATGACTGGCTGAAAAATGGAAATCCATTCGAGCTCAAGCGTCCGGAGTATGCGAAGATCGTGCGGTTCGGCGGCTATGTCCGGGTCGAGTACGACGAGCAGACCCACAGCAACCGGTTTATCCAGGAAAACTACCAGTCCGTCCGGGCGGTCCCCTATGACATCCCGGTTGTCGGCTACAACAACAATATGGTCAACACGCTCCGCGTCTGGGACGCAGAGGCCATCAATGATTTCCAGCTGGATTCATTTGACAAGGGCGACTACCAGAAGGCGGTTGAGCAGGAGAACCTGGCGCGCAACATCGTCGAGGTTCTCTATCCGAACGACAACCACTATGCCGGCAAGGAGCTGCGGCTCAAGCAGCAGTACTTCTTCATCTCCGCGTCTGTCCAGGAAGCGGTTGCCAAGTACAAGAGAAAGCACAGCGATATCCACAAGTTCTATGAGAAGGCAACCTTCCAGATGAACGATACACATCCGACGGTCGCTGTCGCCGAGCTGATGCGCATCCTGCTTGATGAGGAAGGCCTGGGCTGGGATGAGGCGTGGGATATTACAACGAAGACCGTCGCCTACACGAATCACACCATCATGGCAGAAGCGCTTGAGAAGTGGCCGATCGAGCTGTTCTCAAGACTCCTTCCGCGTATCTATCAGATCGTTGAGGAGATCAACCGCCGCTTCATCGTGCAGGTCCAGCAGCGCTACCCGGGCAACCAGGACAAGATCGCGAAGATGGCGGTCATCTACGACGGACAGGTGCGGATGGCGAACCTGGCAATTGTCGCGGGTTACTCTGTCAACGGCGTCGCAAAGCTGCACACGGAGATCCTGAAGAAGCAGACGCTGAAGGATTTCTATGAAATGATGCCGGAGAAGTTTAACAACAAGACGAACGGAATCACGCAGCGCCGGTTCCTTTTACACGGCAACCAGCTTCTCGCGGACTGGGTGACGGAACATATCGGAGATGAGTGGATCACGGATCTTCCGCAGATCGCGAAGATGAAGCTCTACGCTGACGATCAGAAGGCGCAGCAGGAATTCATGAACATCAAGTACCAGAACAAGGTTCGTCTGGCGAAGTACATTAAGGAACACAATGGCATCGATGTCGATCCGAGATCCATTTTCGATGTGCAGGTCAAGCGGCTCCATGAGTACAAGAGACAGCTGATGAATATCCTGGATGTCATGTACCTGTACCGCGAACTGAAGGAACACCCGGAGAGACCGTTCTATCCGGTCACCTTCATTTTCGGCGCAAAGGCGGCTGCCGGTTACAGACGGGCGAAGCTGACAATCAAGCTGATCAATTCTGTTGCGGATGTGATCAACAATGATCAGTCAATCGGCGGCAAGATCAAGGTGGTCTTCATCGAGGACTACCGCGTCTCGAATGCGGAGCTGATCTTCGCGGCGGCGGATATATCCGAGCAGATTTCGACCGCTTCCAAGGAAGCGTCCGGAACCTCGAACATGAAGCTGATGCTGAACGGCGCGCTGACGCTCGGCACGATGGACGGCGCGAACGTTGAGATTGTACAGGAGGTCGGGGAGGAGAATGCATTTATCTTCGGACTGTCCTCCCAGGAGGTCATTGATCACGAGAACAACCATGACTATGATCCGACCTACTACTTCAACAATGACCCGGATATCCGCACAACGCTCATGGAGCTGATCAACGGAAAGTATTCGGGCGGGGATATGGAGCTGTTCCGCGAGCTGTACGACTCTCTTCTGACTACAAAGGAGGGACCGGCGGACCAGTACTTCATCCTGGCGGACTTCAAGTCCTACGATGCGGCGAGGAAGAAGGCCATCGAGTATTACCAGAGCCAGGGAGACTGGGCAGAGAGTGCGATTCTGAATATGGCGTCGAGCGGAAAGTTCTCCTCAGACAGAACCATTCAGGAGTATGTCAGGGACATCTGGAAGCTGAAACCAATCAAGATCACAGTCGATCCGGAATCGTTTGAGCAAGAGTTGTAAGAGACGGAAGGGGCCAGACTCCGGTGTGAAGGATCCTGGCCTTTTCTGAGGGCGGCCTGCGTTGTATGTTCCCAGGGGATGTTTTCGTGCGGGCCGGCATGCAAGACGCGCCGGAAGGAGTTGGCAGGCAGCCAGACAGAATGGTGAGACATGAATGCACGAAAAGGGCGCACGAAAAAAGGAAGTGCTGACAGATGCCAGCACTTCCTTTTATGTCTGATGTTATGCCGTAAGAATGCTGCCGATCATGGAGCGGTCGGAGCACCAACCGGGCAAACCTCTGCGCAGGTTCCGCACTCAACACATGCGTCCGGATCGATTACATACTTGCCATCTCCCTCGGAAATTGCGTTGACCGGGCACTCCGGTGCACAGGTTCCGCAAGATACGCAATCATCGCTGATTGTATAAGCCATCGTGACACCTCCTTGTATTCTTAGTCATGACTCATTATCTGAGTCTTTTCTGTATTCTAATACCATGCAAAAGGTTTAGACAAGCATAACTTCGGGTAGGCAGACGAACACACCGACAGAAGCAGATGGCCCAGGCGGGTAGGGAGCCTGCAGGGGCATGCGGGGGATTGGGAAGGTCAACGCTTCCGCTCCGGATAAGGGGATAGAGCCTGCAGGGACGCGCGGGGGACGGGAATGACAGATTTAAGGGCGCTATGCGTGATTAGATTGTGCAAAATATATCTTGTACATTCGCAGTCCGCATACTATAATCGTGGATACGGGATTCAGATTCAGTTCGCTGAAAGAACGGATATGTGCTACGATCCGTGTATACAAAAAAGGAGGTCACAACATGGCTGAGGAAGTGAAGAATACAGCAGCGGAGAATACGACAGATTCTGCGGCTGAGAAGAAGGCAGTGCGCAGGGTTTCCAAGGATATGACCATCGGCGAGATCATCAATGTCGATGTCAACCTGGCAGGTGTCCTGATGGGCGGCGGCATGTATTGTATCGGCTGTCCGGCATCCATGGGCGAGTCTCTGGAAGAGGCAGCAATGGTACATGGGATTGACCCAGATCTTCTGCTCGAGCGCCTGAATGCATATCTGGAGGCGCAGGCACAGTAATATCTGCAGGAGACCGGATGACAGCAGAGGGGAATGAACTGAGGGGAATTGAATGAAGATAGAGAAGATCAATGACAATCAGATACGCTGTACGCTGACACCCGAGGATCTGAAGGCAAGGGATATCCGGATCTCCGAGCTGACATACGGAAGCGGAAAGGCACGTACCCTGTTCCGCGATATGATGAAGGAGGCCTTGAATCACTGCGGCTTCCGTCTGGATAATGCCCCGTTGATGATTGAGGCGACGCCGGACTCCGGCGGAAACCTCACACTGATCATCACGAAGGTCAAAAACCCGGAGGAGATAGACTCACGCTTCGCTCATTTTACGGGGGATCCGTCCGGAGACGACTACTCCTTCAGCAGTCTGGCGAAGGATATGCCGGCAGCGGATGATATTCTGAAGCGCCTGAAAGAGCTGTTCGATGGAGACGAGACGCTGGATGAGGAGAAAGAAGGAAAGCAGTCCTCCCAGCCGGTTATCAGCGGGACAGCGATTGTCCGCAGGAAGGACGCGCCTGCTGTCCCGGCATCGGGTGATGGAAAGAGCGCTGGAAGCAAGGCGCAGAGCGGCCCGAATGGGACAATGACAGAGGAGGAACTGTACGGGTTCACACGCTTCTATATGTTCCATTCGCTTGAGAACATCATCCGTGCATCGAAGAATATCGGACCGGATTACAAGGGGCGCAACACCCTCTACCGCAATCCGGATGATGGTGAGTACTATCTGCTGATCCGCAAGGAGGATACGCAGCCGGAGCGGTTTAATCAGATCTGCAATATCCTGTCGGAATATGGTCTCCCGATGGATTTCACGAACGGAACGGATGAATTTTTCCGCGAACACATGAAAACCATCGTGAACAGGCAGGCTGTGCAGCAGCTTCGGACTATTTGAGAAGCTGGCGGGACGAGGCCGTGTGGCGGCTGGACGGAAGTGCACGCGGCAGAGCAGGGGCGCCGCTTCGCAGGAGCGGATTACCCGGAACATGCGTGTCTGGCGATGCAACATGAAGTAACAAAAAATATGTAACATCTCTTTTTATATGCAATTCTGATGAAATCAGGGAATGCTGCCTTGCAGGATTCCCTGATTTTTTAGGGAAAATGGAGATAAAACCTCAGCTGCAGGCCTTGAAAAAATGAACTGCACTGCCAATTTCTCAATGTTACATCAATTAGATTGCGCTGTATAAGGCACAGATGTATCATGAGACTGTGCAAAAGGATGTGGCTTATGTCGAGGAGCTCCGCACCACCATTCGGGCAGCCATCCGGCAGCCCAACCGTCTTATCTGACACAGATCTGTTATATCTCACGTCCCCCGCGCATAACTGAAAGACCGGCCGCTGTTTTGCAGAATCGAGAACCGTTTTCAGCGTGCAGCAGGCTGCAAATGCCGGCAGAAGCGGAATGATACATCACACCCTTTTCATGATCTGTACCTCCGCCGGCAAGGAGGAAGCGTGTATGAAAGTACAGCAACAGAAACCCAGAAGCAGGCAGAACCGGCAGGATGACGTACTGGGCAGTATGCTCCGTGACTACTATCTGGAAGGCTGCAGAATCAGCCTTGAGGGAAAGAGCATGGAGCCATGGGAAGCTGCTTCCTGCTGCCTGCGGGAAAGAGTCAGTTACATGATGGATTTTATCCCTGATCCGGCAGGACACCGGATCAGCCGCATTGATCTCAACCGCGTCGGAGCGGACAGACACCGCTGCAGGAGGAGAAGCTATGCGGGCTGGTGCAGATAACAGGGGACTGCACCGAAGACAGACGAATAACAATATGAGGAGACAGAAAGACAAAATCAGCCACAGGACTGGTCAGAAGAAATATGGCAGGAAACCGCAGGCAGACACAGGCCAGGATACCCTGGAACGATTCGGAAGAAGGGAACTCCGGATTCAGGAATTCATGCCTGGACCGGGGAGGATTCTCATAAGATACGGAAACAGGAGGACGGCCATTTCCCCGTTGTGTGACAAAGTCTGCCGGGGATCTTAAGAATGTTTGATGTCGACTCGAATCTGAAAGGTTGCTATACTTACGGTTGAATCTACAAGCCTGAACATCTCATCTGTGCGTACAGATCATGGTAAGCCACCTGTATCAGGAACGGAAGCGATGCAGAACTGTCAGCTGCAGCGGTGAAAGAGAACAGGATGGCGAAACCAACCCTGCAGGAATCGGAAAATCAGCCGTAAGGATAACAGCCATGGAAAAATCAGAATTGAATGAGAAACAGTCTGGTGTGAAAAAAACGGATCATACAGAAATCACAGATGACCGCAAGGCGGACAGCCAGATGCCTTCATCGGGGAGCAGCAGCACAGTCTTGCGAAGAAAGGGCGGCAGGGGAAGCCGGAAGGCACTGGCCGCATTTTTCCTTGCTCTGCTGCTTTTTGGGACTGGCGTTCTGATCATCCGGAATACACCAACCAACAGGCGGATGTCCGATGAAGCCTACTTCGGGCAGCTGCAGCAGGACGAAGCTGCGCTCATTCTGGGAGACCAGCTGGTGAATGAGCGTGCGATTGTGAAGGATGACGCACTCTATCTTCCTTATAACATTGTGCGCGATACATTGAACGGACGATTTTACTGGGATGAAGGGACAACCAGGATGTTGTTTACAACGGCGACCCAGGAATTTGAGATCCCGGTGAACGCCTCTTCGTACAGCGTCATTGACGGCGTCCGGACGACGGACCCTGTCAGTGAGGGAACCTATGACCGGGTGATTATTCTGCGCCCGGATGACGACCGGATTACCGGGAGCGAGCGCGTCACGCAGGACGCGCAGGAGAGCAGCGGTGGAAACACGACAGGCCTCTATGTAAGCGCTGATTTCCTCCAGAAGTATACTCAAGTGGAGTACACATGGAAGAAGGGAAACAATGATGGCGGTCATGTCCTGATCCGGTACAAATGGGGAGAACAGCTGACGGCGAAGTCGGTCAAGGAGGCGGCTGTCCGCTACAGGGGCGGCATCAAAAGCCCGATCCTGACGACGCTTGCCAAGGGCGACAAGGTATTTGTTCTGGATCAGCTTTCTCGCTGGATGAAGGTTCTGACGAAGGATGGCTACATCGGATATGTGAAGTCCGGGCGGATGGCGGAACCGACGACGGAGAATGTCACAACGGATATTCCGGCGCAGGAATACCCGTCTATCACGATGGACGGAAAGGTGACACTGGTCTGGCACCAGGTGTCCTCGAAGGATGGAAACGATACCTTGTCCGATATGACCGCGCAGATGTCAGGGGTCAACGTGATCTCACCGACCTGGTTTTCCCTGACGGATAACGACGGCAACATTTCCTCAATCGGGTCGAAAAAGTATGTGAAGGCTGCCCACAAAAAAGGACTGCAGGTCTGGGGGCTGGTGTCGGATTTCTCGAGTGAGATGGATACCTCCGCTGTGCTGGCTTCGACAGCCTCGAGAAGGAATGCAATCGGTGAACTTGTCGATGATGCCCTGAAGCTGGGACTTGACGGCATCAACCTCGACTTTGAATACATGGAGGAGGCGGATGCGCTCGCCTATGTGCAGTTTGTCCGGGAGCTCTCCATCGAATGCCGGCTGAACAAGCTTGTCTTGTCGGTCGACATCAAGCCGCCCTATGATTTCAACCAGTGGATGAATCGGAAAGAGATCGCAACGGTGGCGGACTACCTCATTAACATGGGGTATGACGAGCATTACTCCGGCTCGGATGCAGGATCGGTTGCTTCTCTAACCTATGAGCAGCGTGCGATTGAGGAGAGTATCAGCCAGGGAGTCCCGGCTGAAAAGCTGATTTCCGCGATCCCGTTCTACACCAGAATCTGGTATACATCCAGCGGAGAGGACGGCGCCCGGACCACCACCAGTGAGGTGCTGTCCATGGCCGGTGTCCAGAAGACGCTCCAGAGCTGGAATGTTACACCTGTCTTTGATGCCTCGGCTTTCCAGCGCTACGCAGACTGGACGACGAATGATGGGGTCCGCTGCCAGATCTGGATTGAGGATGCCGACTCGATTGCGGCAAAGGTCCGGCTGATCCCGCAGTATGATCTTGCCGGAACAGCCGCCTGGGCGCTTGGGTTTGAGAGCTCCGATATCTGGAATGTGATCACGGAGAATATCGGCCTGAGCAAGGAAGCTGCGGTGGAGGCACAGCAGCAGGCAGAACAGAGTCTTTCGGCGGAGAGCCAGACTGAAGGTGCGACAGAAGCGGGTTGAATCAATTGAACCAGATGGAAGCAGATTGAGTCAGTTTGACAGCAGATGTCAGTGGCAGATCACAAGCAGGAAAGGGCGTTCTCATTCGGAATCTTAAAAGATTTCGGAGGGGGCACCCTTTTTCGATGAGAAAGAACAAATCACCTTTGAATAAGACGGGGCTGACCTGAATGGCACATTCTAAAAAATATAAGAATAATAATAAATATTAAAATGTATATAATAAGTAGTGTATATGCTCTGTTGAGAAGTGCATTTATGCAATATTGATGGAAGTATAATCATAATACTTATCAAAGATTGGCAGGATTATGCATTTTTTTTCAGACGATTAAGCGTTATGATACATAGCAATAAATAGAGTAACAAGAGAATCAGAAACACAGACCAGGGGTGTTGAGGGATATTCATGAATAATGTCACAATAGTCAAGAAGTTCATCGCGCTGATCTGTGCACTTTGTCTCACTACAGGAACGATTACCCCGCAGCTTGTCTATGCGGAAGGTCTGTCTCAGACGGAGGGAGAGGTGCCGTCCATTCAGACAGAAGCGACTGTTCAGACGGAGACAGCAGCACAGTTGGAGGTTTCCTCTTCAGAGGATATCGCAAGGCATGGAGAAGACAGCGGTACGACAGAAGCGCAGGCGAATACAGCGGCGATTTCCGGCCAGAAAATCTCTTCAGAGCAGAAGGAGACAGCTTCTTCTCAGGACACAGCGGATGCAGCAACTGCCCCAACGGATGATGTGGATTCTATCGTGATTTCACCGGGTGGGGAGAATGGATCGGGCACCGCTCTGGAGGATGGCATCGAGGCTTCGGATGAAGGACAGGAGTTAACAGCAGAGCTGGATGAGTCGACTCTTGCAGCTGACAATGATCACACAGATGTAGTGGATGCTGAAGGAATCAACCTGGCTGGCGGAATCCATCTGGCTGACGGAACCTATCAGCCTTATCTGACCGGGTACAGGCTCTCCTATCTGGACGGAAACGACTATAAGACCATTACCTCTGACATAGTTGTGCCTGTTTACACGACCTTGAAGATGACAGTGAATTTCGGCGGAATCAGCGCGCAGGGACTCCTTGAAAAGGGCGGAAAGCTGTACATCGAGATTCCGTCGGTTCTCTCCAATCCGACTGTGTCCAGCGGAATAATCAAGGATGATTCCGGAAACCAGATCGCCACGCTGAGGGCGGAAGGGCAGAAGCTGATCCTTCAGATGGATCAGGAGATTCTCCAGAATACAATCAACCAGGAAGGGAAAGATTATACCTATGACAATGGCGAAATCTCCTTCACCGTGACGCCGGATCCGGCGCAGATCCGGACGGATACAACCCAGACGCTGAAGCTTGGCAATTTGGATATCACAATCCATTTTGATCCGGACTTCGATGCGAAGGCAGGATCCCTGACTCTCGAGAAGTCCGGCCCCGTCTACTCGCATAACGATACGGATGGACATTCCTACCTGTCCTATACGCTGACGGTCAGCGCGGGGGATGTCCGGATGCCAGAGGTTACGGTTACGGACCATTTTTCAAGGGGCGCGGCGGCCGTTGATTCCTATGTCGGGATCACGGAGACAGATACGGTGTTGACTTCAGACAGCACGCAGAAATTCTATGAAGAGATTACGTCCGCGGCGACAGATACGTCTGCGAAGACGAACGGTTCCGTGAAACTATCTGCAGCCAGGACAGATACCGATCCGGGGACGATGGTCTGGACGATCGGCGATATGGCGGCGGACGAAACCAGGGTGCTCCACTATCAGGTGATGCTGAAGGACGATTACGTGGGAGCGGCCGGATCGGCCGACACGATTATCAATACGGCCACACCAAAGTCAAAAACCTATGAGCATAATACGGCGACATCAACCTTCACGCCGCAGACAAAGGCAAGCGTCACAAAAAAAGCAGGGGATGTCCGGTATAACAGCGACAATACCATCACGATCCCGTATACGTTCAAGGTGACGGCGGACGCGAAAAACACCTGGCCTGTGAAGCATCTGAAGATCTCAGATGACTTCGGGCTTTCCGGGACGGACATCACGTCCGCAAATGTCTGGAATGCCATCACGGCGACAGATGCTTTTCCATCTCTTGGGTTCCGGAATTTCCAGATCCTGAATGAGAATCAGACATGGTCAGCTGTGTCAGCCGGAACGAAAGATTCTCCGGATCCGTACTATGCGATCAAGCAGAATGACGGAAGGGAGAACCCTGGCTTCAATTTCTACTTTGGGGAGATCAAGCCGGGGCAGACAGTCCAGATGAAGTGCGAGCTGACGATGCAGCCGGTCTTCTCCTCCTCGGCGGTCACTGTCAATAATCGCGGAACCGCCTATTCAAGTGATCGGTCCTCATTTGGCAATAAGTCGCTTGGCACCAGTGCAGTCAGCACACAGCTGGAAAAGTATACCTGGGACAGAAAGGTCCAGGGCGCTGCAATTGACAGTGTGATCGATCAGAGCGGGCTGACTTCTGTTTATACATACAGCAACAGTACATGGAGCCTCGCTTCATCCGCGGCGGACAGGGAAGTTCCGGCAGGCAGCATCAAGTACCGCGTCGTTGTCAATGAAAAGGGAAGCTGGGATGTATCCTCCGCGGCATTCAGCGATGTGCTTGGACAGTACCTGCAGTATGCAGGTTATCTGAGACTGGATTACTATCAAAGCGGGATCAGCTCCGATGCTTCAGGCAAAACAGATGCGGAGGTTGCGGATGCTTTGTCCGGCCAGACGCCGGACAAGACGGTCTGGCTGGATATCAACGGGATGACGAGATTTAACCTCTCGCCCAAGAGCCTGAGCAGTGAGCTGGGACAGGGGGCGTATCTGCTCACCTACTACGCGGCGCCGGTCGCTGGAAATTTCAGCCGCGCAACATCAGGGAACAGCTTTACGCTGAGCGGAAGCATCGTAGGAACCGGGGGAGTAACCTATTCCCTTCCTTCCATGAACGTGAAAACAAGCACGACGGTCTCCGGCTCGCTGGATTACTCTGTAAAGAAGGAAGGCTGGTACTACGATTCCAAGGATACGTCCAGCCTGTATAAGAATGGAAAGCTGTACTGGGTGTTCACTGTCAGCGGATCGAAGATTCCGGCAGGTGTCCAGCTTCGGGATAAGCCGTTGAGCCAGCCGCATCATACAACCGCTGACTCCATCGCCGGAATCTATCTGGGGGCGGCTGCCGGAAGCGGGACATCCCTCACAGACCAGTATGCTTACTTTTCACAGATTGAAGGGAATGACGACTTCTCAAAGCTGGAATCGGCAGCCTATAGCTGGTCATCGGATTCTACCAGCGGAGAGGGTGTCCTGACCTTCCAGGAAGATGTAGAGATACCGGAAGGAAAGCAGCTGTATGTCATTCTGACAACTGCGCCGAACAATTCATGGGGCGCTCGGGAAATTACAAGTTTTCAAAATACACTGTATGAGAGGAGCAGCTCCTCTCAGGACTGGATGCTTGCCAATACCGACACACTCTCCGTGCTGGGCGAAGGGACGAACTTCAAGGAACTAGGGTCATACGGAGCATATGACAACACCACAGGCACGTGGTCTTATGTTCCGAAGACCATGATAACCAGTGGAAATAGCCCAAAGGATAAAATACTGACAAGCTATCAGTCCGGAGGAAGTACCGCATCACTGTCGTCAGGTACCTACGCGGAATATCGCCTTGTTGTGAATTACGGAGGAGATGAACAGGGTTCCTTCCGGGTTGAGGATGTCGTTCCGGACGGGATGGAG
This sequence comes from Porcincola sp. LCP21S3_C12, assembly GCF_052118625.1. Classification (NCBI taxonomy): domain Bacteria; kingdom Bacillati; phylum Bacillota; class Clostridia; order Lachnospirales; family Lachnospiraceae; genus Porcincola; species Porcincola sp. LCP21S3_C12. The sequence continues at coordinate 56,822 of NZ_JBQKGW010000006.1, read as the reverse complement.
CCGGTCTACATCCGCTGTTTCTGGATTCCGAACAACACGATGAGAACGGATCCGACACAAACGCCGACAATGCCGGAAATCACGGATCTTGGGGGAGACTGGACAGACATCGGTCAGAAAAACACAAAGATTGACGGAAGGATCGACTACAGATTTGATGCCTATGCTTACTACAGCGCGGAAAACCATAAGATCCTGTTTGATGTAGGAAATCTGCATAAAGGAACAAAGGATTCGGCGGATATCCAGGTTCAGGTTGTGATGAGAGTCACAGATCCGGAAGCTCTGATGGGGAAGAGCGAGACATTCGTGAATAAGATGAATGTCTACCGGCCGGATGGAAGCCTGGTTTCCACAAGCAGCGTGAGCACAGCGATCCAGATCCCTTCTATTGAGAAAAGCGCTGCCGCTGTATCGGAGGGCGCGGTGCCCTTCACCATCACGGTGAATCCGAGGGGAGAGGATCTGCTGCCAGGCTCCGACACGCTGACACTTGTCGATGAGATGACCGGGAGCTTTACCATCGATCCGGGGAGTGTCACCGTCAAGGATTCGAGTGGTGCGGTGCTTGACAGCAGTCAGTGGAACATCAGCCTTCAGAAAGGAAAAAACAGCAGCAATCAGCCTGTCACGACGATGACACTGGCGCTTCCGGACAGTCAGAAACTGACGGTGACGTACAAGGCGGAGATTGATGCCGCGCCTGATACGGACGTGACGTACTCGAACAAAGCCTACTGGCAGGGATATCAGGAACAATCTGCCACAACCGTTTCAAAGACTGTCAGATACAGCATTGATGGAAAACTCAGTCTGAAAAATTATCCGGAGATCAGGCTGGTCAAGATCGATCAGAGTAATGCGTCGAAGGAACTTTCAGGCGCAAAGTTCTCGCTCTATCTGGCTGCGTATGATCAGGGCACAGGCAAGTGGAGCAAAACAGGAAAGCCGGTCGACATCCAGACGACAGCTTCAAGCGGAACGCACAGTGGCATTCTGACGTTCGGCGAAAGCAAAAATCTTCTTTACAATACCGTCTACTGTATTGTGGAAGACAGGGCGCCAGATGGATATGTGAAGTCGACCGACCCGGTCTTTATTGTGATGGCCCGGAAAGACAGCAGCGGAGGATACCCGGACAAGTCGACAGCGTGGGGTAGTACAGACACGAGCGGCGCGACCGTACATACCGCTGACGAGCTGAAAACATGGGCGTCCCAAGGTGTGATTGTCAACTACCGTGGGAGTGTCTATACCTACACAGCAGCAAATCAGAAGGCGTCTCTGAAGATCGACAAGGCTTTTCTGAACAGTGATGGAACAAAAGCTGCAGTGCCTCCGGACGGAACCTTCTCCTTCGGTCTGTATAACAGTCTGGACAGAAAGATTGGAACACTTACGATCAGATATCAGAATGGGACACCGGCCTATACGCTGACGCAGAATGGCATCAGCCAGAGCGTGACCGAGCCGGTTTTCCAGTCTCTGAACGTCGGCGACTCGTACAAGGTTTATGAGCTGGACGGAGATGGCGATCCGATCACGGATGGACGACTCCTTTACAACAAAGAAGGGAACGGTTACATCGTCCGCTATCAGGGTGTCTCCGGGAGCAGCGACAGTGATACGGCCGCCGGTACCGGCGGGGATGTCAACACGGTGACAGCGCCGGATTCCACTGAGCCGGCAGTGTTCGGCGTTACGAATCAGGAATTCAAGATTCCTGCTAACGGCGTGGAGACAGATTCGACGAGACCCTACAGAGTCGCTGTATGGCTTCTTGCCTTCGCGGCAGCGGCCTTTGTGATTCTGGCCTGGCGTCGGTGTATTCGGAGGAAATGGTGATGCGCGGGCGCAGCAAAGCGGCCGGGGCGGTAGATGCAAAGGATCAGGTGAACTACATCAAACCGCCCCCGGATCCCCAGCCGCTTTGGAAAGGATATCTGAGCCTGGCGGTCAGGATGGCTATCTTCGTGGTCATTCTGATCCTCATCTTCACGAAGGTGCTGTTCCTGAAGCGGGTCGGCGGATCAGACATGTTCCCGTCCCTGAAGGACGGCGACCTGACGCTGGGCTACCGGCTGCAGACGCAGTACCGGTCAGGTGATGTTGTCCTGTACCGGGCAGGCGGGGAACTGCATTTTGGCCGGATTCTCACAATGGGAGGGAACACCGTCAATATCAGCGGGGACGGGGCTGTCGAGGTGAACGGTGCCACGGAGAGCGGCGAGATCCTCTTCCCGACAGATGACCCGGGAAAGCTGACATATCCCTATGAGGTGCCGGACGGCAGTGTCTTCATTCTGGGAGATTACCGCACCAGCGCGAAGGACAGCCGGAGCTACGGCGCCATCCCGCTGAAGGAAATAGAAGGAAAAGTACTCACGATTCTGAGAAGAAGAGGACTGTGACACCTTTTCTCTGCAGGCATAACAGCAGAAACCATGAATCTCTTGAGACAGAAAGGAAAAGACCCCATGAAAAACAGCAAGAGGAAAGGATTCGGCATCAACCTGATTGCAGGCGCGCTTACGCTGGCAGCAGTCGCCATCGGGAGCGCAGCAGGAGCGATGGCAGCGGAGGATACAACCACAACACAGCTGTCATTTGATAAGGTATTTGAAGCGCAGATTCCAGCTGGAGCGGCAGTTAATGACTATCCAAGCCCGGCTGAAGAGTTTGGGTTTCACAGTGGAGAAGCGACTGGGAGCACCAGTGAAACAGCGGACAACCTCGCGTCCCTGGCAGCAATCAAGGGAACACAGTGGAATGACAGCAACCAGATCGATCAGGTCAAGGAATTAGATGATACCACAAAAGCGACAGTCGGAGCAAAAGTTCCGGCAACGATCACACTTGCCAGTGCATCGTATAGCACTGGCGAAGCCGGGTCGACAACAAAAACAAAGGCGGTGAATGTAACCCTGACGCCAAGTAAGTTTACAAGCCCCGGCGTTTATTATTATGACTTTCACGAGGTGGTGGGAGAGACTGCCGGTGTTGTTTACGATAGTCAGACATACAGAATTGCAGTGACCGTCAAGAATGATGCTGCCACGAATACGCCGGGTGTAAGTGGTATCACCCTTGTCAATAAAACGTCAAAGGCCAAGGATAGCAAGATTGAGAATAAATATAATGCAGGCAAGCTTACATTTACAAAGAAGGTTGCCGGAAGCCTTGGAGCGAAGGATAAAGAGTTCAAGGTGAATGTGATGCTATGGACACCGCAGAGTCCGGAAAAGAGGGTAAGTTCAATCATTACGGTCGCGGGGGCATCCAGTGATAGCGAGAATAGCGCTATTCAGCCTACTGACTGGACGACACAGACCGATACAGAGAAACCAAACGTTACAAGAACCTTCACTGTAACAGATGGAACTTCAATCACTCTCACAAATATCCCCGCCGGTGTAAAGTGGCTGGTGAAGGAGGATAACTACAGCGCAGATGGCTATACCACAACCTATACGCTGGACGGAAAAGAATACTCGGCGGATACTGCAACACCGAATGCCGCAAGCACGATGATGGCTCAGGCATATAATGTTGTCATCACAAACACCAACGATACGACGATCGACACGGGTGTCTTTACCACCAACATGCCGTATTTCCTCATCCTGCTTGCCGCGATTGGCGGAGCGGTGGCCTTTATCGTCATTGCCAGAAAGCGCCGCGCATGATGAATGCGCCGGATGCACATCGCCGCGGCAGAGGGCTTCTGAGGGTTTTAAACTGGATCCTGGATGTTGTCGTAATTCTGACGATTCTGCTGGCGATGGCATACAGTATTTATTCGATCTGGGACAATAACAGCATCTACCAGGCGGCGATGGACTTGTCCGTGCGGATCCGCAAGGAGAAGCCGGAGGGCGAAAAGCCTTCCTTTGAAGATCTTCAGAAGATCAACAAGGATGTCTGCGCCTGGATCACGCTGGAGGGAACTCAGATCGACAACCCGGTTGTGCAGGGAAGCGACAATGAGGAGTACCTGAACAAGGACGTCTATGGAGATTACTCCCTGGCAGGAACGCTGTTTCTGGACACCAGGTGCAATCGGGATTTTACGGATTTCAATGAGCTGGTTTACGGGCACCATATGGACCGGCACCAGATGTTCGGCGATCTTGACCTGTACCTGGAGAAGCGCTTTTTCGACAAGCACACGGACGGAACGCTCCTGATCCCGGGCCAGAAGATACCGGTCACGGTTTTCTCCGTGATGGTAGTTTCTTCAAGGGACAGATGGATTTTCGATCCGGTCGCGGCTGATGAGGAGCCTGCTGCTTACCTGGACTATGTGAGCTCTGAGAGCAAACATGTCCGGACAGATCTGCTTGACAAGATCAAAGCGGAGCCGGAGCGCTATCATGTGCTGACATTGTCCACCTGCTCGACCTATCTGGACGAGAACCGGACCATCGTGCTGGCGGCTTATGAGCTTTCGGCGGAGTCGTAAGAAGCCTCAAAGACCTGTGCTTTCGGCAAGCCATCACAAACGGCAGGGCGGACAGTTTTTGTACATGAAAATATATGCAGTCATGGGGGGAATATGAGAACTGGAAGAGCACGAATCATACAATACGGGATCGGAATCCTGCTGACAGTCATTTTCTTCCTGTCTGGTTTTACACGTGGATTTGCGGAAGAGAATTCCCTCCAGATCAATGTTCCGGTCCATGTGGAGTTCAGCAGGCAGGGACTCAGCCCGGAGAAAACATACCATCTGACGCTGACGCCGGAGGATGCAGACGCACCGATGCCGGAGGGCGCTGCGAATGGCACATATTCTCTGCGGATTTCGAAGGCGGATGGAACGGACTACGCCATCGTCATCCAATACCCGAAAGTTGGCGAGTACTGGTATGATGTCAGGATTGCAGACAGCTCGGACAAGGCGCTTGGAACCTGGGAGCTCCATGTAATGTCGATTGTTGACGAGAATGGCAGGCGCCAGGTAACGACTACCCTTCGCAACGGTGATAAGACCGGGGAGAAAACGGACAGTATCCGGGTGAGCGATCCGGATCAGTCCGAAACAGTACCGCAGACTCCTGAGACAAAGCCACAGGAGAATCCGCCGCAGGCGCCAGAGACATCTGGGATCCCTGAGGGATCAGATGGAAAAGTCAAAGGAACATCGCAGGATACTGACCAGGGCAGTGAGGCTGTCAGTGGGACAGGAGGCGGTTCCCAGCCAGGGACCACAGGGCAGAGCAACGTTCTGACCGGAGACGCAACCAGAACAGAATTCTGGATGACCATGTTGGGCGCATCCGGTGTAACCCTGGCGCTTATCGCAGTCCTGCTTCTCAAAAAACGCCGGAAGCAGGGCCGGGGTGAATAACAACAGAAGAAGATGTAATTCGGCGGCGCCGCAAGATGCGGGGCTGGTTACAGGCAGGGAGGACAGCCTTCGGCCAATCAGGCCTGGGGCTGTCCTTTTCTGTACATGGAAGGGGACTGGCCGTATTTTTTCTTGAAGCTGTTGCTGAAGTAATATTGGTTGCTGTAACCGCACCGGAGGCTGATTTCCTTCAGCGGGAGTGCTGACTGCTGAAGAAGCTGGCACGCCTTTTCAAGCCGCAGATTCGTGATGGTGTCGAAAATATTCTTTCCGTACACTTTTTTATAAAGGGCGCTGAGGTAGGCGCTGCTGATGCCGACGTGTCGGGCGATGTCAGAGAGCGAGAGGGTGTTGTCACTGTAGTTTTCGCTGATAAACTGTGATGCCTGTGAACAGATATGCTCGTGGTAGGACTCTGTCGAGGTATCGAGACAGTCCCCGACCTTCAGGCAGAAATCACTCATCCACTCGAACAGTTCATTATAGTCGTGGATCCGGTCAAAACGACGGTACAGCTTTGTTATGTCTTCCTCCATGTCGGAGATATCAATGTTGACCTCATAGCAGAAGTGGATGATGTCGCCGATCAGGATGTGAATGCGCGAGAACAGGATGTTCTTGACTGTGCATTCCTTCGCCAGCGCATCGAAGTAATCACGCAGCCAGACACGAATCTGAGCCGTATTCTTGGACGCGATCAGCTGGAACAGCTCCGAGGTGTCGCGTCCGTTTTCAGGGAAGAAGGAGAAAGAGTGCTTCTCCGTGTCATATGCATCATAGATTGTGTCATGCGGAAAGCAAAAACGGTACTTCAGGGCGCCTTCCGCGTTCTCAGCTGATTCATGAAGCATGGAGATGCGGGGAACGATGGTTCCGATTCCGATATTCAACTCCGCAGTTGCGTCTGAATTTGTGATGATGATGTCAGCAAACTTGTGAATGACGGTCAGAAAGTGTTCGGTGCTGTTTGTATTCTGGCCGATGATACAGTACACCGCGTCATACGTGTGGTAGCAGTAGAACCAGTCAAAAACAGAGCCGGATTTGCGGGCGGATTCCTCGATAGAGATGACGTCCATCTGATACCGCTGCACGCCGAAGTCTTTTTCGATGGAATCAGCATTCTCTATCCGTATTTTGAGAACACAGTAGCTGGAATAGTTGAAGTCAAGACTCAGATACCGGGAATATCTGGACAGCCGTTCCTCCGCCTCGGCGCCGGAGAAACCGATCAGGTCGGAGATCAGCTTCTCCTGAATCAAGGGCTTGCTCTGCTCTACGATGGTACGCGTCCTGTCCTCCTGATCCATGGAACGAAAGACGGAGGCAAGCTTTTCACTAAGATATGGATAGGAGATCGGCTTCTCAATATAATCGACGACTCCGATGCGGATGGCTTTTTTTGCATAGTCAAATTTGTCAAATGCACTGATCAGAATCATCCTGATATCTGGCTTGATCTGGATCAGCCTGGAGCAAAGTTCAATTCCGCTGATACCGGGCATTTCGATATCGGAGATCACAAGGTCGATGTCGTGCGACTGGGCATATTCGATTGCGGAATACCCGTCGTTGAAGGTCCCTTTTATCTCAGCGTTAAGGCTTGGCCAGTTAATCTGGGACAGGATGCCCTCTATTGCAAACTGGTTGTCATCTATGATGATTACATTCCGGCTCATTCTGAATACTCCTCTATCTGGTCAATTGTGATTGTCACAATTGTTCCTTCGCCAGGGGCTGAATCAATCTTCAGTGTACCGTTTCCATAGGAGGGACTCGAGATTCTCCAACTGACGCTCCCAATACCAAAATTCTTTGAATAATCCACACTCCTGGATTCGATGACTGCACGAAGCTGCTGCAGTTTTTCCTTAGACATTCCGGATCCGGCATCCTGGATGGTGATCTGAACCTTGTCGTCCAGATAGACTGCAGAGAGCGTGATGGATACACATTTGTCTGCCTCAGAGTACCCGTAGTGGATACAGTTTTCAAGGAAGGGCTGGAGCGTAAATTTGCAGATATAGTAATTCTCGATCCCATCCTCTAAGTGAAATTGCCATGTCAGCTGGCCATTATGACAAGCTTTCTCAAGTTCCAGGTAGAGGCGGGCGATCTCAAGCTCGTCTCTGATCCGGATCATTTCTGTAGACCTTCGAAGAGCGAGCCGGTAAAACTGGGAAAGCTCCGCAATCATCTGGTCGGCGATGCCCGGCTTCCCGGTATGAATGCAGACCTGGATGGTGCCAAGAATGTTATACAGAAAATGCGGATTAATCTGTGCCAGAAGCAGCTTGTAACGGAGACGCTCTCCGGACAGGGACAGCTCCATGATGGATGCCAGGCTGGACTGTATCGAATCATCCATACGGAGAAAGGTGTGACTCAGCTCATCGATTTCGTCAAGCATGCCGGAAGGCTTCCGGAAGCCAAGTGCTGCCTGCGTTTTCTCAGAGAGTCCGACCGCCGGGTTATATTCCCGCATGGCCTTCGAGAGCAGGCTGACTCGGGAGGTCAGAGATTGAGACAGGAATGCAGAAACCAGAAGAATCGAGGCAACCGTCAGGAACAGAATCAGACTGATGGAGAACAATGTTGCTTTCAGGTTTTCATTAACGTAGGAACTCCGGATGGTTGTTACATGAAACCATCCGTTTGAAAGCGGGGAGATTCTGGTGATTGTTCCGCTATTCATCCGGACTCTGACAGAAGAGCCGGATGTCTCCTGCAGAGAGGCAATGATAGACGAATCTGCCATCTGGCCATCGGAAGCGGAAACCGAGGAGGCAGTGATCTGACCCGCAGGCGTCATTATAAAACTTTGGATGCGGTCATCAGAGAATGAACCGGACAGGATGGAGCTCAGTTCATCCGGATTCATGTAGACCAGAAAGGCATACTGGATATCCTTGCTGACTTGATCCCTCAGAATGTATCCGGCGCCGATTGAGTGATAGTCTTTCTTGTCAATGTTCAGGACATAGGGCAGCGGAATATGCTTTTGGTAGAACCAGAAGGTGGAGGAAGTCGGCGTACTGCTGCTGATTCCAAAACGGTCCAGTTCATCCAGGGGAAGGAAATAGATTCCCTCATTGGAGATCATATTCTCAGATGGGAGAAATGCGAAGATGTGAAGCAGGTTGAAGGTAGACTGGTACAGGCTCAGGGTATTCCGTACGCTGGACACTTCTGTTTTCTCCTGCATATCTGCGGGAGTCTGTGAGATGGCATACATACTGTACTGGACAGAATCGATGACAGACTGGATCTGGCCTATGCGGTTGTCAATCTCCATGGTCAGCTGAGTATCGGACTGGTATACGGCATCCAGAATCTGCTCTTTCCCGCTCCGGATCGTGTGGATCAGAAGAAATGATGTTCCGACGAGTGGGATAAGGCCGCAGAACAGAAGTGAAAGCAGGATTTTTGAATGATAGGAAGAAAAACTTTTGCAAACAGTCCTTCTGAAAGAGGCCATTTGATCTTTCATTGTGAAGCTCCCTTCATTGTTTATCTCAGAGTACGTTTCGATCCTGCATTCATCTTATCTGTATCCACGATGATTTCAAGATGTTCACACAAAGTCTAAAACGGATTATAAAAACACATAAACAAATTGCATTTCAGCCAGGCGGGAAATCCGGTATTGTACATGCATCGGAAAAAAGTTCTTTTTGAGAAGGAGGAAACGAGATGAAAAGAAGAACAGGGAGAATGCTCAGTCTGGCATTAAGTGCAGGAATGGCGCTTGGCTGTGGAGCGGTTCCGGCAATGGCAGAGTCGACAGAAGCGTCAGGAGACTATGATCTCACACTGTATTCCATCCAGACGACAGATCCGGAATTCAAGGACTGGCTAAGTGATGTGGAGAGCGGAACAGGGCTGAAGATTAATGTCATTGCGGCACCTACAGACTCTGACACGAGACAGCAGAAGGTTACGACCATGCTGTCGACCGGAGACTCATCGGTTGATATCATCGAGATCAACGATGAGATGAGTACGACATTCAAAAATTCCGGATGGCTGGAGGGACTGAATGACACAGTGATGACGGACGACGTCCGCGACAAGTTCGCTAAAGGCTATGTCGACCAGATGATTACGAACGTGGACGGCCAGGTCATCGGTGTCCCGTCTTATACCGGTTACCTGGCATTCTGGGTCAACCAGCAGATTATGGATGAAGTCGGCATCAAGTCGATCGACACAAAGGATGATTTCATGAAGTATATGGAAGCTGTTTCCGGAAACGGTCGGTTCGGATATGGCGGATCATGGGAAAAAACATATGTATTCAATGAGATTGCACAGTTTGTCAATATGTTTGGCGGAGATTACTACGACTGGACAAATCCGCACAACAAGGAGGCGATGGAATTCCTTCATGAGCTTGTCCAGAAGGGTTATACCTCTCTTGACCAGCTTCCTGACAAGTATGAGCAGATGAATCCGAAGGCAATCGATGGAAAATACGGCTGCTGGTTTATGTGGGGAACTGGAACCGACTATGCGAATGCGGATATGCTCGGAGATGACAAGATCCATATGGCGATGGTTCCGTCCTTCGCGGAGGACGGAAGCAGATCCATCTTTACAGACTCCTGGAGCTATGTCCTGAATGCCGCATCCGAACACAAGGACGCTGCGGTCAAATTCCTTCAGTACATGACCGGGAAAGACGGGATGGAGGCAAGCTACAAGTATTTTGACCGTTATCCGGCAAGGGCGGATCTGGCGGAGAAAATTGTTCCGGATTCCAATCCTGTCAAGAAGATGTACGCGGAATACGCAAAGGAGTGCAACGTACAGGGAAGGCCGATGCTGCCGCAGACAATGGAGTTCATCAGTGCGATGGGAACGATCTTCCAGTCCTATATGAGAGATGAGATCTCGATCGATGACTTCCTCTCCCAGGCACAGGGATACGTAGAGGAGTATCAGTAAAATCTTCATACAGCCGGTGGCAGAAAATCCTGCCCCCGGCTGTCGTCTGAGGAGGAAGGAAATATCACATGTACAGAAGCAAATCGAAGGCGATGGCTCTCCTTCCATGGCTGCTGGTGCTTCCGGTTGTCATCCTGAGGGCATTTACAACGATATATCCGGTCACAAAGACAATCAGGGACAGCTTTTTTGACATACGGCTCCTTGCCGGAAAGAATGTGTTCTGCGGGTTTGAGAATTATATCCGGATGTTTCATGATCCGAAGGTACTGATCTCGATCCAGTTTACGGTTATCTTTGTCTTTGTCTCGATGTTTTTTCATATTACACTGGGTGTGCTGCTTGCGATGGCGCTGAACATGAAGTTCAAAGGGCAGAGGTTCCTCCGGACGATTGTCCTGATTCCCTGGGCAATGCCCTCTGTCGTCGCAGGTATGGCCGCAAAGTGGGCGTTCAATAACGACTATGGCCTGATCAATGATCTGATCCGAAGGATTGTCCCGAGCTTTCAGTATAACTGGCTGATCTACAGGGGGTCTGCGAGAGCAGCTGTGATTGCGGTGGATCTCTGGAAGGATCTTCCGTTCTTTGCGATTCTGGTATTGTCGAACCTGCAGTTCATATCAGGGGATCTGTATGAGGCAGCAAAGGTTGACGGCGCTTCCGCCAGACAGTGCTTTACGAAAATCACTCTGCCGCTGATCGCAAAGGGGGTGGCGACACTCTGTATTCCATTCACACTGTGGAGGCTGACTTCATTTGACCTTGTCTATTCGATGACTTCCGGAGGACCAGGGGAAGATACGGCGCTGATAGCGTACCGAATCACGACAGAGGCATTCACGAATCTGAACATCGGGTATGCATCTGCCATGGCGGTTGTATTGTTCCTGATCATGATGGCCTTCTCACTCATCAATATGAGAATTACTGGAAGTAAAAAGTTTGAGACATAAAAGGAGCAGCCATGAAAACAAAAAGGATCAGTAACGGAACATCCGGAAAGATCGGAATCTGTATCATCCGCTGGGTTGTCTTTGCGCTGATTGCATTTGTCGTTCTGATGCCGGTCTACTGGATATTCATATCCTCGATTACTCCGCCCGGGGAATTGTTCAAATCCCCCATTGAATACCTTCCGAAGCACCCGTCACTTGAGAGCTACCAGTTCCTGGTGAGCCATGTCGGCCTGCTTGAAAAGATCCGGAACACAATCATTATCATCGGAGTTACGCTGATTGTGGGAACCTTCATCTGCATCCTCGGGGCCTACGGGTTTTATCGGTTCAGGGACAGGAAGGGCGTCAATCTGGCGTTTCTGTTCATTGTTGCAACGATGCTGATTCCGGAGGTGGTCACGGCAAGGCCACTGTATGAATTCATGAGAAAAGTCGGGCTGTTTGACACCTATCCGGGACTGATCATCCTGTATATCAGCAGCATTGTTCCGTTCACGATTCTGATTCTGAGAGGGTTTGTCGGGGAGATTCCGGTTGTACTGGAGGAGGCTGCAGCGATTGACGGAGCGGGATTCTGGCAGCGCATGCGGTATATTATACTGCCGCTGATGAAGCCGGCGATCGCAACCGTCTGCATTATCAACTTTATCTCATGCCTGAATAATTTCTTTACACCTTTGTACTACTCGAACCATATTCAGGTGCTGTCGGTCGCTATCGTCCAGCTTCCTCTTCGTGATAATATGTATGGCGTACCCTGGGATCTGACATCGGCGATGGGCTGGATCATTCTGATGCCGATCATATTGTTCGTCGCAATCTTCGAGAAGCAGATCATGGATGGGATTATGGCAGGAGGCGTGAAGGCATGAGCGGATATACATCACTCGGAAACTTGTTTCTGGATCAACATATGGAAAGCCGGTCGATCAATGCAGAAAACCCAACCGGAGAGAAGGGCAGGGGCGGCATGGCGGCTAGCGGGCTTGGACCGTCCCGGAAGGGGGCACCCTGCCTGCATGATATCCCTTCCGGCGCGAGGGTGAATCTCGCGGCAATTGAAGGTCCCGGCATCATTCGGCACATCTGGATCACCGTGCCTTACAAAACGACAGATGCAGACTGTTTTGTCTTGCGGGATCTGGTGCTCCGCTTTTACTGGGATGATGAGACACTTCCGTCTGTGGAGGTACCACTTGGGGATTTCTTCTGCTGCGGGTTCGGAAGAGCCTGCATGGTCAATTCTCTGCCGATCGCGGTGGTGCCGAACCGGGGGCTGAACTGTTATTTCCAGATGCCGTTCAGGAAGAGTGCCCGGATTGAGCTGGAAAACCAGCATAAAAATCCGATCCCGGCTTTCTTCTACCAGGTAGACTACAGTCTTGTGGAAGCCCTCCCGGAGGATGCGCTCTATTTTCATGCACAGTGGCGCAGGGAGAAAATCACCCAGAAGGGTGTTGATTACACCATTCTGGACGGAGTGAAGGGAAGAGGACAGTATGTCGGAACCTATCTGGCACTGACTACGCTGGAGCGATACTGGTACGGAGAAGGAGAGGTCAAGTTCTACCTGGATGGTGACCGGGAGTACCCGACGATCTGCGGGACCGGCACAGAGGACTATTTTGGCGGTTCCTGGAGTTTCGCCAGACAGGAGAATGGAAAAACAGTCGAGCAGCAGTACTGCACACCCTATCTGGGCTATCCGTATTACTCCAGCCATGACACAGAGCACAACCTGTATCACAACGACGATACTATGCCTCAGCGGGGGTTCTACAGGTGGCACATCGAGGACCCGATTGCATTCAGCAAGGATATTCGCGTGACGATCCAGCAGATTGGCGTCGGTTACAGGGGACTGTTTGAAAGACAGGACGATGTGGCCTCTGTTGCTTACTGGTACCAGCAGCTTCCTCACAGTCCCTTCCCGGAGCTTCCCCATACGGAGGACAGATGGCCAAGATAAGTTTGCCGGAGTCATGAACAGAGGCTTCGGGCATCCTGTCGGCCGAAGAGGTGAGAAGAATATGAGAGGAAAGACAGGGCTTGCTTTTGCAATTGCCATTGCGCTGGTTTCCTGTTTCGTGGTCTTTCGGGTTTTCCGACAGCATAGGCAGGGTGAATACCGGACAGAGGATGATTCTGGCATGACTGAGGCGGAGCAGATCCTGACCATTCTGACACCTGATGCATCAGTGGATGAATTTCAGGGATTCATAGAGGAAACCGGAAAAAGGCTGGGGATGAAGATCCGGCTGGAAGCGACCTCCCAGGACGCGGAAAGCCGGGAGGCGCAGGTGTCAAATCTGCTGACATCGGGGAATCAGGATGTGGATCTGATTGCAATCAACGACGAGATGGCGTCAGAATTTATTCCCAAAGGATATCTGGAGCCGCTTGGGGAAGATGTTCTGCCGGAGGATATCAGAAGCAGTTTTCCGGAGGAATACTTTCAAAAGGTCTGTATGTATGATGGGAAGGTATACTCCGCGCCGTACATGCTGGACATCATGATGTTCTGGATAAACCAGAAGTTCCTGGAAGAGGCCGGGGTTTCTGATCTGAATACGGAAGACCGGTTCGATCATTTTCTGGAAACGGATTATGGCGAGAACCGGTATGCTTATGGCTCAGCCTGGGAGCAGTCATACGCTTATAATGATCTCTTTCAGACGGTCAACATGTTTGGCGGTGATTATCTGGACTGGGATAATGGGAACAGCCGGGCAGCGGTTCAGTATCTCAAGAATCTTGTGGAAAACGGACAGACTCCTGAAGACCAGGTGCTGGATCAGTATGAGCAGATGGAACAGAAGTTCATCGATGGAAGATACGGATGCATCTACCTGTACAGCGGGGCGATGAATATTTTTTTAAATTCCGGAGCTTATTCAGATGAGGGAATTCATGTCAGCAGTATTCCGGAGTTTTACGAAAAGAAGACAACCATTGCGACCTGGCAGTTTGCAATCAACCGCTCCTCCTCACATAAGGACGCCGCAAAAGCATTTATCCGCTATATTACAGGCGATGATGGCGCCGAGTATTACAGTAATTGCGTCCAGCGCGCCCCCGCAAGACTTGATATTCTCAGGCATGGGGGGGTGGATATTCCGGATATTGAGGTGGTCCGCTCCTATGTCAATACCTGCGAGCTATTGCCGCGGTACTTTACGGATAGTCCAATGAGCGGAATTAAGAGTATGGGGACGCTGTTTCAAAAGTACATAGCTGGGGATATTACAATGGACAGTTTCTGTGCTGGTGCGCAGGATATCGTGGATGAGCGTAAATCCTGATTATCGTTCTGATTATAAGAAAGGGCCCGGCAGACTGCATGGTGATGCAGCCTGCCGGGCTCTTTTTGCGCTCCTCTTAATTTAGCAGAATGGATAATAAATCAGACTAAATTTTGTTCAGCTTTTCGAGGGCATCGTATATTTGCGGATGTTAGAATGAAAGAAATGGTTACCGGATCGAAGAATGAAAAGCAGTATATGAAAACTGAACGGAGGTGTGCTTATGCAGCTGCTGATGATTCTCGTCCTGTTTGCGTCAGTTCTGGCTTTGTGTTTTGCGGCGTTCAATTTCTTCGGGGTGAAGAAGCTGCCGGAGGGAGACGGGCAGATGCGCGAGATTGCGTCTGCCATCCGGACGGGAGCAGCTGCGTTCATATCCTATGAGTACAAGATCCTGTTTCTGGTGATTGCCATCGTGGCGACCGTGATCGGGATCGTTACGATGTGGCAGGCTGGCGCTGCCCTGGCGATTGGGGCGGCGATGTCCAGCCTGGCGGGTTTGATCGGCATGAAGATCGCCACCTATGCCAATGTCCGCGTGTCTGAGCGTGCCAGATCGACAAAGGACATTGGCGCGACCGTGAAGGCTGCATTTCGTGGCGGCTCCGTCATGGGGCTCTGCGTCGGCGGGTTTGCCCTTCTCGGGCTGTTTTTCGTCTATCTCATCTTCGGTCTCGGCATGGGGCAGCTTCATGTCACAGAGGCTTCCTATGTCAACTTTCTGGGACTTCGGTTCATTCCATTTACCATGACACTGTCCGGCTACGCGCTGGGCTGTTCAATCGTTGCGATGTTCAACCGTGTCGGTGGCGGCATCTACACCAAGGCGGCGGACATGGGCGCCGATCTTGTCGGGAAAACGGAGGCGCATATTGCGGAGGACGACCCGCGTAATCCGGCGACGATCGCGGACAATGTTGGCGATAATGTCGGGGATGTCGCAGGGCTTGGCTCCGACCTGCTCGAGAGCTATGTCGGGGCGATCTGCTCAGGCATTATCCTGGCCTACCACATGTTTCTGCAGTCTGAGGCGCTTGGTACCGGCATGACCAGGCAGCAGCTGGACAAATGCATCCTGTTTCCGCTGATCTTCGTGTCCGTGGGGCTCATTTCCTGCTGCATCGGGATCGCAAGCCTGCTTTTCAAGAAAAAGATGTCCGCGGACCCGCACCGGGACCTGAATGGGGCGACATATGTGGCGGCAGGCGCGACCATCGTGTTCGGACTTCTGGTCTCTTTCTTTCTTTTCCATAATGAGGATATGAGTGTTCTCAGCGCCGCGTTGGGATTTTCTGCCGGGGCACTGTCGCCGTGGGTTGCCTCGGCTGCGGGAATCGCAGCAGGCGTTGTGATCGGGATGCTGGCAGAATATTATACTTCTGCGGCGTACAGGCCGACGCAGAATCTGGCGAATGCCTCGAAGGAGGGGCCGGCGCTGACCATCACATCCGGAATGGCGCTCGGGATGCGTTCCTGTATGGCACCCTGCATCGTCCTCGCGGCGGCGATCGTGATCAGCTATGCGGTCTGCGGGATGTACGGCATCGCCATGTCGGCGATGGGCATGCTTTCATTCGTCACCGCGACGGTGTCGGTTGATACATATGGACCGATCTCCGACAACGCAGGCGGCATCGCGGAAATGAGCGGCCTGGATCCGGATGTCCGCCGGATTACGGACACGCTGGACGCTGTCGGCAACACGACGGCTGCGATCGGGAAAGGGTTCGCGATCGGGTCCGGCGCGCTGGCAGCCATGGCGCTGATGATTTCCTATCTGTACTCATTCAATGACGCCGGGACAGACCTGGTTCTAAACATGATGCAGCCGATGGTGCTGGCTGGCGCTGTGGTGGGCGCTGCACTGCCGTACCTGTTTTCTGGGATGTTGATTGATGCGGTCGCGAAGGCGGCTGGAAAGATGGTCGATGAAGTCCGCCGTCAGTTCAGACAGCATCCCGGCATCCTGAACGGAACCGAGAAGCCGGACTATCGGACCTGCATCAGCATCTCCTCCAAAGGGGCGATCGGGGAGATGAAGCTGCCTTCATTTCTCGCGATTCTTGTACCGGTTGCCTGCGGCTTCCTGTTCGGACCGCAGTTTGTCGGCGGGCTGATCATCGGAGCGACGCTGAGCGCCATCATGATTGCGATCTACTGCGGGAATGCGGGCGGCGCCTGGGACAACGGCAAGAAGTACATCGAAACCGGCGGCGTCAGGGGGGCGGCGAAGAACACCCCCACACATGATGCGGCGGTTGTCGGTGATACGGTCGGAGACCCACTGAAGGATACGGTCGGACCATGTCTGGATATCTTCATCAAGATCATATCGACTGTGTCACTTGTGATTGTGCCTGTCTTTGCACAGTATAACCTGTTCGGTCATATGATCAGATAGAGATTCTCAAAAATAGGTGTTGACAAACGCTTTAGAGAGGGCTATATTAGCTTCAGTAACGATAATGATTCCTGATTATAAGGACGATCGTTACGGAAGGAAAGGATGTGACATATGGCAGGGCTGAAGCATAGTCGTCAGAGAGACGCGATCGCCGAGAATCTTCGGCACCGGAAAGATCACCCGACGGCAGACATGATCTACAAGGATATCCGGAACGTTTATCCGAATATCAGCCTCGGGACGGTTTACCGGAATCTGTCGCTGCTGGTTGAGCTTGGGGAAGCCAAGAAGATCACGACAGGAACAGGGGCGGAACACTACGACGGTGACACGCACCCGCACAATCATTTCATCTGCAGAAGCTGCGGCAATGTATTGGATATGAATGACTTTATCGACTGCGGCAAGATCAAGCTGCTGGCAGCAGACCAGTTTGACGGGCAGATTGAGGATTGCAGCATCCTGTTCTACGGGGTCTGCAGTGAGTGCCTGAAGAAAGAAGAAAAGGAAGAACTCAGCTCACCGGCGGCATCCGGCAGGAAGACAGCAATTCAGGAAACAGAGGTTGACTTCCCGGCATGAACCGGGGCAAACAGTGAATGATAAGGAGGATTTCGAATTATGGCAAAGTGGGTATGCAATGTTTGTGGTTATGTTTATGAGGGTGAGACTGCACCGGAGAAGTGCCCGGTCTGCGGCGCTCCGGCTTCCAAGTTCAGAAAGCAGGAAGAGGAGATGACATGGGCAGCTGAGCATGTTGTCGGTGTTGCTTCTGATGTACCGGATGACATCAAGGAAGATCTTCGCGCGAACTTCAATGGCGAGTGCTCTGAGGTCGGCATGTACCTTGCAATGAGCCGTGTCGCGATGCGCGAGGGCTATCCGGAGATCGGCCTGTACTATCGTCAGGCAGCGTTTGAGGAAGCTGACCATGCATCCAGATTCGCTGAGCTGCTCGGTGAGGTTGTCACGGATTCCACGAAGAAGAACCTTCAGCTGAGAGTGGATGCTGAGAACGGCGCTACCGCAGGCAAGACGGATCTGGCGAAGAGAGCAAAGGCACTGAACCTTGACGCAATCCATGACACTGTCCATGAGATGGCACGCGATGAGGCAAGACATGGCCGTGCATTCGCTGGACTGCTGAAGAGATATTTTGGCTGAGACATTCAGAGTCATCGGCTGAACAGAACAGGATGAAACGGGAAGGAGTGGCATATTGCCACTCCTTTTTTCGACCGCTCATCATCGAGTGATTCAGCAGTTTTTCAGATATTCAACATTCTCGTCGCTGTGCTCGACTTCTCTTGAATAGAGGTGGGCGAGGTCGATCATGTCCTGGATTCCGAAGTGCTTTCCGCTTTTGAGGTATCTGGAGATGCACATCAGATACAGAAAGCAGACGGATTTTGCACAAAAATGGATGGCCGGGGCAGTTATTCCGGCGCCTGTGTGCCGGGCTGGCTGGAAGCAGGAGTCGGTGATGTAGCGGAAGCAGAAATAGCAGCCGAGCTTCTCAAACCAGACCGCCAGCTTTCCGCGGGCACATTGCGACAGCTCCTGCCACAGGAGAGGCTGCCTGACGAATTCCGCAATCGTGACATCCGGAAGCGAGCCATCCGGATATTCAGAGAACTGCAGTCTCATCTCGGTGAGCAGGTCTGTCCATCGGCTGTCCAGAACTTCCAGCCGGGACATCTGCTCAAACAGTGCCGGGAGACGCGTCAGCCGGATACCGTCCGCCTGATCTCCGGCGCAGTCTGTATGATTCGGGCTGGTCTGCATGCCCGGGCTTTCATTGTGACAGGATCCCGGACCGTACAGATGCAGAACTTCGAGAAAACGATCAGCCAGTGTGCGGCTTCTGTCTTCCAGGATGGCGATGCAGTCGTCCCGGATGTCGAGGACGTGTACCAGACGGCCATTCAGCGCCGTATCCGGTATGGGATTTGCGTCTGCATCCGCGTCGGGCATTTCTTCGCGGATATATTCGATGGGGTCGGGGTCTTCAAAGAAGATCCGCCCCAGCTCCATACAGGACAGGGACAGGTCGATCTGCTCATAATCGCCCTTCTCGAGAAAATATCTCGGATATTCCATGCAGACCTGTGCAAGGCTCTCCTCTCCAAGCTGCGTGATGATGTCGCAGAGGTTCTCCCGGTTCAGAAATGGGCATCGGCCGCCTTCACACAGGGGGAAATACCGATCGGCTCCGTCCTCCTTGATGTGGGCGCGAAGTCTGTCTCCGAAGGGACCTTTCAGGGACTTGTAGTAGTTGTAGGTCTCTTCGTCGATGTCTACTTCCCAGCCAATGCAGCAGCTGTCGGGGCAGCTTCCGCCGATGCAGTGAAACTGGCTGTAGTATGAAGGGTAATCGTAGGTCATGGTATTGTCTCCTCAGCCGTCTGATTTTATATTATCATACCCTCATGGGTACGGATTTCAACCGTTTCTGATCCGTGGATTTCGTACCGTTTCATACCATGTATTTCACGGTTCGGCTGATGGTTCCGGGACAAGAATGAAAAACTGTTGTATAATTGACCAATCTGACAATTACCGGGAATCATTTCTTGTATATTATGCTTGAGGAGCGTATTGACATCATGGAGAATCAAAGAGAACATCTTGGAAGCCGGCTGGGCTTCATTCTGCTGTCGGCGGGCTGCGCCATCGGGATCGGGAATGTATGGAAGTTTCCGTGGCTGGTCGGGCAGTACGGCGGAGGTGCATTCGTCCTGATTTATCTGGTATTCCTGCTTCTGATGGGGGTGCCGGTGATGACGATGGAGTTCGCGATGGGACGGGCGGCACAGAAGAGTCCGGTGAAGATGTACAGGGTTCTGGAGCCGAAGGGCAGCAAGTGGCACATCCACGGGTATGCTGCATTTGCGGGCAATTATATTCTGATGATGTTTTATACGGTCGTCTGCGGATGGATGCTGCAGTACTTCTTCGCGACGGCGGCGGGGACGTTCGAGGGGCTCGATACCGAGGGCGTGTCGGAACAGTTTGATCAGATGATGGCAAGCCCTCTGAGGCAGTGGGGATTTATGGCGGTCTCGGTCATCATCGGATTCTTCATCCTGAGCCTCGGACTCCAGAAAGGGGTGGAGAAGATTACGAAGGGAATGATGATCGCGCTTCTGCTCATCATGGTTGTGCTGGCAGTTCATTCCATCTTTATGCGGGGAGGACAGGAAGGACTGCTGTTTTACCTGACGCCGAACATGGCGGAAATCCACCGTGCCGGTATCTGGAATGTGATCCAGAATGCGATGAATCAGGCGTTCTTCACGCTGTCGATCGGCATGGGCGGAATGGCGATCTTCGGAAGCTATATCGGGAAGGACCATGCACTTCTGGGGGAGTCCGTCAATGTCGCGGCACTGGACACTTTTGTGGCATTTACCTCCGGTCTGATCATTTTTCCGGCCTGCTTTGCGTACGGTGT
This sequence comes from Porcincola sp. LCP21S3_C12, assembly GCF_052118625.1. Taxonomy (NCBI): domain Bacteria; kingdom Bacillati; phylum Bacillota; class Clostridia; order Lachnospirales; family Lachnospiraceae; genus Porcincola; species Porcincola sp. LCP21S3_C12. The sequence goes on along the minus strand of NZ_JBQKGW010000006.1, from coordinate 36,406 downwards.
ACGCCCGGACTCAGGACCGGCACTGATCTTCAAGACGCTGCCGAATATCTTCAACCATATGGCGATGGGACGCCTCTGGGGAGCATTGTTCTTTGTCTTCATGACATTTGCGGCGTTCTCGACCGTGATCGGGGTATTTGAGAACATCATTGCGATGTTCATGGATCTCACGGGCTTCAGCAGGAAGAAGGCCTGCCTTCTGAACGGGGCACTGATGCTTCTGCTGGCGACGCCATGTGCCTTCGGACCGAATCTGCTTGCGGGTGTGCACCCGATGGGCGGCAGCTCGACCTTCATGGACCTGGAGGATTTCATCGTCTCGAACCTGGTGCTGCCGCTTGGCTCGCTGACGTTCTGTATCTTCTGCACAAGGAAGGCCGGCTGGGGCTGGAAGTCGTTTATGGCGGAGGCGAATACCGGGAAGGGGCTGAAGGTCCGGGGCTGGATGTGCTTCTATCTGACCTGGATTCTGCCGGTGCTGTTCGGAATTGTATTTGTGATGGGACTGGTGTGAACGGGGGGATGATCATGGACGAAAAAGAATTCTACATTGACAAGGATGGGTTCCGGATCCACGCGAAGCTGGCGATTCCGGGTGATCGGACGGTCGAAAAGATGATGCAGCCAGGAGCTGAGCGGCTTCCGCTGGTGATTGTCGTTCACGGCCTGACGGGTCACATGGAGGAACGCCATATTGCTGCGGTGGCGCAGGCTGTTCTGCAGACAGATGCCGCGGCGCTCCGGGTGGAGCTGTACGGCCACGGGAAGACGGATGGAGATTTTTTGAACCATAACCTGCTGGAGTGGGTTGGAGAGCTTTTATACATCATCGACTATGCCCGGAGCCTTCCGTTTGCCGGCAGTCTGTATCTGACCGGCCATTCGCAGGGCGGGCTTGCGGTGATGCTTGCCGCGGCGCTCAAAGAAGATCAGCTGAAGGCGATCATACCGCTTTCGCCGGCGATCATGATCCGGGATGCCTGCCGGAAGGGGGAGGTCTTTGCGGAGAAGTTCGATCCGGCGCTCATTCCGGATCGGGTGAAGATCACAGAGGGAAAGTATGTGACAGGCAATTATGTTCGAACTGGAAGAGTACTTCCGATCGAGCAGGCAATCGATGGGTTCCGGAAACCGGTGCTGATCATCCACGGGACGGAGGACGAGACAGTTCCATACGGGTATGCCGAGGATGCGGCCAGACGTTACCATCATGCCAGACTGGTGCCAGTGCCGGGCGATGATCACTGCTATGACCGTCACCTGGAGGTTGTCACAGACGCTGTGAAGGCGTTCCTCCGGGAAATGGAGGCGGATGCACAGTCGTCTGGGGAATGTGCGGCTGGGCGGGATGACTGACAGACAGTATGTATGACTTGACGGCCGGCGGGCTGCGTGGCAGGATTGAGGCTGCTTAAGAAGCATCTGCATAATAGCCGGTAAGCAGGGAAAAGGACAGGAGGCAGGAAAGCGCGGGATGAAGACGGAAGGAAACAGGTGCGTGATGAAACAGAAAAGGACATCCGGGGGCAGGCTTTCCACGCTGCGGCCGGTTCTGTGCGCCGCTGTACTGATGGCTGTCTGTCTTCTTTTTTCAGGGATTGCTGAGGCAGATTCCAAGAAACCGGCGTACAGGAGGCCGTCGGTTGACAGAAAACGAAGGGATATTATCCTGTATGTCGGAGATTCCAGGACATGGTTTTATGATCTCCACCATGTGAAGGACAAGCGGGACGGACTGATTTATCGCGACGGAGCATCAATCGGTGAACTTCGATATAACAAGAATTATAGCCGATGCGGACAGCTTGGAAAGTACCTCCGCGATGCGCTGAAAACCTATCCGAATGCAAAGATCGTTCTGAACTTTGGCTGTAATGGCTGCTCGCGGGTTTCGAGCAACGCGAAGAGAGTCGTGAAGGAGTATCAGAAATGGATGCGCGCCTATCCGGACCGCCAGTTCTATGTGGCAAGCATATTTCCGGCTGCCGATCGGAAGCCCTATTCAAGAGGAAATATGCATTATATGAACCGTGCGCTGAAGAAGAACTTTCCGGACATATACATTGACGCGGGAGAGTATCTGGAGAGAAGAGGTCTTGATCAGCCGCGCAAGGATGGAAGAGGGTTTCAGAAAAAACGGGGCGGGTATGATCTCAAGCATTACAGCAGGTATGCGTCAAAGGCGGTAAAGAAGTATATCCGCAGTGTGGTGATGGCGGCAGGCTGACAGGAAACCGCTCTGGTGCGGGCCAGCGCAAAAAGGTGCTATACTGAGAATGAAGTTTTCATCCGGCAAGGGCGCCGGAAGCTGATCCGACAGATGACGGATGAGGCAGACTGGCCGGATGAAGGAAAAGCTGCCACGAGGAAGAACCATATGCAAGGATCCAGTCTGCTGACGGAGATCAGCCTTTCATACAACCAGTACACGAAGACGGAGCGAAAGATTGCCGACTACATTCTGAAAAAGCCGGGCGGTGTCCTGTTCATGTCGATTACAGAGCTCGCGGAGGAATGCGGTGTCGCGGAGGCGAGCATCCACCGGTTCTGCCGGAAGGTCGGAGCGAAGGGATATCAGGAATTCAAGATGAAGCTGTCTCTGAGCACGATGCCGGAAGAGCCGGAGTCCGATGAAGGCGCCGCTGACGGGAGCGGCAAGGTTGCGACGGGGCAGATGTTTGCGGACATTCTGCAGACTCACATCAATGCCATCCGGGAGACGAATGCGCTGCTGCGTCCGGAGACAGTCAATGCGGCGGTAGATCTGATGATCCGGTCCCGCAGTGTCCAGTTCTTCGGGATCGGTGACAGTCTGCTTGCGGCGGAGGAGGCGCGCAACAAGTTTCTTCGGATCACACCGAAGGTGCGCACCATCACGGATCCGCACATGCAGGCCATGGCGGCATCCATGGCAGATGCAGAAGACCTGCTGTTTTTCATATCCTACTCGGGAGCGACGAAGGATAATGTCTATGTTGCGAAGATCGCAAAGGCGGCCGGGGCGAGGATCATTGTGATTACCCGTTTTCTGAAGTCTCCGCTCACGGAGTACGCGGATGTTGTACTGATCTGCGGGTCCAATGAAGGACCGCTGGAGGGCGGTTCCATGGGGGCAAAGATGAGCCAGCTCCACATCATCGATATTCTGTTTCAGGCCTATTATCAGAAGACGCGAAAGGAATCGGCCGAAAACAACCGCAGAACATCAAAGGCGGTTGTCGAAAAACTGTTCTGAAGTTCAGACTGCCGCGGATCCGGCTGACGGATCCGCGGCAGTTTTTTTGGTCGCTCATTATCCGGCCTGTCATCCGGACCCGGAGCCGGGTACAGGGAAGAGGCAGCGGCAGCCAAGCAGATTGCACAAACAGGGGGAGGCAGAATTGTCGGAAATGGAGAATATAATTTTCAATAATGAAAATATGTTGAAAATTATTTTATATATGCTATAGTGCAGTCAAGGAGGGAAAGCGAATGAATGCGAAGGTTGAGGCACTGAAGGGAAGGCTGATTGTTTCCTGCCAGGCGCTTCCGAACGAACCACTTCATTCATCCTTTATCATGGGGCGGATGGCGCTGGCGGCAAAGATGGCAGGGGCGCGCGGAATCCGGGCGAACACAAAGGAAGATATTGCGGAAATCCAGAGAATGGTCGATCTTCCGATTATCGGAATCGTCAAGAGGGATTACGAGGACAGCGGTATCTACATCACGCCGACCATGAGAGAGATCGATGAGCTGATGGAGGTGAAGCCGGAGATTATCGCGCTGGATGCGACAAACCGGCTTCGTCCGGGCGGAAAGACACTGGATGAGTTTTATGCAGAGATCCGGGAGACATACCCCGGCCTGCTGCTGATGGCGGACTGCTCGACGGTGGCAGAAGCCATTCATGCCGATGAACTCGGATTTGACTTTGTCGGCTGTACGATGGTCGGATATACGCCGGAGAGCGCTGGCGACAAGATTGCCGCAGATGATTTCAAGATACTCAGGGACATTATTGCGGGTGTCCGGCATGCCAGAGTGGTTGCCGAGGGCAACATCAATACGCCGGAGAAGGCGAGGCGGGTGATTGAGCTTGGAGCGTTTACGGTGGTGGTCGGTTCCATCATTACAAGGCCCCAGCTGATTGCGAAGCCTTTCGCGGAGGCGCTCGAGACGCTGGCGAAAGAACAGCAGGAATAACCCGATACGGGAATCAATGAAAGGCGCGAAAGCGCAGCATTTCAAGGAGGATAGCATCTATGAAAAGAAGAGCAGCGGCACTTGCGGTGGCGGCGGTCATGGCGATGAGCATGGGCATGACGGCATTCGCAGGAGAGACGGAAGGAACGGCATCGGCAGATCTTGCGGCGGATATCACACTCTGGACCTACCCGGTCGGCGGATATGGCAGCAGTGAGAATGTGGATGGCCTGATCAAGGCGTTCAATGAGAAGTATCCGAATGTCAACGTCACAGTGGAGTACCTGGACTACACGAACGGCGATGACCAGGTTAACACCGCGATCGAAGGCGGACAGGCACCGGACCTGGTGCTGGAAGGACCTGAGAGACTGGTTGCAAACTGGGGTGCAAGAGGACTGATGGTGGATCTCTCCGATCTGTTCGCAGACGATGCTTCATCCGATCTGTACGAGAATGTTTCGGCGGCCTGCAAGGGCAGCGACGGCAAGTATTACGAGTATCCGCTCTGCATGGTCGCGCACTGCATGGCGGTCAATGAGACCATCTTCAAGAACGCAGATGCCCTTCAGTATCTTGATCTTGACAACCATACCTGGTCGACAGAAAACTTCTTCAAGGCCGTCCAGGCGGTCTATGACAGCGGCCAGGAGAATGTTGCGGCTGTCTACTGCGCAGGGCAGGGCGGCGACCAGGGAACAAGAGCACTGGTGAACAACCTGTACGGCGGAACATTCACGAATGCGGAGCACACCGAGTATACCGTCGACAGCCCGGAGAATGTCAAAGCCCTCCAGGCGCTGGTCGATCAGAAGGGCATCAACTTCGATGCGTCTCTGGTCGGCGGTGATGAGATCCAGCTCTTCAGGAACGGAACGCTCGCGGTTTCCTTCTGCTGGAACGCAGCGCAGCAGAACAATACCGACAACGGCGAGGCGGGAAAGACCAACAACGGCGACAACATCATCCCGATGCAGTTCCCGACCGAGGACGGCTCCGCGGCAAAGCTCTGCGGCGGTATCTGGGGCTTCGGAATCTTTGACAACGGCGACGCGGACAAGATCGCGGCTTCCAAGGAATTCATCCGTTTTATCTGCAACGATCCGGATCAGGCAAAGGAGAGTGTCAAGGTTTCTTCCTTCTTTCCGGTACACACAAAGATGACCGGTGTCTATGACGGAACCGATATCGCGGATACCATGACCATGTTCACCGAGAAGTTCATGCCGGCGATGGGAGACTATTATCAGGTCGTCCCGGGCTGGACAGAGGCTCGTACCGCATGGTGGAATATGCTTCAGAACATCGGAAACGGCGCAGACATCCAGAGTGAGCTGACCGCATTCCAGAAGACCGCCAATGAGGCCGCAAAGGCGTAAGGCGGAAGTGAAAAACGCCCGTCGGGCTGCAGGATACGTCCGGCGGGGTGAAGCCGCCGCCGGGCAAGGCCGCAAAGGCACGGGGCGGCAGGGCAGGTGAATCTGCCGTACAATCTGTCAGTATCTTTGGCGCCCGCTTCCTTCGGAATGTGGGCGCTTCCAATGAGAAAGAGAGGAATTCGCTGTGGCTGGTACAACCAAGGCTCAGTCAAGAAGCAAGGTACTGGCAAGGAGGGAGACAAGGGTGGCATATACATTTCTGGCCCCCAGTCTCGTCTTCTTCGTCGGTTTTGTCATCCTCCCGATGGTGCTCTGCGTCTACACGAGTTTCTTCGACTCGACGATGGGCAAGGATGTGAAGGATGTCTTTATCGGATTCGGAAACTATGTGGAGCTCTGGAAGGATCCCGTGTTCCTGAAGGCACTGGTCAATACGCTGATCATCGTCGTCGTTTCAGTCCCGATTGTGTGTGTGTTTTCACTGTGGATCGCCTCGGTGATCTACCAGATGAAGGGGTGGGCGCTCTCGGCCTTCCGCTGCATCTTCTATCTTCCGGTTGTTACCGGCTCTGTCGCTGTCACGGTTGTCTGGAAATGGATTTTCAATAATTACTATGGCGTTCTGAATTATGTCGGGACGAGGACAGGGGTCCTTTCAAAGAACATCAACTGGCTGGGTGATTCAAAGTACGCACTGGGCTGCATCATTCTGATTCTGCTGACGACGTCCGTCGGACAGCCGATCGTCCTGTATGTCTCCGCCCTTGGCAATGTTGACCAGTCCCTGATTGAGGCGGCGGAGGTGGATGGCGCGACGAATCACCAGGTATTCTGGAAGATCAAGTGGCCGCAGATCAGACCGACCACGCTCTATGTGCTGGTCATCACGACCATCAACAGCTTCCAGTGCTTCGCGCTGATCCAGCTGCTGACATCCGGCGGTCCGAACCACTCCACCGACACGATCATGTACTACATTTACTACATGTGCTTCAAGCGCTACCGCTACGGATATGCAAACGCGATGGGCGTTGTGCTGGCCATCTTCATTGCGGTGCTGTCGGCGCTGCAGTTCCGGTTTGCGAGAGAAAAGTGAGGGGTGACGATGGAAAATTCCGGTATTAAAAAAATAACGCCATACAAGGTCATCTCGCTGATCATCCTGATTGTGCTGGCTATCTTCTTTATCTTTCCGCTGTACTGGATTGTGACCGGCGCTTTCAAGACGAATGCGTCCATCAACGCAACGACTCCGGACTGGTTTCCGAAGCAGTGGGTTCTGACGAATTTTCAGAAGCTTTTCGCAAAGAGGAGTGTTGACCATCTGTTCGGTTTCTTCGGGCCAAAGGCACCGGCAGCGTTCCGGTGGCTGTTCAACACGGTCTTCATTGCCGTCATGGCGATGATTCTGACCTGCATCACAGCAACAATGGCTGGATATGCACTTGCAAAGAAACGCTTCACAGGAAAGAAATTATTGTTTACGCTGATCGTATGCGCGATGGCGCTGCCCAAACAGGTTATCCTGATCCCGCTGATCCGTGAGATGTCAGCGCTTCACCTGTACGATAACATCTGGGCGATCATCATCCCCACCGTCGGCTGGCCGTTCGGGGTCTTCCTCATGAAGCAGTTTTCCGAGGGCGTCCCCGGGGAGATGCTCGAGGCCGCGCGCGTGGACGGGGCAAGCGAGGCAAGGACGTTCACCCAGATTGTAGCGCCAATGGTAAAGCCCGGGATCGGCGCACTGGCGATTTTCACTTTCATCAACACATGGAATGACTACTTCATGCAGCTGATCATGGTGAACAGCAATCAGAATCTGACGATTTCGCTTGGAATCGCGAAGATTCAGGCTGAGAACGCGACGGACTTCGGCCTGATCATGGCCGGTGCAACCCTTGCGGCAGCACCGATTCTGACAGTCTTCATCATATTCCAGAAATACTTCACGCAGGGCATCGCGCTTGGCGCGGTGAAGGGCTGAAGAGCAGAGGAGCAGAACGTGCCGGGAGTTCTTTCCGGTGCGTTTGTGCTGCATTAGGGAATGGATCTAAAATATACGGAGGAGATAAGTACATGAGAAATCTTGACAAGTACAAGGGCGTGATCCCTGCATTTTATGCATGTTATGACCAGGAAGGCAATGTCAGTCCGGAGGCTGTCAGAAGGCTGACGCAGTACCACATTGACAAGGGCGTGAAGGGCGTCTATGTCAATGGTTCTTCGGGAGAGTGCATCTATCTGAGTGTGCAGGACCGCAAGACGATTCTCGAGAACGTGATGAGCGTTGCGAAGGGAAAACTGACCGTGATCTGCCATGTAGCCTGCAACAATACAAAGGACAGCCAGGAGCTGGCGGCGCATGCGGAGAGCCTTGGGGTCGACGCCATCGCAGCCATTCCGCCGATCTATTTCCATTTGCCGGAATATGCGATTGCGCAGTACTGGAATGACATCAGTGCCGCGGCGCCGAACACCGATTTTGTCATCTACAATATTCCGCAGCTGGCGGGCGTGGCGCTGACAACGCCTTTGTTTGCGGAGATGAGGAAGAACCCTCGCGTCATCGGGGTTAAAAACTCTTCTATGCCGGTGCAGGATATCCAGATGTTCAGGCAGCAGGCAGGGGATGACTATATCATCTTCAATGGACCGGACGAGCAGTTCATCAGCGGGCGTGTGATCGGAGCGGAAGGCGCCATCGGAGGGACCTACGGTGTCATGCCGGAGCTCTTCCTGAAGATGGACGCGCTGCTGAAGGAGGGGAAGATTGCGGAGGCAAGGGCTATCCAGTACGATGTCGACGCTGTGATTTACAAGATGTGTTCAGCGCACGGCAATATGTATGCTGTGATCAAGGAGATTCTGCGCCGCAACGAGAAGCTGGACATCGGCGATGTCAGGCGGCCGCTTTCTTCTCTTGTTCCGGAGGATGAACAGATTGTTGCGGAGGCAGCCGGGATGATCCGGGCCGCAAGGGCAAAATACCTGTAAGCGGCGGCGGCATCATGGAATTCGGCCTGAGGTGTGCACAGGGGCCGGGCGGGGCGCAAGGGCGAAGTACCTGTAAGCGGCTGCAGGGTGCAGCGTGAGGATGATTATGGACAGATTCATTACCATCGATATTGGAGGGACAGACATCAAGTACGGTCTGATGGAAGGGAAGACAGTCCGCTTTCTGGAGAAAGGAAAGCGGCCGACTGAAGCCTGGCTTGGCGGAACGGGGATCGTGGAGAAGGCCCTGGATATCATCTCATCTCTCACTTCGAACAAAGAAAAGGCGGACGGGGTCTGCATCTCCTCGGCAGGGATGGTGGACACCGGGAGAGGGCGGATTTTCTACTCGGGGCCCAACATTCCGGACTATGCCGGGACAGAATTCAAGACCATCATTGAGGAGAAGACGGGTCTGCCCTGTGAGATCGAGAATGATGTCAACTGCGCCGGCCTGGCGGAGGCCGTACTCGGCGCTGCGAAGGGCAGAGACAGCGTGCTCTGCCTGACAGTCGGAACCGGGATCGGAGGCTGCTTCGTCTGGAAGGGCGATGTGTATCATGGCCATTCAGGCAGCGGCTGCGAGATCGGATACATGAATCTGGAAGGCGGACAGTTTGAGCGCCTCGGTGCCATGAGTGTCCTCCTGAGACGAGTTGCAGAGCAGAAGCGGCAGGAGAGAACCGGCGGGGATACAGCCGCACTGGGGGATATGAGCCGGATTTGGACAGGACAGCGTATTTTTGAGGCGGCCAGGGAGGGTGATCCGATTTGTGTCAGTGAGATTGACCGTATGTGTGATGTCCTTGGAAAAGGCATCGCGAATATCTGCTATGTCCTCAACCCGGAGGTTGTCGTGCTCGGAGGCGGCGTGATGGCGCAGAAAGAGTATCTGTACCCGAGGATTCGGGGCGCGCTGGACAGGTACCTGATCCGTTCCATCGCACAGGAAACAGAGCTGACGATGGCGCGGCAGGGCAACGACGCAGGCATGATCGGGGCGTATCTGCATTTTCAGAAGATGCAGAGAAAACGGCAGGGACGCTGAGCGGCGGAGGCCTGTACATCGGAATGTACACCGGAATGCACACCGGAAGCCTGCGCGCAAAAGGCCGGGCACCGGGAAGGATGCAGACACAGATGCGCCGAATGACCCCAAATGGCAGAAGACGGTAAGAAGACAGGAGAGATAGAAATGAGAATCATTCGTGCAAAAGACTATCGTGAAATGAGCCGCCGGGCGGCTGAGATCATCGCTTCGGAGGTGATTCTGAAGCCGGACTGCGTGCTTGGCCTGGCAACAGGTTCGAGTCCGATCGGTACCTATGACGAGCTGGTGAAGATGTATGAGGATGGGGCGCTGGATTTCTCCGGAGTCCGGACGGTCAACCTGGATGAGTATTGCGGGCTGGACATCACGAGCGATCAGAGCTACGTCTGGTTCATGCACCATCATCTGTTTGACCGGGTCAATATCAGACCGGAGAATACATATTTTCCGGATGGAAAGCAGGCGGACGCGCAGAAGGCCTGCGCGGAATACGATGCAGTGATGGAGAAAACCGGACGGACGGATCTGCAGCTGCTCGGGCTGGGACCGGACGGACATATCGGGTTCAACGAGCCGGAGGACTTTTTCCCGTCCGGCACACACAAGGTTGCGCTGACCGACTCCACCATTCAGGCCAACAAGCGGTTCTTCTCCTCGGAGGAGGAAGTCCCGCGTTTTGCATACACCATGGGCGTTGCGGGTATCATGAAGGCACGCCGCGTGCTGATGGTCGTGAGCGGAAAGGGCAAAGCAGGCATCCTGAAGGAAGCTTTCTGCGGTCCGGTCGTGCCGCAGGTTCCGGCGTCGGTGCTCCAGCTCCATCCTGACTTCATTCTGGTGGCGGACGAGGAGGCACTTTCGGATATGGAGGGCGCACGATGAAACTTTACAGTGATCATATCCTGATCGGGTCGGCGTTCCAGAGCGGGATGCTGGAGTTTGACGAGCGGTTCAGCAACTTCACCCCCGGCATGAAGCCGTCATCCATCCAGAATACGGGCTTTGGCTGCACGGAAGAGAACGGAGAGGATATTCTGGACTACAGCGGTTTTTATATCATCCCCGGACTGGTGGACATCCACACGCACGCGGCGATGGGCGCGGACGCCAGTGACGGAGATGCCGCAGAGATGCAGACGATGAGCCGCTTCTACGCGCGAAATGGTGTGACGAGCTGGTGCCCGACGACGATGACGCTTAAGGAACCGGAGCTGAAAGAGGCGTGCCGGACGATCAGTCATTTCAGAAGACCGGAGGATGGCGCACGCTCCGTCGGCGTTCATCTGGAGGGACCGTTTGTCTGTATGGAGAAGCGCGGTGCGCAGAATCCGGAGAACATCCATGTTCCGGATGTGGAGATGCTCAAACGGCTCAACGAGGCAGCAGGCGGGACAGTCCGCCTGGTAACCATGGCGCCGGAGACCGAAGGCGGAATTGCATTTGTGAGGGAAGCGTCGAAGCTCTGTACGGTATCGCTTGGACATACAATGGCTGACTATGACACGGCGATGCGGGCCTTTTTTGCCGGGGCCAGCCATGTCACACACCTGTTCAATGCAATGCAGCCGATCCACCACAGAAAGCCGGGGCTGATTGCGGCGGCGTATGATGCCGGTGCGACGGCAGAGCTGATCTGTGACGGCATGCATGTGGAGCCTTCAGTCATGAGAATGGCGGAGAAGCTGTTCGGAAGGCAGCTGGTTCTGGTGTCCGATTCGCTCCGGTGTACCGGGATGCCGGAGGGAGATTATCCGTTCGGCGGCCAGATGATTACACTTCGAAACGGCAGGGCGACGCTGAAGGGAACGGACACCATCGCCGGGTCTGTCATATCCCTGATGGAGGGCGTCCGCCGTGTCGTGGACTTTGGTATGTCGCTGGAGGATGCGGTTATTGCAGCCAGCAGTACGCCGGCACGGGCGATCCGGATGGATCGCGAGATCGGCTCGATCCAGGCCGGAAAGCGCGCAGATATGGTGGCACTTGACAAATCCCTGAAGGTGCGGACGGTCTGGATCGACGGCAGAGAGGCTGTCTCGTCAGAAAGTTGAAGACCGGCGGCCGGCTGGCTGAAAAGCCTGCCAGGACGAAGACGTAAAAAACTGATGGTTGACCGCTGTCTGAATTCGAGTTAGCTTACTGGGTGAGAAGACGGGACGGGAAACTGAAGCGGCAGACGCAGAAAGGCGGCTGATCGTGGAAGTCTTACGAAGGGGCGCTGACAACACCAGAAGGCAGGACAATCAGAAACATGCCGGGGCGCCCGGAGCGAACGACGGAGCATGGACAGGCGGTGCACAGCGATGACAATCAGAGAGCTGGCAGGGGAGATCGGAGTCTCCCCCGCAACCATATCAATGGTTCTGAACGGCAAGGGAGATATCAGTGAGCAGACCAGAGCGAAGGTTCTGGAGGCGGTTGAGAAGTACGGGTATTCGCCGAAACGCAGAAAAGCCATTCTGCGGAATCGTATTCTGCTCATTCAGTACCGGGGAAGCGGTTATCTGGTTGAGGAAAACCAGGGATTTATATCGGCAATTATCGATGCCATTGAGAAGAATCTGAAGAATGAAGGCTATGGCCTCTCCATTGTCAACATATCAGGGGATCTGAAGGAAGAGCTGGAGGCAATGAGCTATGACAGCTATTCCGGCGCAATTTTGATTGCCTCGGAGATCCCGCCGTCGATGTACGGAGACATCGCTTCGATTCGGATTCCATTTATCGTGATCGACAATCCGGTTCCGAATTACAATTACCCCTGCCTCTGCATGAACAATGAGGAGAATGTATGGATTGCGCTGAACTTTCTGAAACAGCGGGGGTTTTCAAAAATTGGCCTGCTGACCAGCAGCATTCCCTTCGAAAATTTTGAACTCCGGAACCGGTTTTTTTTCAGGAGTCTGGAATCGCTTGACTTTTCCTTCCGGGGGCCGGAGCATCGGCTGCGTCCGGATATGAAGGGGGCGCGGGCAGACATGCTCCGGGAACTGGACGCCTGTGGCACAAAAGCGCTTCCGGAGTGTTTCTTTGCGGTGAACGACATCATTGCGCTTGGGGCCATTACAGCGCTTCGGGAGAAGGGGATCCGCGTACCGGAGGAGGTATCGGTCATTGGCTTTGACGATATCCCGTATGCGGCGGTGAGCTCTCCGACGCTCACGACGATCCATGTACAGCGGCGGTTTATCGGGTATGAAGCGGTCAGAGGGATTCTGAACCGGATTGAGAACCCGCAGCTGGATCCGGTGAAAACGCTGGTGACCGGAAAACTGGTCGAGCGCAGGAGTGTGCGGAGTTAAGATAGCATAATGTTTAGTAAACTTAACCGGAACGCTGTTCCGGTTTTTTTATGCCTGAAATGAAGCATATCTTAAGTGTATTCAAAACATGACTGTGATATTCACGAATAATTGAGGAGATAAGCGAGAATCCTAAACAAATATAAACAAAAAAATCATGTCTGAACATATTGACATTTTATTTGAGCAGATGTATTGTATGAACAACAAGCGAAACGTTGAGAACGTTTACTAAACAAACAAAGGAGGATTTGAAGATGAAGTTCAATAAGGTCGTCAGTGTTCTGGCATCAGCTGCCATGGCAGCATCGCTGCTTGCGGTGCCGGCAATCGCGGGAGAGACGGAAGCTTCCACGGAAGCCGGGACAGAGGCTGAGGGGGATCTGATCGGAGCGAAGGGAACAGAGTACAAGATCGCGGTCGTCCCGAAGATGACCAACATCGCGTGGTTCCAGAGAATGCAGGATGGCGTCGACGAATACAATAAGGAAACCGGAAGCAATGTTGTATACGGCGGATCTGCAGAAGGCGCGGATCAGGCTTCCTATGTCGAGGGACTTCTCGCAGAGGACTGGGATGCAATCTGTGTTGTTCCGTTTGATTCAGAAGCGCTGGCTCCTGTCCTTCAGAAGGCAAAGGATCAGGGCATCAAGGTTATCACACACGAGGCAGCTTCCATGGACGCAAGCGTCCGTGATGTCGATGTCGAGGCTTTCCAGAACGCGGACTACGGCGAGAATTTCATGAAGGAGCTCGGAGAGCTGACAGGCGGCAAGGGAAAGTACATCCAGTTTGTCGGTGCGCTCACCTCTGTATCCCACAATGAGTGGTGTGACGCAGCCAAGGCTCTTCAGGAGAAGGAATATCCGGATATGGAGTGCCTCGGCCGGTATGAGACAGGCGATGATACGACTTCCTCCTACAACCAGACCAAAGAGCTTCTGACCGCGAATCCGGACATCACCGCGATCGAGGGTTCTGCTTCCACCGACGTTGTCGGCGCAGCACAGGCAGTTGAGGAACTCGGACTGGCTGGAAAGGTCGCAATTGTCGGAACGTCCATGACATCGATCGCTCAGCAGTATGTAGAGGACGGAACAATCGCTTCCTTCTCCGTATGGGATCCGGCAGAGGCCGGCAAGGCGATGATCTGCATGGCTATCGCAGAACTTGACGGAACGGTGGACGACAACACGATGCATCTCGCAGCAAAGGGTTATGAGACCGTCGAGAACGTCAACAAAGACGGTGTCTACTATGGAAACGCTCGTGTCGACGTCACGAAGGACAACATGAATGACTATAACTTCTGACCAGCCGCAGGCGGTTTCAGGAGTCACGAATGCATGAATGAGTCTGAAACCCCATACGGTTCAGAAACCGTATGGGGTTTCTTCAGTAAAAAGGAAAGACCTGGTCAGAATATGGGAAATGAAGAGAACAAGGTATTTCTGAAACTTAAGGGGATCAAGAAGTCTTTCGGCGGTGTCCATGCGCTCAGAGGCGTTGACCTGGAGATCCGGGAAGGTGAGATCCACTGCCTGGCCGGTGAGAATGGCTGCGGGAAGTCCACGCTGATCAAGGCAATCTCGGGGGTTCATGAACCGGACGAGGGCGAGATCTGGATCAACGGCGAGAAGGTGGAGCACATGAAACCCATCGACGCCATCAACCGCGGGATTCAGGTCATTTACCAGGATTTTGCGGTATTCCCGAACCTGACAGTCGCGGAGAACATCGCGCTGAACGGGGAAGTCAAGAACCGGAAGAAATTTGTGAACTGGAAGGAGATCCATCAGATCGCAGAGCGTGGTATGGCGCAGGTCGGTGCGGAGCTGGACCCGGATATGCCGCTGGAGCAGCTGCCTGTCGCCGGCAAGCAGATGGTTGCCATCTGCAGGGCGATCGTCAACGACGCAAAGCTGCTGATCCTGGACGAGCCGACGACGGCGCTGACTGAGAAAGAGGTCGGAAAGCTCTGGGAGGTCCTCAGAGGGCTGAAGAAGAAGGGCATCGCGATCATGATCGTCAACCATAAGCTGGATGAGATCTACCAGATCGCGGACAGTCTTACGATTCTGAGAAACGGAAAGTACATATCAAGCGGAAAAATATCCGAATATAATGACGCTCGTTTCATGAAGGATATGACGGGCAGGGATCTGGTCGAGACCAAGTATGACCCGGCGCCGTCCGACGAGGAGGTTTTCCGTGTCGACCATCTGACGTTAAAGGGACGTTTTGAGGACGTCAGCTTCAGCATGAACAAGGGCGATATCCTGGGGCTGACCGGTCTGCTTGGCTCCGGACGAGGTGAGATCGGCGAAGCACTGTTTGGCATCACACCGCCGGAATCGGGCGACATCTACCTGAATGGAAAGAAGATTGAGATCCACTCTGTAGCGGATGCGATCAAGAACAAGATCGGGTATGTCCCGGAAGACAGACTGACGCAGGGGCTCTTCATGGAGCGTTCGATCGAGGACAACACGATCGCCAGCTCTATACGAGATTATTTCCACGGCATGAGTCTGAATGAGAAAGAGATGCGGGAAGCCTCCGAGAGATGGCTGAAGGATCTCTCCATCGCGGCACCTTCGATCGATCCGCCGGTCCGGACGCTTTCCGGCGGAAATGCTCAGAAGGTTGTCATCGCCAAGTGGCTGAATACACATCCGAAACTGTTCATCCTCAATGGGCCGACCGTCGGTGTCGATGTCGGCGCGAAGGCAGAGATCCACGACATTCTGAGAGGGCTTGCGAAGCAGGGCATCGGAATTATCATCATATCCGATGACCTTCCGGAGCTTCTCCAGAACTGCAACAAGATCGTGATCATGAACAAAGGTAAGGTACGGCTTGTCACCGACAATAAGATTGACAAGCTCAGCCTTTAAAGTGCCGGTCAGGAGGAGATTATGAACAGTAAAAAGAAACATGCTTGGCTGACCAGCAACCAGATGATCCTGGTTTATATCATTGCCGTGTTCAGCCTGATCGTCGGGATCCGCCAGCCTGCGTTCTGGGACTTTGCAACGGTTCTCAATACGATGAGGGCGGCCATCTTCACGATGTGCTTCGCGCTCTGTGAAATGATTGTCATTATATCGGGAGGAATCGATGTTTCATTTCCGGCAATCGGATGTGTTGCGATGTACGTCCCGATGTATATCATCAACCGGGTGGCACCGATTGACAACGCGTGGTTTGCGTTTGGTCTGGCAGTCCTGATCGGTCTGGCGTTCGGTCTTCTGAACGGCTTTCTGGTCGCGATCCTGAACCTTCCGCCGCTGATCGCGACGCTGGCGACCAGCTCCATTGCGTCGGGCGGTGTTGTCACGATCCTCGGAACCCGTGAGTTCACGGTGCTTCCGTCCAGTCTCCAGGCGATCTACAACACGAATTTGATTACCTACACCTCGCCGAAGACCGGTTTCCAGTATGTGCTGAATGTCCTGGTCCTTGTGCCGATCATCGTCTGTCTCTTGATCGCGTGGATGCTGAAGTATACGATGCTCGGGAGAGGACTCTATGTCATCGGCGGAAACAAGACAGCAGCCCGCGTCGCCGGGTTTAATGTGAAGAAGCTTCAGTTCGCGGCCTATGTCTGGTCGGGCGTGTTCGTCGGGGTGGCAGCGATGATTTATAACATCCTGATGCATTCGGCGACGACGTCCGCGCTGATGGGCGACGAGATGATCACGATCGCGGCCTGCGTCATCGGCGGTGTCCGCATCACAGGCGGCCATGGCGGAGTCGGCGGGGTTGTCCTGAGCGTGATTCTGATCACACTGGTCCAGAACAACCTGAATATGCTGGGCATCCCGACCAGCTGGCAGCGGTTCGTAGTCGGCATCGTGCTGCTTCTTGGCACGATCATCACTTCATGGCAGACAAAGCGCTCCATGAAAATGAGTCAGGCGTGAGGAGGGTCTGGAGATGAAGAAGAAAACAGCATCAAAAAAGCTGAATGACCATATTAAAGTCCTCATACTGATGATGGTATTTGTGCTGATTCTGATGGCGGTCCTGAAAGGGCCGGTGTACTATTCCGTCAATAATTTCCGGTCAATGATCTTCCAGTTTCCGGAATACGGCGTTTTGTCATTCGGTATGATGGTCTGCATGATCGCCGGCGGGATCGATCTGTCGCTGGTCGGGATCATGAACCTCGGAGGAGTGGTCTGTGCACTGCTCATCAAGAATGCAGGTGTCCCGATCCCGCTGGCATGTCTGGCTTCGGTAGCAGTCGGTGCAGGCTGCGGCGCGCTGAACGGACTGATCATCGGCTCGCTTGATATCCCGGCCATGCTCGTGACGCTGTGCGGCCTTGAGGTGTACTCCGGCCTGGCGCTCGCCATAACCGGAGGGCCGGCGATCAACGGGATGTCCGACAGTTTCAAGAACATTGCGAACGGTTCCATCGGATCAATCCCCTATGTTCTGTTCATTTTCATCGGTGTGCTGATTGTGGTCGCGTTCATCATGAAGCACACGGTCTTCGGGCATGAGGTGTATTTCCTCGGGTCGAACAAGCAGGCGGCCCGGTATTCCGGAATCAACACACTCCGGACAACGATCCTGGCACACACGATGTCCGGCATTCTCGGCGGGATATCCGGCATCATCATCACATCGCATCTGAACTCTGCGAAGTCGTCGAATGGCTCAACCTACACACTTCTGAGCCTTCTGATCGTTGTCCTGGGCGGGATCAATCCGGACGGCGGCGGCGGGACGGTCGCAGGTGTGACCTTCTCCATCGTGCTGCTGCAGCTGATCGCGAATGCATTTACGATCATGCATGCACCGGATACGCTGAAGACGCTTGTGAACGGATGTCTGCTGGTGGCAGCTCTGATTCTGGACAAGGTCATGCAGAAGAGAGATATGCAGAAGAACAGCTGAGTCTCCGGCTCTGACCGGAAGGCGGAAAAACAGGAAGGATGACAAGACGGGCTCTGAATACAGCCCGGAAGGAGAATGACATGAAAAAGATTATCAACAAACCGGAAAACTATACGGACGACATGCTGCATGGGATCTATCAGGCACATCCTGATATGGTCAAATACGTGGAGAACGACCTTCGCTGCTACTGCACCGCGAAGAAGAAGGAGGGCAAGGTTGCCATCATCACCGGCGGCGGTACGGGCCACCTTCCACTGTTCCTTGGATATGTCGGCGAGAACATGCTGGATGGATGCGGTGTCGGCTCGGTCTTTCAGTCTCCCTCTGCTGAGCAGATTTACAACATATCGAAGGAAGTCGAATCGGGAGCAGGCATCCTGTTTCTGTACGGCAACTATACCGGGGATATCATGAACTTCGATATGGCTTCCGAGATGCTGGAAATGGATGATATCCAGACTCGCAGCATCGTCGGCGCTGACGACGTGCTGTCCAACAAGAATCCGGATGCGCGCCGCGGTGTCGCAGGCATCTTCTTCATGTACAAGTGTGCAGGCGCGAAGGCAGCCCAGATGGGTACGCTTGACGAGGTGCTTGCCGCAGCCCAGAAGGCCAAGGAGAACACCCGCACAGTCGGCTTTGCGCTGACGCCCTGCATCATCCCGGAGCTTGGACACAGTAACTTTACCCTCGGAGAGAATGAAATGGCATTCGGCATGGGCATTCATGGCGAACCGGGTGTCTGGAACGGACCGGTCAAGACCTCGAGAGAGCTGGCAGAGGAATCGATGAAGGAAATTCTCGGCGATATGCCGGTTGCATCCGGCGAGGAGGTCTGTGTCCTGATCAACGGACTTGGAGCAACCTCCCAGGAAGAGCTCTATATCCTGACAGGCGATGTGGAGGATATTCTGAAAGAGAAAGGCATCAAGGTTTACCGCACATTTGTCGGCGAGTATGCGACCTCCATGGAGATGGCAGGCGCATCGATCTCGATCTGCAAGGTCGCAGACGAGGAGATGAAGCAGTGGATTGACATGCCGGTTCATACGCCGTTCTACACGCAGGTGTAACGATCAAACCGCAGGGGGATCCAGCCAGTGGGTGCTGGCTGGATATTCCTGCCGGATGAATATACCGGAAAAAATGCCCGGCGGCTGTCACAGGCAGACTGGCGGTGACGGGCGGAGGACAAAAGGAGCTTGGAAATATGGACACAGTACGAGTGAGCGATCTCCCGGCACTCTTTCAGGGAGTAGCAGATATTTTTGAGGAACAGAAGGATCATCTCTGTGAGATGGATGCGGCCATGGGTGACGGGGATCTCGGTCTGACCATGAGCAAGGGCTATGGTGCCCTTCCTGGCCTGATCAAGGATCAGATGCAGGAGACCAGCGTTGCGAAGACGCTGATGAAGGCAGCCATGAAGATGCAGGGACTTGTACCGTCGACGATGGGAACCCTGATGAGCACCGGTGTTATGTACGGCGGAAAAGCTGTCGGGGATAAGCCGGAGATGGACGCAAAGGATCTGGCTGCATTTCTGGAAGGCTTTGCCGCAGGTATCCAGAAAAGAGGAAAGTGCCAGCCTGGCGATCGGACAATCTATGATTCTGTCTCGAAAGCAGCTGAGGCAGGCAAAAAGGCGCTGGAGGAGGGCGGCGGCATGAAGGCTGTCATGGATGCCGCAGTCGAGGGCGCCAAAGAAGGCGTGGAGGCGACCAAGGAGATGACGCCGAAGTATGGCAAGGCAGCTGTCTTCGCAGCCCGCGCAAAAGGTGTGGAAGACCAGGGTGCCGTTGCCGGCATGTACCTGATGGAAGGACTTGCAAGATATTTCAGCTGACAGGCATACCTGTTTCTTCAATCTTCATTTCCCATAGAAGCCCCTGCAGCAGCACGCTGCAGGGGCTTTCCTGCCATTCGCGCTTTGCGCGCTGCTGACGCATCGCCCGCGCTCATAGCTTTTGCAGTATGCGGCTTTTGCAGTGGCAAGTGAATAAGTCCCACGCGTCACTTTCGCTGCTTCGCAGCTTCCGTGCCGCTGAAAGCCATTCGCGTTTTACGCGCTGCTGACGCATCGCCCGCGCTCATGGCTTTTGTCGTCGCAAATGAGAAGGCCCCTGTCAGCGTGCGAGCACGCTGCAGGGGCTTCTCATTGCGACTGGGACTTATTCTACATCTTTTAACGCGGAGAGGTCTTCTTCGCCGGTGCGGACCTTGACGACTTTCGCAACGTTGTATACGAAGATCTTGCCATCGCCGATACGGCCGGTGTAGAGAACTTTCTTGGCGGTTTCGATGACTTTGTCGACCGGGATTGATCCGACAACGACTTCCACCTTGACTTTCGGGATCAGGGTTGAGTCGACGACAGCGCCACGATAGCGGTCTGTCGAGCCGCGTTCAATGCCGCTGCCCATGACCTGGTACATAGTCATGCCGGTCACGCCAAGCTCGTTGAGTGCCTTCTTGAGGGCGTCAAACTTCGACAGGCGGCAGATGATGCTGACCTTGTGGATACCGGTGTCAAGGGACGGGACGAGCGGCGCCTCGCGGGTGACTTTGACAGCGGCGTTGATCTGCGCATCGCTTGCCTTTTCGTAGTCATCTTCGCCAAGCTCTGTGTTATCGTTCGGGTTGACGTCCATATCTGTGACATCCGTGATGGCGAATCCGGAATATGCACTTGTAAGACCATGCTCATGGACATCGAGGCCGTCAATCTCGACCTGTGCCGGAACACGGAGTCCGATGGTTTTGTCGATGATCTTGAATGCGATGTACATCACGATCAGAACGTAGACAGCGACTGAGACAAAGCCGAGGAGCTGTACACCGAGCTGATGGAAGCCCCCGCCGTAGAAGAGACCCTTGCCGACGCCGTCGTCGCCGGTGGAAAACAGGCCGACTGCGATGGTGCCCCAGATGCCGTTGACCATGTGTACGGATACAGCGCCGACCGGATCGTCGATCTTGACGATGTTATCGAAGAATTCGACGCTCAGGACGACCAGGATGCCTGAGATGAGGCCGATGAAGAAGGCTCCGAGCGGAGAGACGCAGTTACAGGGGGCTGTGATGGCGACAAGACCTGCAAGCGCTGCATTGAAAGTCATCGATACGTCAGGCTTGCCGTAACGGATCCAGGTGAAGATCATCGCGACAACAGTCGCGACAGCGGCAGCCAGGTTGGTGTTGACGAATACCAGCGAAGCGGTGACAGCAGCTGCATCAGAGTCCATTGCAACGGTCGAAGCGCCGTTGAAGCCGAACCAGCAGAACCAGAGGATGAAGACGCCGAGTGCAGCAGCCGTCATGTTGTGCCCGGGGATCGCTCTTGCCTTGCCATTCTTGTCATATTTGCCGATGCGGGGGCCCAGCATCCATGCGCCGAGGCAGGCGATGAGGCCGCCGACCATGTGGACGCAGGTGGAACCTGCAAAGTCATGGAAGCCGAGTGTCGAGAGCCAGCCGCCGCCCCAGATCCAGTGGCCGCTGATCGGATAGACAATCAGCGAGATGACGGCGGAGTATACACAGTATGCCTTGAAGTTCGTGCGTTCAGCCATCGAGCCGGAGACGATGGTGGCAGCGGTTGCGCAGAAGACGGTCTGGAAGATCACATATGCCCAGAGCGGCATTGTCTGCGGGACGACGCTGTTCTCGGCGGTGTAGTTTCCGAGGATCATCGGATCGAGGTGCCCGATGATGGCGCCGGTTCCGCCGAACATCAGACCAAAGCCGACGAGCCAGAAACAGGGTGTCCCGATACAGAAGTCCATCATGTTCTTCATCAGGATATTGCCGGTGTTCTTGGCTCTCGTGAGGCCTGCCTCGCAGAGGGCGAACCCTGCCTGCATGAAGTAGACCAGGGCTGCGCCGACGAGCACCCATATTACGGTAGTCATACTGTATTCCATATGTTCCCTCCTCTTTGTTCTCGTTTCTCCTGAAATGAAAAAGCGCCGCAGCCTGCTGGAGAGCAGACCGACAGCGCCTTTGCTGGAGAAAAACAACAGGCGCCCCGCACAAGCGGGACGCCTTCGTCTGATAGGGCTTATTTTATGGGGAAACAAAAAATGTGTCAACCAAAAATTTCGTATGTCGGGCTGAAAAACAGTAAATACCGCAAACAAATACAGCAGGCGGCAGATGGACAAAAAAGAAAAAACAGGGTATCTGGAAGGGGTGAAAAGCGGAGAGGAGGGCTGAGGGCCGGAAAGGGTGTATACTGGGGAGAGCGCGTGGGGCATGAGGCGGATACCCACTGAAAGATGACTCATGTGTCCTGAAGAAGGAGAAACAGCCGCGCAGAGACGCGGAAGAAAGGCAAGGGAAAAGATGACTTCAGATGAGAAAATAACCAGAGACCTGCTGGCGTTTATCGGTCAGTGTCCGACAGCATTCCATTCAGCCGACAGCATCCGGCAGATTCTGGAGAAGCACGGCTACAGGGAGTGCCTTGAGGAGGAAAGCTGGGGCCTTGAGGCTGGCGGAAAGTATTTTGTAACACGAAATGATTCGTCTCTGATCGCCTTCCGGATTCCTGAGCGGAAAGATGGAGGGGAAGTTTCGGATTTTACCGGGTACATGATTGCGGCTTCGCACAGCGACAGTCCGGCATTTCGCATCAAGGCAAATCCGGAAATGAAGACAGCCGGGGCTTACGTTCGTCTGAATGTGGAGCGGTACGGCGGTATGCTGATCGCGCCGTGGTTTGACCGTCCGCTGTCCGTTGCAGGGCGCATTATTATTAAGGAAGGAAATCATTTCCGGACGAAGCTTGTGAACATCGACCGTGATCTGGTCATGATCCCGAATGTCGCCATCCATATGAACCGCGAAGCCAACGACGGCATGCACTACAATGTCCAGACAGATGTGCTTCCGGTGCTGGGAGATGAGACAGCTGAAGGAACATTCGCGGACCTGATCGCGGAGGCGGCAGGGATCTCGAAGGAACAGATTGCGGGGGATGACCTGTTCCTCTATGCCCGGGTGCCGGGGACGATCTGGGGCGCAAACAGAGAGTTCGTCTCATCGGGGCATCTGGACGATCTGCAGTGCACCTATGGTGATCTGGTGGGATTTATCGAGTCGGGAGAGAAGGACGGCAGCGCCCCGGACGAAGCCGCTGCTGCATCGGCAGCTTTCGCGATCCCTGTGCTGGCCGTCTTTGACAACGAGGAGGTCGGCAGCGGGACGAAGCAGGGAGCGGACTCCACTTTTCTTCAGGACGTTCTGGCACGGATCGGGCAGGAATTCGGTCTGACAGAGGAGGACCAGAGAAGGAAGCTGGCATCCAGCTTCATGGTTTCTGCCGACAATGCGCATGCGGTGCACCCGAACGCGGAAGGCAAGGCGGATCCGGTCAACCGGCCGAAGATGAATCACGGCATCGTCATCAAGTACAGCGCCAACCAGAAGTACACAACAGACGCGTATTCTGCGGCACTGTTTCGTGCGATCGCGGAGAAGGCGGGAGAAACCTGTCAGGATTTCACGAACCGGTCAGACATGGTGGGCGGATCCACGCTCGGCAATATATCGAATGCTCATGTCTCGGTCAATACGGTCGACATCGGACTGCCGCAGCTGGCCATGCACTCACCGTATGAGACGGCCGGTGTACATGACACGGGTGCTCTGATCAGAGTGATGAAGGTGTTCTTCTCCAGTGCGCTGAAGGCGGAGGGAAGAGGTTGTTTCAGCCTGATCTGATCGGCCAGTTTCCGGGCCAGCCTTGTATTCGTGCGGACTGTGGAGGCCGGCCAGCGCTGTTCCTGGCAGCAGTTTCCAGATCCGCCATCTGACGGTTTGGGCTGCTTTTTCGGGCAAATATTTGAAAAATCCCGGGTTACAGAAGATTTTATGTCCGCGCTCTTTCGGGGGCTTGACAGATGTGGTATAGTAAATCGGTTCGCTGTCAAGGGGATCGGCGCTTTTTTATACTATGAGGAGTTCATGGGAAGGCGTTCATCCGGGAGGCGAATCAGAAAGTTGTATATAACAGCGGGCGGCTTTTTCGGTAGAAAGACCGCCTGCGAGTCTGGTCAGAAGAGAGGTCGATATCTGTAATTATGAAAAACCATGCTGAAGTGACATTGGAACTGATGGAACTGCTGGACAGAGACGCAAGGCTCAAGAGCCTTGTCGAAAAGTCGATAGCGCTGGCGGAAAAGGAAAACCCGGATCATGAGACGAATCCGGTCCGCAGCCTTGATGAATTCTATGACTATATCGACTTTACCCTGACGGCGATGCCGTGGACCTTCCTGCCGGAGGAGCGCTACGAACGGTTTGTGACGAAGGTTGACCAGAGCTGCCTGTACATCTATTTCCTGCTCGACAGACCGCTGAAGGAGCTGGAAGGAGAGCTGGAATTCAGGCCATCGGTTCAGTTCCTGGAACCCATCTATGTGTGGCTTCGCCACTATAACAATGCGCTCAAGCAGTTTCTGGATACCGAGGAATCCTGGAAGCCGGAGTATTATGAGATGCTCTACAAGGATCCCAGCTGGCATCTGGATCAGGGATGGTTTGAGGATCCGTCAAACTGGCACACCTTCAACCAGTTCTTCTCAAGGAGACTGAAGAATGCAGATGAGTCCAGGCCGCTTGCCGGCGCGAAGGATGATTCGGTTGTTGCGGCGCCAGGCGACTCGCTCCCGCAGGGAACCTGGGAGATCGACGAGAAGGGACGCTTCTTCTCGCCGGATGTGACGGACGAGCATGGGGTTGTCATCAAGACATCGACTTTCTACAGTGTGGAGACGCTGCTCGGTGAAGCAGGTGCGCCGTATGCGAAGCATTTCTATGGCGGAACGCTGACCCATACATTCTTCAATTTTGACGATTATCACAGGGCACACTGTCCGGTTACCGGGACGGTCATTGCTACCTACGTGATCAAGAATCCGAATGCGGTCGGCGGCATCACGACCTGGGAGCCGGACCGCCAGATGTATGTTCTGGAGTCCTGCTTTGCGGGCTGGCAGGCATACGAGACCAGGGGCTGCGTGCTGATCGAGACAGACAAGTACGGTCTTGTTGCAGTCTTCACCGTCGGTCAGGGACAGGTGTCGAGCGTTCATTTTGCAGAGGGAGTCGTTCCCGGCGCGAAGATCAGGAAGGGCGACGAGCTCGGATACTTCCTGTTCGGCGGATCGGACTGCGCGATGCTGTTCGAGAAGAAGGCAGGCTTCGAGCTGACCTGCCCGCCGGCACCGAGCGACGATACCTACGCCAATGGCTATGCGAAGGTACTCTGCCGCGCGCAGTATGGCGTGTTTCACGGAGAGCAGGTCTGAAGAAGCAGCCGATTGAACGGATGCAAGGCCGGCAATTGGCGTTAACAGATAGACCAATATGAAAAGAGAAAGGAGAGGGGCAGCGGTCCCTCTCCTTTCTCTTTGTTTTCAGATAGAAATCGTTTGTCAGCCACCGGCCGGATCAGCCCGGCTTGTTACCACTCGCCGGAAGCTCTGATATTTGAGTCGAACAGCCGGTTGAAACCGAGCCAGCTGCCGGGGGCGGTGGAGGATTCATCGGTCTTCATGAGCTCCTTCATGGTCTCAAGGCGTGCGTCCGCATTGTCTGCGAGGTTGAGTGCCAGCGCCTCGGGGAGCGCCGGCTTTTTCGGACTCCCGTATTCCAGCTCGCCATGGTGGGCGAGGATGCAGTGCTGAAGCTCACTCTGAAGGCGGTGCGGAAAGCCCTTGATTGTCCGGCAGCCGTAGCCGACCAGCTCACTGCCCATCACAATGTGCCCCAGAAGCTGGCCATCGTCGGTGTAATCGTTCTCCGGGAAGGAAGAGAGTTCCTTCAGCTTGCCGACATCGTGAAATGCAGCTGCCGTGATCAGCAGGTCATGGTTGAGGTACGGATACTGTGTGCAGAAAAATTCGCACATGGTGACAACCGACAAGGTGTGCTCCAGGAGTCCGCCGACGAAGCCATGGTGGACAGACTTGGCGGCAGAGTGCTTCATGAAGGCAGCCTTGAAGTTCTCATCCCCGAAGTATTTTGTGATGAGCTGCTTCAGCCAGGGGTTCTTCACGCCCTCGAGAGAAGCCATCAGCTTCTGGTACATCTGTTCCGGATCCTTCTCGCTGACGGGGAGATAATCCGAAGCCTTGTATTCATTCGTCGATGCGGGGCGTGCACGCTTGATGTTCAGCTGCAGGCTGTTGTTGAAGCTGGTCACTTCCCCGGTGATATAGACATAGTCGAGCGGTTTGAAATCCTCGATGCCGGCTGCACCCGGATCCCAGACCTTGCAGTCAATGGTTCCGGTCTTGTCCTGGAGTGTGACGTTCTCGTAGCTTTTTCCGTTCCGCGAAGTCGCGCACTGCCTGTGCTTGCAGAGATAGACATCGCCGATATGGTCGCCTTCCTGAAATGATTGAATGTATTTCATCCTGAAAACTTCTTTCTGTAATCCTTCCTTTTGTGTCACAATTCAAGTGATTATGCTGGGAATCTGCTGCAACGAAGGCAGCAGTCACATTATAGCATACCTTTGGCGCGCATTTCATAATGTGATAAAATCCATTTACATAAACAGTTAACAGAAGCCGCCGGAAGAGGACATGGGCAGGGGACAGGCTGTGCTGCCAGCCGGTGGCGGCGGAACGAGGATCAAGATGAACGAAAAAGCGTTGAGAATACTGGAATATCCGAAGATCAGAGAGATGCTGGTGGCCTGCGCGGGCTCTTTCCCGGGCAGACTGAAATGCCAGGCGCTCCTGCCTTCGCAGGATCTTCAAAAGGTGCAGCGAATGCAGACCGAAACGGCGGACGCCCTGCGCAGAATCTATGAAAAGGGAAGCGTGAGTTTTTCCGGCGTGAAGGACATGCGCGCAGATATTGCAAGGCTTCAGATTGGCGGGAGCCTGAGCATCACGGAGCTTCTGGACATTGCAAAGCTCCTGGAAACGGCGGCCAGGGTAAAGTCCTGGGAGGACAAGCCGTCAGAGAAGAAGCCGGAGCCGGCGGTCGTGGAAGAGGGAACAGCACACTGGACCAGGAACCGTCAGATGCCGGCAGGGGAAGCCGGAGCGGGTGCAGGCCGGAGGGAATCCGGGGAGGAGACAGACCAGCCGGAGAAGGATTCGCTGACAGAGCTGTTCTGCGGGCTGGAGCCGGTGCCGTCGCTTGTGCGGGAGATCCGCCGCTGCATCTTGTCGGAGGATGAAATCGCAGACGATGCGTCCGTGAACCTGCGCAGGATCCGCAGGCAGATCAGCCTGTCGGAGGAGCGGATCCATTCCCAGCTGCAGCAGATGGTGAACGGACCCGTACGCGCGTATCTTCAGGACGCGGTCATCACCCAGCGGGACGGCCGTTACTGCCTGCCGGTCCGGTCGGAGTACCGCTCCCAGGTCCCGGGTATGATTCACGACCAGAGCGCATCCGGCCAGACGATTTTCGTCGAGCCGATGGCCGTCGTGAAGCTGAACAACGATATTCGGACATTCGAGGCGGAGGAGAAGGAGGAGATCGAGAAGATCCTCCGGGAGCTCAGTGAAAAGGCAGCGGAGCAGAGCAACGTTCTCATTTCTGATATTCAGATTCTGTCAGAGCTGGACTTCATCTTCGCACGGGCGGCTCTTGCAAAAAAAATGAACGCCACGCAGCCGGATTTTAACGAGGAAGGGATCGTGGACATCCGCCGCGCACGCCATCCGCTGATTGACCGCAGGCGGGTCGTCCCGGTCGACATCCGGCTGGGGGAGGACTTTGACCAGCTTGTGATCTCGGGGCCGAATACAGGCGGCAAGACGGTCAGCCTGAAGACCATCGGGCTTCTGGAGATCATGGGGCTGTCCGGACTTCACATTCCTGCGAAGGAGCATTCCAGGCTCTCAATGTTCACGGAGATCTATGCGGACATCGGGGACGAGCAGTCGATCGAGCAGAGCCTGTCAACGTTCTCGAGCCATATGACAAATATTGTCTCGTTCTGGAAGGCGGCAGACGAAAAAAGTCTTGTGCTCTTCGATGAGCTCGGTGCCGGGACAGACCCGGAGGAGGGCGCGGCGCTGGCCATTTCCATTCTGGCGCACCTGCACAGCCGGGGCATCCGGACGGTCGCGACGACGCACTACAGCGAGGTCAAGATCTATGCACTGTCGACAGATGGTGTGGAGAATGCGTGCTGCGAGTTCGATGTGGCGACGCTGCGGCCGACCTACCGGCTGCTGATCGGCGTACCAGGGAAGAGCAATGCCTTCGCCATATCAAAGCGCCTGGGACTCCCGGATGAGATCATCGAGGATGCCAAGGGGCGGATCGCAAACGAGCAGGAGAGTTTTGAGAGCGTGATCTCTGATCTCGAGAGCTGCCGCGTGTCCATGGAGAAGGCGGAGAGCGCGATGACGAAGGATCAGGCAGAGATCCGCCGGCTGAGACGCTCACTGGAGGAGCAGGAGAAAAAGCTTGCGGAATCGAAGGACAAGATTCTGGAGAAGGCCAGACAGCAGGCTGCCGATCTGCTGAGGGACACGAAACAATATGCGGATGAGACCATCCGCGCATTCAATAAGATGAGCGGCAACGCCATTTCCGCACGGGACATGGAGCGCAGGCGTACAGCCCTTCGCGGGAAAATGGACGAGATGGAGGCTTCCCGCAAAAAGGAGAAGGAGAAGACGCCGCACAAGGCGGTCGATGCGAGAAAGCTGCAGGTGGGCGATTCGGTGAAGGTTCTGTCACTGAACCTGAAGGGGATCGTGCGTTCGCTGCCTGACAAATCGGGGAATATCGATGTTCAGATGGGGATCCTGCACTCCGTCGTGAATGTGAAGGATATCGAGCTGCTGGACGAGGTCTCGATCAAGGGACCGTCGTACGAGCATACATCCACAGGAAGGGTGCGGATCTCAAAGTCCGCCAGTGTTTCACCGGAGATCAACCTCCTCGGCATGACGGTGGATGAAGCGGTCTCTGTCCTGGACAAGTATCTTGACGATGCTGCGATCGCCCACCTGGATGAAGTGCGGGTCGTCCACGGCAAGGGTACAGGGGCGCTCCGCGCCGGTGTGCAGAACTTCCTGAGAAAGAACAAGCATGTGCAGTCGTACCGGCTTGGCGAGTACGGGGAAGGCGACGCAGGCGTGACGATTGTGAAGCTGAAGTGAGACCGGGCGGTATGGATACTTGAGATGTTCAAGTGACGCAAATGAATGTCCGACAGGATACAAATATTTCGAATAGGCAATTAATATAGAGGGGAGACTTGAACATAAACAAAATACACAAACAGTACATAATTATTCTTGACAGCGATCAGTCGATTTCATAGTATCACTATGTAGCAGTTTATAATTTTCCGGGAATATGGGGAAGTTTCAGGAGACAGAAAGAAGGCATCATGGGGAAGACAGTTCGTCTCTCGGATATTGCAAAGAGGATAGGAGTCAGCACAGTAACTGTATCGAAGGCTCTTTCAGGGCAGAAGGGTGTCAGTGAGCGGAAGCGTGATGAGATCAGAAAGCTCGCAGCGGACATGGGATACCAGAAGACAACGGTGACGCCCGGCCAGAAGAAGAGCTATACGATCGGCGTGGTTGTACCGGAGAATCTTTTCAGCGGAAGACAGTCCTATTACTGGGCATACTTCCAGGAACTCTCCAGAAAGGCAAGAGACAGAGGAAACCTCCCGGTTCTGGAGGTCGTCAGTGAGAAAGAACAGGATGGAAGCAGGGTCCCCGGACTGATTCAGGGCGGACAGGTAAGGGGCATCATATTTCTCGGATCGTTCCATGAGAAGTATGGAAAGGCCATGGTAGATGCAACGAAGGTTCCATATCTGTTTCTTGATGCGCCGGGAATCGGGGATGGCAAAGACAGCATTGTCACGGACAATCTCCGGATGGCGTATCAGCTGACTAACTACCTGTTTTCGATGGGGCACAGGAAGATTGGTTTTATCGGAACGCGGACATTGACGGATGCGGTTGACGACCGGTTTTTAGGCTACGTCAAGTCGCTGATGGCGCATGGCATGGAGGTAAATCCCGCCTATGTTCTCGACGACCGCGATCCGAAGACCGGAGATTTCAACCCGGAGCGATATTTCAATATCGACAGAGAGGACATGCCGACGGCATATCTCTGCAGCAGCGATACATCTGCCAGCTGCTTTGCCGCACGTCTTCAGCAGGATGGCCTGACCGTTCCGAGGGATGTCTCCCTGGCCGGGTTTGAAGACTTTTTACCGGACCATCTATCCGGTCTGCAGCTGACAAGCTGCAGGGTGAATCTGGAGGAGATCGCGGAGAAGGCTGTTACCACAATTGTCCGGAAAATCGAGGGCGCACTCTATACGCCCGGAACATTCGAGGTCAGCGGAACGCTTTCCTTCGGAAGCAGTGTCAAAAAAATCGGGAAAGCTGTATCTTTTGTGTAAAAAAAGCTTGCAATTATTCCTCGTCTGTGGCATAGTAAGAAGGTACTGATTTGCCGAAAGGGCGAGGAAAGTATCAGGAGACGTAGCTCAGCTGGGAGAGCAACTGCTTGACGTGTAGTAGGTCATAGGTTCGAGTCCTACCGTCTCCACTGAAAAAAACGAGAAACCGCTGGTGCGGTTTCTCGTTTTTCGATTCTATGGGAAAACTGAATTTTAGAGGAGTGATACAACGTACTTCTCGACGTCCTCCATACTCTGGGTTGGTTCAAAACGTGCTGTGACTTTCCCTGTCCGATCCACGATGAATTTAGTGAAGTTCCACTTGATATCCGGATTGTTCTTGTAATCCTTGTCGATCTTCTTCAGCATGGTGCTCATCATCAGTGCCTTCGGTCCCTTGCCAAAGCCCTGGAACGGCTGGCAGCTCTTGAGGTAGGTGTAGAGCGGAAGTGCATTCGGACCATTGACATCGGACTTGTGCATCTGGTCAAACTGTGTATGGTACTTCAGTGTGCAGAAAGAGTGCACTTCCTCATCTGTACCGGGTGTCTGGCCGGCAAACTGGTTGCAGGGAATATCCAGAATCTCCAGACCCTGATCATGGTACTTTTCGTACATCTCCTCCAGCGGTTTGTAGTGCGGCGTAAATCCGCAGCCGGTCGCTGTGTTGACAATGATGAGAACCTTTCCTTCGAACTGCTTCAGCGAAACCTCGTTGCCGCTGCGGTCTGTAACAGTGTAATCATAGATATTCATAACGGTTTCCTTTCTCTGCACTGCAGGCTGTTTTTCAATAAGCTTGTGAAATCGGTGATCTATGGTTGTTAATTGATATAAATTATATTGCGCAAAATCAATATAGCACAGATCTTTTAGATTGGGAAGAGGGAATTATGAAAAGAACAAAAGATGAACAAGGCAGGCAGAACTCGATACTTGACATCTGCGAGCTTACTATGGTATAAATAAAAAGTCGCCATTAAACCGGAAGGTGTATTGGCGTGATAGGGGATTGGTCAAATGGTATGATAGGGGTCTCCAAAACCTTTGGCGGGAGTTCGATTCTCTCATCCCCTGCTTCTAAAAGCAGAGATCCGGATAGCACTGTATAGTGCTTTCCGGATCTCTTTTTATTTCTCAATTGTTTTGATCTGCCAGGTATTCCTCCGCCATGTGGACAGCCACAGCGCCGTCCGCTACTGCCGTCACGATCTGACGGACAGACTTGGTCCGGACATCCCCAACGGCAAAGACGCCGGGAACGCTGGTCTGGGTGTTCTCCCCGGCGATGATATAGCCGCCCGGGTCAAGCGCAAGCTCTCCCTTCACAAAGGATGTCGAGGGCTTCCGGCCGATGCTGACAAAGACACCGTCACATGGAAGCGTGCTGAGCTCACCGGTCTGGACATTTTTCAGACGGAGACCGGTCAGTTTTTCATCATGCAGAAGCTCTGTGACAGTGCTGTTCCAGACAAAGTTCACATTTTCCGCCTTCATCAGTGGTTCATGATAGATCTTTGTGGCGCGGAGCGTATCTCTGCGGTGAATCAGCGTAACCGTCCTGGCAATACGGCTCAGGAGAAGAGCGTCAGCAGCGGCCGTATTGCCTCCGCCGACAACCGCAACATCCTTGCCTTTATAGAACATCCCGTCGCAGGATGCGCAGTAGGCAAGTCCTTTTCCGACGAGCATTTTCTCCCCTGGAAGCCCGAGCTCTCTGGGATCCGCGCCGGTCGCGATGACAACCGTCCGGGCATAATACTCGCCGTCTTCCGTCCGGATCACGCGCACATCCTTCGTCAGATCCATGTCGGTTACATCTGCGAATTCGCTTTTGCTTCCGAATCGCTCCGCCTGTCTTTGCATCTTTTCTGCAAGTTCAAAACCGTCAACGCCTTCGTCAAAGCCGGGATAATTGTCAATCTGGGTTGTCAGTGCCATCTGGCCGCCGGCAGAGAGCTTCTCAAGCACGACGACGTCCAGGCCGGCTCTGGCTGCGTACAGGGCGGTAGTGTAACCGGCGGGACCCCCGCCGATGACCACCATATCGTATATGTGCTTCTCACTCATATTTCTGACCTCCTGTTATTTGGAAAGCGCTTCCTTGAGGAACCGGTCGATTGCAGCCTTTGAATCTGGAGCCACGATAGAATCAACTACCTTGCCGGCCTTGTAGAGGATGAGAGTCGGGATGACCTCGACCTTCTCTGCAGCTGCAAGATCCGGCTCGTCGTCGACATTTATTTTTGCAGCGACAAGTGTGTCAGCATACTCGTCAGCAATTTTGTCGAACGCCGGGGCGATTCTGCGGCAGTATCCGCACCAGGGCGCCCAGAAGTCCAGAAGAACTGGCTTTTCATTGTTCAATACTTCCTGCTGATAGGTATTCTGAGTGATATTGATAACAGACATCTGTGAATCCTCCTTTATATTGATGAAACCCGCCTGCGGGAGCCGCGGCTAGCGGCGTCTGCATGCGGAGCCTGATCGTCCGACCGTTTCGGGGGAGGGGCGGCTGGCTTGCTTTCTGCTTTGTGAGGTCATTATAGCATCCGGCTAGGAGGAGTTCTGTGATGTTGTTACATAAGTGAAAGATATTAGGGACGTCACGCGTATTATAAATATAAAGGCCTTTATGAGGGAGGACAACGTGGACAATTCACAATTTGCCGTGGCGGCAGAAAGATACATGGATACCATCTACCGGATTGCCTACAGCTGGCTTAGAAATGCAGATGACGCCAACGATATTACCCAGGATGTCCTGATGAAGTTATATCGGACAGACAATTCGTTTCAGTCTGAAGAACATCTGAGAAACTGGCTGATCCGGGTGACAGTCAATGCGTGCAAGTCATTTTTCAGAACGCCCTGGCACAGAGAAGATGATATCGAAAAATATGCTGAAAGTCTTCATTTTGAGCAGCCGGATTACCGAGAACTATTTGAGGCGGTCATGAGGCTGGACAGGAAATATCGTGTTCCGCTGATGCTGTTTTACTTCGATGGCTATTCAACAAGGGAGATTGCCGGGCTGCTTGGGATCACTGAAAACACTGTCAGCACAAGACTTTCGCGAGCAAGGGCGAAACTAAAGATTTATCTGGAGGAGGTGTGAGGAATGACGACAAGGGAAAAGTTCAGAAATACATTTTCGTATCTGCATGCCTCTTCAGAAATTCATGAGGAGGTCAGGAAGATGAGGAACAATGAACAGAATTTAACGTCTCGGAAATACAGGAAAAGGGGAAGCAGGGTTGCTGCCGCAGTGCTTGTGGCAACATTGATGATCGGAATGGGCGTTTTTGCTGCCGGACATTATTTCGGAATTCTGGACTTTGTCGGAAGGGTCGGCAGGTCAATTCCTGAGAGCGCGGCAGAGCAGATTGTTATAAACCCTGATATGGATCAGAATCAGAACAATACAATTGTAGATCTTCAGGTTCGGGAAGCGCTGTGTGACAGTGAGAGTATTGCACTTGTGTGCGAACTGAGTGCACGGGAGAAGGGAAAGTATCTGCTTGTTCCTGAAGACGCACTACCAGAAGACAATATGAGCAACTGGAGTGTTCTGTCTGATCAGAATGCGGGGGAGTATGCAGAGGAACATAAACTGACTATGATCAATACGGGATGTATTATTTCCAACATGGAAAAGCTTGGGATTTTTGAACAGTCAATGGATTTCAGGTCTGTTTCGGATGATGTGATGGATATTTTCATATCCTGTGGCGTACAGTCTGATGTAAAGAATAAAAAGGTTGAAATCACTGCGACGGCGCGTCCAGCTGGAACGGAAGATGCGATGAGGCTGTCAGCATCCATGGCACTGCAGGATATGGGGACGACAAAGACCATTCACTATGAGGCGGAGGATGGACTCCAGAAAGCAAATTCTGGAGAGGAGTTGTTTTTCAAAATCCAGCGGGCCGATGTCATTCAGACAGATCTGGGGACATATGTGGATATCTACTTCACAGATGAAAATATGACACCGGGAGGCGACAGTGATAATCTGGAATTCAGGATTGTCGACAGTGCCGGGAAAACGGTTGACAGTTATGGAGGATCCGGGATAAACGCTGATGGGGATGGATATAAGACCAGAATCATGCTTAATAAGATGAATCCAGGAGAAGAGCTCAATATTGAGGCCTTCGACATTGACAGTGGAAGCAGGTATGGGATGTTCAAGTTTAAAAAGACAGATAACTGAAAAATGTGTAAAAAAACAGCCTGTTTCCGAACTGATCAGAAATATAGTTCGAATACAAGAAAATAAATTTGGCATTGACTCCGATTCTTCAAAACATTATGATGTGAACCATGAAATTTGTATCCCGATGACAGGTTCATAATGACAACAAGGAATGGGAGGAGAGCTGAATGAAAAAGAGACTTCTGGCTGCTATGATGGTGCTGGGGATGACGTTTGGTCTGACGCAGATGCCGGTGATGGCCGAGAGCACAGAGCTGACGACGGAGGCAGCGGCTGTACAGACAGAGACAGCAGGGACAGAGGTAGCAGGGACAGAGGCAGCTGCTGAGGAAACGGAGAACCCGCTGACGGCTCAGGCTGTTGCAGGGCAGGAGAAAATCAAGGTTCTTCTGCTCCCGAAGTTTGAGATCGGAACCCTGGATGACGGGAAGGTAGGAGAGGGCGAACTTCTTTACAAGGAATACTGCGAAGGCGGAGAGGCTTATGACATTGCCGGAAGTCTCAGTGGATCCAAGCTCTATGTCAAGGATGGCGTGGCACTTTATGTCACCGGGATGGGCAAGGTGAATGCCGCGACCAGCCTGACATCCATTCTGAATGACGCACGCTTTGATTTTACAGATACATATATCATCAGCGTCGGCTGCGCCGGATCAGCCATTGAATATGGGACGATGGGGGATGTATTTATCATCACTTCTGCGGTCGATTATGATCTGGGACATAAGGCAGATATTCGTGAGATGACGAATTCTGACAGCGAGACGACCTGGTATCATGATGCAAGCTATGATGGTTCCGCATTCAAGCATTTGAACACGGCTCTCACGGATCAGGTTTATGAAGTGACCAAGGACGTCAAGCTGGAGACAACTGACCAGACCCGGAAGTTCATGAAGGATGAATTTGATGATGCAGACTGGGCGGTCAGAGATCCGAAGGTTCTGAAGGGCACGACCGTCACCGGGGACAATTACTGGAAGGGAAAGTACGATCATGCCAATGCGGTCCTGATTGCGAAGACCTATGACTGCCCGGATCCATATGCAACAACCGAGATGGAAGATGTGGCGCTGGCAGATGTTGCGGACCGCTATGGACTGCTTGATCGTTTCCTGATTATCCGTGATTCCGTCAACACGGATGTCTTCATGAGCGGAAATACACCTGGAACCCTTTGGGGGGATGAAAAGGCGCCTACCGGAGATTCTGCGGAGACGTTCGATATCTTCCCGACCTCCATGGAGAACGGATACAAGGTCACAAAGGCTGCGGTCGATGCGATTCTCGGCGGAGAAGTCAAATAATAGAATGGTTGATCCTTTCGATCTGCTGAAGGATGCCGGCGGGAAGGGCGGCGATCAGTGCCTCCTTCTCCTGTCGGGTCAGCTGCTTGATCTGGTATTCACGGCGCATGGCATCTTCCTTTGAAGGCATGCACTCGAAGTAGGCAAGGGAAACCGGACGGTGGCTTTTGGTATACCGGGCTCCTTTTCCGGACCTGTGCGCCGCAAGCCGCTTCCCGAGATCATTTGTCCAGCCGGTGTACAGGGAACCGTCGCAGCACCGGAGCATATAGGTATAAGCCATGATGGCATCACCTTTCATTTCATGAAAATTGAAGCATACGTTCAGACACACATGCAATTCCGGATCAAATAGTAGCATAAGGTTCGGAAATGAGCTACGAAAAAGCGGTCCTTATCACCATTTTTTGCTGTACAAACATGTGTGAAGGCTGTCTGTGCAGCTGTCAGCGAGTGAAAGATCGTGGATTTCAGACAAAAAGCCGCCCCTGCTTCCCTTTTGGGAATGATATGCTACCCCCAAGTAGGTCAATGAAATATAAAACCTACTTGGGGGTATTTCTATGTCTAGGAAAAGCAAAATTGATCCGATAGAAAAAGTAAAGATCATTGAACGGCTACTGGCAGAAGAGATCGGTGT